>JAQYIU010000099.1 GCA_028721415.1 Lachnospiraceae bacterium | reverse complement strand
TGATAACAGTAAAATTATCAGAGAGTTATATCGGAAGGTGGAACAGGGGAATGCAACATACAAAGAAGCAAATGAATTTGCAATCGAAGTAGGAGAGCTCTTGTCTGGATCCTTCAAGAAAAATTTATCCTCTTCCGTGTTACCAGATGGACGTATGTATTACAATATCGCAGATCGGATTATCAGAGATACCTTGGGGAACAATTATGAGTTGGTTGCGGATATATCTGCTAAGATACAGGAGATATTGAACAAAAAGGCAGGTATTGGAATTAAAGCAATCAAGCCGAAAATAAATGAAGATAAGGTAAGAGGAATTGTAGACATTGTTTCAGGGAAAGAAAAATACGATGACATTGCCTATATGCTTGGCGAACCGGTCGTTAATTTTTCCCAGTCAGTTGTAAACGATGCTGTGAGGGAAAATGCGGATTTTCAGTATAAAGCTGGACTGAGTCCTAAAATCATACGAACATCAACAGGAAAATGCTGTGAGTGGTGTGATAAACTTGCAGGCATTTATGATTACGAAGCGGTTTCTGATACAGGAAATAACGTGTTTCGCAGACATAAGTATTGCCGGTGCCTGGTGGAATATGCGCCTGGAGATGGAAAAAGGCAAAACGTACATACGAAGCAATGGAGTAAAGAAACAAAACGTGATAAAATAGAAAAAAAGAAATTACCAAAAGAGAACCCGGAAGGAAAAGCGAAGAGAGTTGCGGAAGAGAATCGGCTGGATCTTGCATCAAGGATAGCGGGACATCCCAAAATGCTAAAAGCATACTCACCTGAAGGTTTAAAAAAAACATTAGAAAATAGTGGGTATGATGTAAAACCATTGATGGGAGGAAGCCTGAAGGGAATAAAATTTGAAGATGGCGGAGGGTATAAAGTAAATTTTGGTGGTGATGGAATTTTACAGTATCATCCGGAAAAGAATAGTCATCATAATGGTGCGTATTATAAAATATCAACAGGAAAGGAAGGAAGAAAGCGATATGATCTCGAAGGAGAAGAAAAGACAGATTAGTGAGCGTTGCGAAATCTTAGAAAGAAGAATTGAAGAAAAATATGAGCGAATACCAGATATTCATGGACAGAAATGTTTTAGGGCGAACGATCATAAATTTTTCATGATTACAGGTCTTTCATGGGCGGACGCGCTTGTAATAGAGTATGCATTCTCGGAAGATGAAGCGAAAAAGAATATGTTTGAAGATGGGGATCTGTTTTATATGGACGAAATGAATGAAGGGCAAATGTTTAATGCAATGATACAGGAAATAGAAAGTTAAATGCCACCGGCCACAATGGATTGGTGGTATTTTTTATACCCATTTTAAGAAAGGCGGTGATCCCATATATCTCCCTTTGGATGATGGGGTGATATCATCCATGGAAAACACAGAGCAATAGCAGGGAGGGGAAGATGGCAGAAATAAGATATGGGCGCCAAACCCCTACGCAGTCTGTTGTAATTCCTTACGAAAAGACACTAGGGCAGGAAGCTGCAGAGCTGTACGAAAAAACGGGGAACAGTCTTCTGGAGTGGCAGCAGTTATTACAGTGCGACATTATGGCTGTGAATGATGATGGACTGTGGGTCCACTCAGAGAAGGATTCAACGAAGAGTTGGGTCCTTTTTCTATATCTGATCGGGAGACGGGGTATTGTAAATAAGAAAATTTACATTTGGTTATAATATTCCTTTGCAAGGGATATGAAAGCTCGGGATGCCTTGCTAAGGTAAGACTTCTTTTTGTAGGAAGCGGTAATATCCCATGAAAGGGGTTCCGAGAGTGAATAAACCTTTACTCCGCGGGGAATTTGGTTTTTTATATAATAATATGGGATAAATCCACAGCATTCACCGGCTTTGACCATGGATAATATAGCTTTGTGGCTTCTTGTTTCAAAAAGAATGTTTGGTTTAAATCCGGCACGCTCGAATAATTTGTCAATTGGTTTTCGTAAAGTGGATTCTTTGTAAATCAAAACAAAGGATTCAGATTGTAAATCTGTCAGGTGTATTGTTGGAAACCTCTCATTGTCAAGAGTTTTTGTATTAGGAACAGAAAGATTTTTCGGAAGAGAGATTATGGCAGAATTTAAACGTGAGACAAGTATGCAACAGCCACAAATATGATCAATACCGATTGGAGACAAATGTATCATTGCCTTGCGTTAAAGAGCGTAGATATTCCTCTGGCAGATCCTCATTTCTGGACGATGAATGGTTCTGTTCGGGTTGGCCAGATGTGTAATGATTTCGGTATGATGTGGGGGTGCCATTCCAATAACCATTTTGACATTTCTCTTGCTATGGTAGTCCAGTGTGCAGCGGCGATTCTTGGCAAAATGAATGGAATTGACACTCATTGGATCTGGCAGGAAGGAAGAGAACGTCTCACAAAAGAACCAATGCAGATTGTAGATGGGTGCATCGATCTTCCGAAAAAAGGCGGCCTGGGAATCGAAGTTGACCGTGAGCAGGTTATGAAAGCAAATAAGCTGTATCTGGAAAAAAATCTGGGTGCCCGCGATGATTCCATAGGTATGCAGTACCTTATTCCAGGATGGAAATTTGACAATAAGAAGCCATGTTTTGTCAGATAATCCTCTTCTGTTAATGATATATAATATAACACAGTAATGATTGATTTCCATTATTGCTGTGTTATAACTGCCATGATATGATAGCCATGATGAAAGTCATGGCTTTTTGTGATGAAAGGAGAAAAAGAATGAATAAAAATGATATTTACCAAATTCAGGGTCAGAACTATTAACAGATGACAATAAAAATTTTACAAGAAGCCGATATTGCAAAAGATATTGGGGATAAAAATAAATATATCGGAATAAAACCGAATCTTGTCATTGCTGATACTGCGGAGGGCGGTGCAGTGACTCATCCCGAAATTGTGGATGGCGTGATAACGTATTTGCAGGAGAACGATTTTCACAATCTGGTAGTACTGGAAGGCTCATGGATAGGCGATCGCACAGAAAAGGCAACAATTCATGACCTGAGTCCGGATGGAAGTGTCGATATTCTGGTAAGTCCGAGAGGAAAAGTAAAAAAACTCAGTGCCTATGTTGCTCCAAAAGATGCTTGCTCAGCGTGTTACGGTTCTCTGATTTATGCCTTGGATCGTTTAAAAGAAGAAGGTTATCTCAGCGGGATTTCTCAACATTCGATTGCCATCGGTCAGGGATATAAAGGTCAGTCAGGTATCCTTGGTGTTGGAAATTGTACCAGATGTTTTGAAAAGAGTGTTCCGGGATGCACGCCAAAAGCGACAGAAATTGTGAAATTTTTGAAAGAAAATAAAAATCAGAGATAGATCTCTTATTTCTCTGCAATTAAAAGGGGACAAATCCCATAAAATGTTGTATAATAAAACATAGTTTGTTTAGAAAAGAAAGGATTTTAGATATGGCAACAACAAAAATAACATGGGATAATTTTGAGAAGGAAGTCATTCAGTCCGAGCAGACGGTATTGATTGATTTCTGGGCAACCTGGTGTGGTCCATGCCAGATGCTCGCTCCATTTCTGGAAGAAGTGGCAGAGGAAATGCCTGAAGTCAAATTTTGTAAAGTAAATGTGGATGAGGAGCCGGAGCTGACTTCCCGTTTTGGAGTTATGAATATCCCGATGCTGGTGGTAATGAAAGGTGGCAAGCTGGTAAATCAATCCGTAGGTTTTCAGGGCAAAGAACAGATCAAAGATCTTGTCACAAAGTTCTGATCTGTTATGGAAAAATGATGCATTTATATATTTTGGATGTGGATACTATGGAAGATCCATGTAATCGCCCTGACTGGGAAGGAAAGATGATGAGAGAACGTTGGAATCGAATCATGCGTTATCCGGGTCTGGGGGACAGACAGGCAGGAGCCGGGGCGGGTCTTTTGCTTCGATATGTATTTTACAGAGAAGGGATTCCCTTTTTGGGGGATTCTTTTTCTGTGGGTATCCATGGGAAACCGTATCATCAGGATCTTTGTTTTAATCTTTCTCATTCCGGGAAGTATGTCATCTGCGTTACCGGAAAAGAAGAGGTTGGATGTGATATTCAGAAAATAAAACCGGTCCATGACCGCATTGTGAACCGTTATTTTTCAGAGGAAGAACAGAGAGATATCCGGACAGCAAAGGAGTCGGAAAAAGATGAATTATTTACGAAAATATGGGCTCTGAAAGAAAGTTATCTGAAGATGACAGGGGAGGGTCTTACAAGAGATTTGAAAGAGATTTCTTTTCATGTCAGTGATAGCATACGGATTTTTGATAAAATGGAAGAAAAATCTGTCCATTTTATTGAGAAGAAGCTGGAAGATTATATTGTCGTTGTTTGTGGAATGGATCAGGAGATTTCTGTTGAGTATGTTCATCCCCATATAATTGACAAGTGTTTGTAAAAGGAATATAATTTCCATGTATTTACCAGTTTTTTGGTAGAAGGATACGTCAGGGAGGAAAAAAACGTGGAACAGTCAAAAATCAGTGCCATGATGGATGGCAAGACACTCACTAAAGAGAATATTAATAAAATGTATGAGATGGTTCAGAACGCTTCAGATGCGGAGGAGAAGAAGAATGTGATGAAGCATTCTGTTTTTTTTGTTGGACAACTTCCGCTGAAAGAAAATCATCTGGTTGATCTGGAGAAGACAGAAAGAATTATTAATACGACGGTTCCCCTGAAAGAAGTTCAGGATGTTATGAAGCTTTTGCTTGACGGACTTACAACGCAGACTCTGCTCTTACAGAAAGAGGATGGTTCTTATGAAGTCAATACCAAGTATGAGAAGTCTATTATCAAAGTTCGGAAGATTGCCAGAGCTTATCAGCTTGAACGAGAAAAAGAATTGGAAGAATCTATGCCAAAAGCGAAAAAAATGTACCAGATGGGTACGAAATACTATCATTCCGGTGAATTTAAAGAAGCAGCTGCCTGTTTTATGAATGCGGTAGAATTGGCGGAGCACAGAATGGCATATTATAGTCTGGCCATGATGTACATGGATGGAAAAGGTGTGGATCCATCTCTGGAAGAAGCACTTTTTTATGCCAGAAATGCCATTGTTCGCGGTGCGGTTATCGCAGAACCACTGGAAAGAGAGATTATATCAAAATTATAGTCAAGTAAGCGCATGTATTTTGATATAATTATAAAATAGTTCGATCAGGAAAGGAAAATAATATGAAGAAGTTTATTACAATGGGACTGGCACTGGTTCTGGCAACAGGTGTTTTAACAGGCTGTTCCACCAGTCAGAAAGCAGATGAGGTGACAACAGAAAGTAAAACAGAGACGATTACTGTTGACTATGGGCAAGGTTTAAATGCAGATGGTACTCTGGCGGATATCGATGCCGCTGATTATGTTAAGGTATGCGATTATTCTGCTGTGGAGCTTGCCAGTGCAGATGTTTCTGTCAGTGATGATGAAGTGCAGGAACAGATTGACAGTTTTATGGAGAATTATAAGACCACAAAGCAGGTTACAGATCGCGAGGTAAAAGACGGGGATGTTGTAAATATTGACTATGTTGGTACGGTAAATGGTGAAGAGTTTGAAGGTGGTAATTCCGATGGACAGGGATACGACCTGACGATTGGCTCCGATACTTTTATTGATGGGTTCGAAGATCAGTTGATTGGTCATACACCGGGAGAGACTGTAGAGGTAAATGTTACTTTCCCGGACGATTATACTTCGGAAGATCTGGCCGGAAAGGATGCGGTATTTAAGACGACGATTCATTATATCAGTGAGACAGAAGACCAGAAATTGACAGATGATTTTGTAAAAGAGAATTTGCAGGATACGTATGGTTATACTTCTGTCAAAGATATGAAAAAGCAGATTAAAAAAGCCTTAAAAGATAATAAAGAGACAGATGCAGTCTGGAATTATCTTGTAGATAAATCAGAGTTCCAGGAGATTCCGGATACTCTGATTGAAGACCGTGTGGATATTCTGGTGAATGCACTGGCATCAAATCTCTCTGCTCAGGGATATTCTCTGGAAGAATATCTTTCCGTATATGGATATGAGGATGAGGCCGCTTTGAGAGAAAGTTATCATGACAGTTGTGAAAATACGGTTAAAGTATTTTTGCTTGCTGATGTCATTGCAGGAGAAAAAGGACTTTCCGTGACAGAAGAAGCAAAGAAAGAGTATTTCCAGTCAGAAGATTACAGTTCCTATACAAGTTTCTATTCCGATGCGTATGTAAACAGAGTAGTACTGGATGATATGGTAGTAAAAATGATTCTTGAAACAGCAAAAATCAAGTAATCTTCTTTACAATAATTATGGAATCAGATATAATTAATCTAAGTATAATTTTGTACTGACAGGATAAAATTTGGAGGTTTTCATGACAGATTTGAAAGATTTAAAGCGTGTTTTATTAAAATTGAGCGGAGAAGCTCTTGCCGGAGATAAAAAGACAGGCTTTGATGAAGCGACAGTTTTAGATGTGGCAAGACAGGTAAAAGAGGTGGTTGATTCCGGTGTGCAGGTTGCCATTGTGATCGGCGGCGGCAATTTCTGGAGAGGTAGAACCAGTGAAAATATGGAGAGAACGAAAGCGGATCAGATCGGGATGCTCGCTACTGTTATGAATTGCATTTATGTGTCTGATATGTTTCGTCATGTTGGGATGAAGACGAAGGTTTATACTCCATTTCAATGTGGAGCGTTTACGGAGTTGTTTTCCAAAGATGATGCTGTAAAGCAGTTGGAAGATGGAGTTGTTACTTTCTTTGCCGGTGGAACCGGACATCCTTATTTTTCTACAGATACGGCAACAGCACTTCGGGCCATTGAGATTGAGGCGGATGCGATTCTTCTTGCCAAGGCCATTGACGGAGTTTATGACAGTGATCCAAAGGTAAATCCGGATGCAGTGAAATATGACGAGATTTCGCTGGATGAAGTTCTGGCAAAGAAACTGGGAGTCATTGATCTTACTGCTACGATTATGTGTCTGGAGAACAAGATGCCATTGGTAATTTTTGGATTGAATGAAGAGAACAGTATTTCCAATACCATGGGCGGCAAGTTTAATGGAACATATGTGACAGTATAGTTTGTTTAAACAGTTAATTATTGACAAATCAGTGCAATTATTGTAAATTGTAAGTAGAATCAGAGAGTTTTCAGGAGGACATATTATGATTAAGAAGTATACAGAAAAGATGCAGAAATCTGTTGACAGTTTGGAAAGAGAGTATAATTCCATTCGTGCCGGCAGAGCGAATCCACATGTACTTGACAAGATTAAGATTGATTATTATGGTACCCCTACACCATTACAGCAGGTTGGTAATATTACTGTACCAGAGCCACGTATTCTCTGTATCCAGCCTTGGGAGACAAGTCTGTTAAAGACGATTGAGAAAGAGATTCAGCAGTCTGATATTGGAATTCATCCTAGTAATGATGGTAAGGTGATTCGTCTTGTATTCCCTGAACTGACAGAAGAGCACAGAAAGGATCTGGTTAAGGATGTGAAGAAAAAAGCAGAAGCTGCCAAGGTTGCGATTCGTAACATTCGCCGTGATGCCAATGATGCTCTGAAAAAGGCTAATAAGAACAGCGAGATTACAGAAGATGAACTGAAGACACAGCAGAGTAAAGTGCAGAAAGAAACAGACAAATATATCAAGATTGTTGATGATGCTATGGAGAAAAAATCACAGGAGATTCTTACAGTTTAATTACGAGTTTCGATTTTAATCAACCAGGCAGCCGGTATGACTGGCTGCCTGTATTTTTTGTTGGGTTAAATATAATAATAGAATACCAATGGAGGAATATTTGTGGAAAGAGAAATAAATGGTAAAGTATGTCAGATTCCGGAGCATGTTGCGATTATTCTGGATGGCAATGGCCGTTGGGCAAAGAAACATCTGATGCCGAGAAATGTCGGACATTCTCAGGGAGCTAAAGTAGTGGAACAGATTTGTGAGGATGCATGGGATCTGGGAATTAAATATCTTACAGTATATGCCTTTTCAACAGAAAACTGGAATCGACCGGAAAAAGAAGTCAAAGGGCTTATGAATCTTTTGCGTAAATATCTGATAGATTGTATTGAGCGAACTTCGAAAAACAATATGCGCGTGCGGGTGATTGGAGAGCGGTCAAAACTCGATGAAGATATTCGCAGTTCCATTGAAAAGCTGGAAGAAGTATCTTCTGTCAATACAGGGCTTAATTTTACCATAGCATTGAATTATGGGAGCAGAGATGAGATTGTGAGAGGTATCCGTCATCTGGCAGAAGATTGTAAAAATGATGTTATCGAGGTGCAGGATATTACAGAGAATTTATTCAATTCTTATCTCGATACAAAAGAATTGCCGGATCCGGATTTGATGATTCGTACCAGTGGAGAACAGAGGCTGTCGAATTGGCTTCTCTGGCAGCTGGCTTATACAGAATTTTATTTTACAGATGTTTTATGGCCTGATTTTAATAAAAAGGAATTAATAAGGGCAATTGAGTATTATAATACAAGAGAAAGAAGATTTGGAGGAATTTAGAAGGGATCGCATATGTTTAAACAAAGGTTAATCAGTGGAATTATTTTAGTTATTATTGCAGTGATTACATTATATTATGGTGGAATGCTTACTTTTTTTGTGACTGCAGGTATTTCATTGATTGGAATGTATGAGCTGTTAAAAGTGATTCATAAAGAGAAGTCTGCATTGGCGGTTATTGCCTATTCCGGAGCAATCCTCTATTACATTTTATTACTTTTAAGCCTGGATCAGTATGTAGTTCCATTAGCGCTGCTGGTTCTGGTGATGCTTTTTACCGTTTACGTATTTACTTTTCCGAAATATGAGATTTCCAGTGTGGCAATTGCATTTTTCTCACTTTTTTATGTAGCATTTATGTTGTCTTGTATTTACAGAATCCGGATTCTGGAGAATGGAGCTTGCATGATTGTACTCGTATTCTTGAGTGCCTGGGGAAATGATACACTGGCTTATTGTGCAGGAAGATTATTCGGAAAACATAAGATGTCTCCGATTCTTAGTCCGAAGAAGACCTTAGAAGGAGCTTTCGGTGGGGTGATTGGTGCAGGGCTTCTTGGGTTTATTTATGGTATGATCGCAAGAAATTTCATTACGGTGTCATTCAATCTTCCAGTGGCTTTTGCAGTAATCTGTGCTGTTGGAGGACTGATCAGCATTATTGGTGATCTTGGGGCCTCGGCAATTAAGAGAAATTATGATATTAAGGATTATAGTAATCTGATACCGGGACATGGTGGAATTCTGGATCGTTTTGACAGTATTATTTTTACCGCTCCGATTATTTATTATTTATTAGTACTGGTGGTGGGATTAAAATGAAAAAAATAGCAATATTGGGATCGACAGGATCTATTGGAACACAGACACTTGAGGTTGTGAGAGAACATGCGGATGAGTTATCCGTGGTTGCTCTGGCAGCCGGACGAAATAAAGAACTTCTGTTGGAACAGATTAAAGAGTTTCATCCATCGCTGGTTAGCTTGTCTGATGAAGCTATGGCACTGGAATTGAAAAAAGAGTTGGAAGGAACCGGTGTTGAAGTTCTTCATGGTATGGAAGGATTGGTTTCCGTTGCCGGAATGGAAGAATCAGATGTCGTAGTGACTGCTGTGGTAGGAATGATGGGAATTCTTCCGACGATGGAAGCCATTAAAAAAGGCAAAGATATTGCTCTTGCCAATAAAGAAACGTTGGTGACAGCAGGTCACCTGATCATTCCGATGGCAAAGGAATATGGGGTCTCGATTTTGCCGGTAGACAGCGAACATTCTGCGATTTTCCAGTGTCTTCACAGTGCGAGACAGCAGGATGTTGACTCGATTTTGCTGACGGCATCCGGAGGACCGTTCCGTGGAAGAACACTGGAAGAACTCGGCAAAGTTACGCTTGAAGATGCTCTGAAGCATCCGAACTGGGCGATGGGACAGAAGATCACCATTGATTCATCGACGATGGTGAATAAGGGGCTGGAAGTGATGGAGGCCCGGTGGCTGTTTGATGTGGATTATTCCAGAATACAGGTAGTTGTTCAGCCGCAGAGTATCATTCACTCTATGGTACAGTTCGTAGATGGAGCGATTCTGGCTCAACTTGGCACACCGGATATGAAGGTGCCTATTGAATATGCATTGTTTTATCCACAACGTCGAAGTCTGGCAGGAGACAGACTGGATTTTGGAACTTTAAAAAGTATTACATTTGAAAAACCGGATTATAAAGTGTTCCGTGGTCTTGCTCTTGCTCTGGAAGCCGGTAAGACAGGTGGTTCCATGCCAACTGTATTTAATGCTGCCAATGAGAGAGCAGTGGCAAAATTTTTAAGAAAAGAAATTGGATATCTGGATATTATCCGGTTGATTGAAAAATGTATGGATGCGCATCAGGTGATTGCGAATCCATCTCTGGAAGAGATTCTGGAAACAGAACAGTGGGTATATTCTATAATTTAACTAGGAAGGATGAGACATATTGAAGATAATTCTGGCAATTGTTCTGTTCAGTGTGATTGTTATATTTCATGAATTAGGTCATTTTCTTCTCGCCAAAAAAAATGGTATTTGTGTGGAGGAGTTTGCTATTGGAATCGGACCGACCCTTTTTGGAATTCAAAGAGGAGAAACGAAGTATTCTGTAAAATGTTTGCCCTTTGGTGGATGTTGTATGATGTTGGGAGAAGACGGGGATAATGATGATCCGAGAGCTTTTGGAAGTAAGTCTGCCCTGGCCCGGTTTGCTGTCATTTTTGCCGGCCCATTGTTTAATTTTATACTGGCTTTTTTTATGGCTTTGTTTGTCATTGGAATCGGTGGGGCAGATCCGGCTGTAATAGGAGATGTGGAGCCACAAAGTGGTGCTTATGAGGCAGGACTTCAAAAAGGAGACCAGATTCTCAGACTGGATGGTTCCCGCATTTATAATTTCAGAGAAATCAGCTTGTATAATTATATGAATAATGATGACCCTGAAGTTGAGGTAACTTACAAAAGAAATGGGAAGACAGATACCGTCGCTGTTGAAAGACACAAAGCAGAGGATGGATATTATGAATTTGGTGTCAGAGTAGATTCGATTTCGTCACCGGGAATATTTTCCACAATAAAATATAGTATTCTTGAAGTACGTTATCAGATAAAATCCACTTTTTTAAGTCTGAAATATCTGTTCAGCGGCAAGGCATCGCTGAATGATATGTCCGGACCGGTGGGAATTGTAAATATGATTGGAGATACGTATGAGAATTCCATCGCCTATGGAATAAAAACAGCAGCGCTCAGTCTCTTGAATTTTGCAATTTTACTCAGTGCGAATCTGGGAGTGATGAATCTTTTGCCGATTCCGGCCTTAGATGGCGGAAGGCTTGTATTTATCATTATAGAAATGATTCGAAGAAAAAAGATATCACCAGACAAAGAAGGAATGGTTCATTTTGCTGGTTTGGTCGTATTGATGGCATTTATGATTTTTATCATGGCAAATGATATCAGAAATATTTTTTTGATGTAAATATCAGAGCATTTGAGACTGCATATATGGATAGAAGTTCAATTTAGCTGTAAGTAAGAGCTTTTGTCCAAAGCAGTCTCTTTTTATTCATTACAAAACTTTCTTGAAAAGATAAAAAATGGGAGGAGAGAAAAATGTATCGAGATAATACTAAAGTAATTCAGATTGGAAATCGTATGATTGGTGGGGGAAATCCTGTTCTGATTCAGTCCATGACCAATACAAAAACAGAAGATGTGGAGGCAACCGTTGCACAGATTTTGGCTCTGGAGAAAGCAGGATGCGATATTGTTCGTTCTACAGTGCCGACCCTGGAAGCTGCCAGAGCAATCGGAGAGATTAAAAAACAGATTCATATTCCGATTGTAGCAGATATTCATTTTGATTATCGGATGGCAATTGCCGCCATTGAAAATGGAGCAGACAAAATTCGAATCAATCCAGGAAATATCGGCTCAGAAGAAAGAGTACAGGCTGTTGTTGATAAAGCAAAAGAATATGGGGTACCAATTCGTGTTGGAGTAAATAGTGGTTCTCTTGAAAAGAATCTGATTGAAAAATATGGAAAAGTGACAGCAGAGGGGTTGGTGGAAAGTGCTCTTGATAAAGTGAAGATGATTGAAAATATGGGATATGATAATCTGGTAGTCAGTATCAAATCATCGGATGTGTTGATGTGTGCCAAAGCCCATGAGATACTGGCTCCTCAATGTAAATATCCAATTCATGTGGGAATTACAGAGGCAGGAACAGTATATAGCGGTAATATAAAATCTGCTCTGGGACTTGGGATTATCTTAAATCAGGGAATTGGAGACACGATACGGGTTTCATTGACCGGTGATCCTGTTAACGAAATTGCCACGGCAAAACTGATTCTCAGAACACTGGGGCTTCGTCAGGGAGGTATTGAGGTTGTGTCCTGTCCAACATGTGGAAGAACTAATATCGATTTGATCGGACTTGCCAATCAGGTAGAGAATATGGTGACGGAATTTGATCATCTGAATCTTAAAGTAGCAGTCATGGGCTGTGTTGTCAATGGCCCTGGTGAGGCCAGAGAAGCAGATATCGGCATTGCCGGTGGAAAAGGAGAAGGCCTTCTCATCAAAAAAGGAGAAATTATCCGGAAAGTACCGGAAGAGGAACTTCTTTCGGTTCTTAGAGAAGAACTGAAAAACTGGAAAGAATAGCAGGGAGGACACATGTCACTTAGATTTATTGTCGGAAGTACCGGACAGGGCAAAACTACGCATATCACAAAAGAAGTGATTGCACGTTCCAAAGAATGTCCACATAGTAATTTTTATGTGATTGTTCCTGAGCAGTTTAGTCTGGAAATGCAAAGAAATATTGTGGAGGAACATCCGCAGCATGGGTTCTTTAATATTGACATTTTGAGTTTCTATCGTCTCGCTTATCGTGTATTTGATGAATGTCAGTTTCAGCCGAAGGATATTCTTGAGGATTTGGGTGTTTCCATGATATTAAAGAAAATCGTGACGGAACATGAAGAAGAATTTCCTTTTTTTAAAAGAAGTATCAGAAAAGCCGGTTTCATTGATGAGTTAAAATCCATGTTGATGGAACTGGTATGTTATGAAGTGTCGGGACAACAATTGCTGGATGTATCAGATCAATTAAAGGGACAATATGACCTGGAATTAAAATGCCGTGAGATGGGAAGAATTTTCGAATATTTTATGGAGGAAATCAAAGATTGTTTTATGGTGTCAGAACAGATTCTTGATGTACTCTGTGACTTTGTCTCATCCTCTACGATGCTTCAAGATGGTATTTTTTATTTCGATGGCTTTACCGGATTCACACCAGTACAGCTTCGATTCCTAAAAGAACTTCTTCCGGTTGCAAAACAGATTAACATATCAATCACGATGCCGGGAGAGATGGCAGGATTTATGGAAAAAGACCCGGAAGAACTGTTCTTTTTCAGCAAAAAAACAGAACGTTCTCTCTTTCGTATCTGTCAGGAAGCCCATTGCATTATGGAGGAACCATTTATTCTTCAGGAAGAAACCGGGCCCAGGTTTCTGGATAGCCCAGAGATTGCTTTTCTTGAACAAAATATTTTTCGTTCTGTAAAAAAAGTATATGAACAGCCTCTGGTGGATATTCATACTGTTGCATGTCGTAATCCGGAGATGGAAGCCGATTTTGTCATGCATAAAATTGAGCAGCTCGTGCGAACACAAAAGTATCGATACAGAGATTTTGCGATTTTGACGGGAGATACCGGATCTTATGTCAGTGCTTTTCAAAGAAAAGCGGAATTACTGCATATTCCTCTGTTTGAAGATGCAAAGAAAAAAGTGTCATACCACTCAGGCGTGGAGACCGTTCGTGCTTTATTTCATCTCGCAGAAATGGACTACTCTTATGAAAGTGTTTTTCGATATCTGAAGTCAGGAATGTCAGGATTATCTGATGAGGAAACCGATTTTTTGGAAAATTATGTGATGTCTGCCGGGATCCGAGGCTATAGTATGTGGAAAAAGCCATTTGTGCGCAAAATTAGCCAGATGGATGAGGAAGAGGCAGAGCAATTACAGCAGTTGCGAATTCGATTTCTGCAGGAAACAGAAGCCTGTTTCCTTTCTTTTAGAGACAAGAAGCAGACAGTACGAGAACAAATGACAGTGCTTTATGAGACTTTGTGTAATCTTGATTACTCTGAAAAGCTGGAGCAGCTGGCACAACTGGCAGAAATGGAAGCAGATTATGTTAAAGAGAAAGAATACAGGCAGTTATTTGAATTGATTTTATCTCTTATGGATAAAATAGTGAGCATTTTTGGAGAAGAAATTCTTCCAATCAGAGAATTATCAGAGATAATAGATGCAGGTTTGGATGCCCTTGGTCTCGGTGTTGTACCGTTATCTATGGATCAGGTGATTCTTGGAGATTTGAAACGAACAAGACTGCCGGATATCCAGATTTTATTTATAGTCGGAATGAATGAGGGGATGATTCCGCCATCTCTGGAGGATCGGGGAATCATTTCAGATGAAGAACGGCAGATTTTGCAGAAATGCGGCATCACACTTGCACTTCAGCTTTCTGAGCGATCGCTTGAAGATGAGTTTTATATGTATCTGGCTTTTTCAAAGCCAAAAAAGAAGTTATTCTTTACTTATTCTTATCAGGATAATGCAGGAAAATCCCTTCGGCCATCGCTTTTGTTGAAAGAATGCAAACGTTTATTTCGTTATTGGAATGAGAAACATTATCCGGAAGAGGAAAAGAGATATTATTTTAATGTTGAAGACAGCAAATTATTCCTTCTGGATGAATTAAAAAAGGCAAGAACAGATCCTTGGGAAGTTACAAAACAAAAAGCGTCCCGAATGCTCTTTTCATATTGGTATCAAAACGAAGAACTGCGTCCGGTTCTGGAAAGAATGTGGAAGCAGAAAGATATGAAGACGGAAGTGTGTCAGTTGTCGGCGGAATTGACCAGAAAATTATTTGGAAGGGAATTAAAAGGCAGTGTCACACGACTGGAAAAGTTTGCCGCCTGTCCGTTTCAATATTATTGTATTTATGGTCTGGAATTAAAAGAGCGTGAAGAATATAAGATTCGTCCGGTAGACCTGGGTAATATGTTTCATAATGCATTGGAGAGCTTTTCGAAACGTTTGAAAGAATCTGAGTATACCTGGAAAAGCATTCCGGAAGAAGTAGCAGATCGTTGGATTGAGAATACAATTTCTGAGAGTGAAGATTCTAATTTAAAAGATGTACTGGAAAGTACCGCTCGAAATCACTATAAAATACAGACGGTTACCAGAATATTAAAAAGAACCATTCGTATCTTAAAGTTACATTTAAAAAACAGTCAGATGGAACCGGATCGTTTTGAGTTACATTTTGGGCGAACAGATCAGCTGGATTCCGTTCATCTTCCTCTTAAGAATGGGAATCGAATGCAATTAGAAGGATTTATTGACAGGGTGGATGTTTTAGAAGAAGAGGATCAGGTGTTACTTCGAATCATTGATTACAAATCCGGAGCACAGGAATTCGATATGAATGATCTATATCATGGCCTTCAGATGCAGCTGGTGATTTATATGAACGTTGCAGCAGAAGTGTACGGGAAAGAAACTGGAAAAAGTGTAGTTCCTGCCGGGATTTTCTATTATAATCTGAAAGATCCAATCATTAAAATGGATATTGCAGATGAGGAGAAAGTGAACAAAAATTTCCGCATGTCAGGATATGCCAATAGTTCTCCGGAGATCCTGGAAAAATTAGAAGATACATCAGATTTTATATCTGCTTCTGTTCGACTGACAAAAGAGGGTGTGCCATACAAGTCATCTTCTGTTATGGATACCGATGATTTCTACAGAATCCGTGATTATACCAGACAGAAGATCACGGAGATGGGAGAAGAAATATATGCAGGGCATCTTCCTGCCAGTCCGTATAAAAATGAGAAAAGAACGGCTTGTGACTATTGTGCGTACGCTTCTGTCTGTGGTTTTGATTCCAAAATACAAGGATTTTCCTATCGGGATATCAGAAAAAAAACAGCGAAAGAAGTGCTGGATGATATCAGAAAGCAGGTGGATTAAATGGAATTTACAAAAGAACAGGAACTGGCGGTCCGTCTGAGGGGAAAAGACATCCTTGTTTCTGCCGGTGCCGGAGCAGGAAAAACCAGAGTGCTGATCAGTCGAATGGCAGAAATGA
The DNA here is from genome assembly GCA_028721415.1 of Lachnospiraceae bacterium. Lineage (GTDB taxonomy): Bacteria > Bacillota > Clostridia > Lachnospirales > Lachnospiraceae > Anaerobutyricum. Next base: position 109,098 of record JAQYIU010000099.1, on the reverse strand, counting down.
TTCTTGATGAAGATAATCCGATTCCGGTGGATTCGTTTCTTGTGATGACTTTTACCAATGCGGCAGCCGATGAGATGAAAGAAAGAATCACGGGAGAATTAAATCTAAGATTGGAGAATGATCCGGATAATCGTTATTTACGAAAACAGCTTCGTATGCTGAGTCATGCAGATATTTCCACAGTTCACAGTTTTTGTAACCGGTTGATTCGAAAACATTTTAATGTGGTTGGAATAGATCCTTCTTTTCGAATCGGGGAAGAAGGGGAACTTTTTTTGCTGAAGCAGAAAGCAATAGAGAATGTTTTAGAAGAGGCATATCAGAGTGGCCGGGACAGTTTTTATCAGTTGGTTGAGGCCTACATGCCAGGAAAAGATGATCATAAACTGGAAGAGCTGATTGAAAATATGTATCGTTTTTCCAGAGGATTTCCTGACAGTAATCGGTGGTTTTCAGATTTTTTGTCACAAGCAGAAAAACTGGGAGATTCGAAAGAATTGAAACATTCAGTAATCCTGTCCGATCTGGTAAATAAGGCAAAAACAGTTTTTCAGGATTTATATCTGAATGTCGTAGACGCTCTCGAATGGTTTGAGAATGAAAATGGACCGGAACGTTTTTATCAGATCATGTTTCGGGATAAAGAAGTATTGGAAAACCTGCAGTCAATGGAAGAATACGATGCAGTTTTTGAAACATTGAATGGTCTGTCATTGCCTAATCTTCCTCAGGGGACGAAAAAAGAAAAAGAATGGCTTCATCTGGAAGAAGTAAAAGCCATTCATCGTTCCGTGAAAGAGAAACTGAAAGAATTAAAAGAAAAAGATTTTTTCTTAAGTCTTTCTGCGATTTGTATGGAAAATAAAATCATATTTCCTTATCTGAAAGAGATGACAGTTTTGACACAGGAGTTTCACGAACTGTATTTTCAGATGAAAAAAGACAAAAATGTGTATGATTTTGATGATCTTGAGCATATTGCATTAGATATTCTGGTGGATTCTTATGATGAGGCTGGACAGGCAATTCCGTCACAGACAGCCCGGGAATTGTCTTCCAAATATAAGACGATATTTGTGGATGAATATCAGGATACCAATCTGGTTCAGGAAACGATTGTCAATCTTCTGTCTGATCCGAAGAAAAATCATCTTTTTGTAGTGGGGGATGTAAAACAAAGTATTTATCGTTTCAGACAGGCGAGACCAGACCTCTTTCTGGCAAGATATCACCAATATCAAGACGAACAGGAAGAAAACGGCGTTGTAATTGAACTGAGGGATAATTTTCGAAGTACTTTCAATGTATTGTATTTTTGTAATGACATTTTTTCTCATCTCATGAAGAACAATTTTGGAGGCATTGATTATAATGAGCAGGTTGCTTTACGTCCGGGAAAAGGAACTCCCATGGCAGAGTTTGATGATTTGTGCGAATTGATGCTTTTGATAGAAGATGAAGAGAAAGAGAACAGTTCGCAGGACTGGAATGAGGTAGAAGCCGAAGCGGCCATGATAGCCAGAAGAATACGGGAATTGTCAGAAGAAGGCTTTGAATATAAAGATATTGTTATTCTTGCAAGATCCGGAACCAAGTGGAGTGAAACAATGGAAGAATTTCTGCTTGAAGCCGGAATTCCTGCAATCTCTGAAAATAAAACCGGATATTTTCAGACAAGAGAAATTCGTGTGGTGTTAAATTATCTTTCTGTTGTTGATAATGTGTATCAGGATATTCCTATGGCTTCTGTTTTGTTGTCTCCTATTGGTGCATTGAATGAAGAAGAACTGACAGAATTGAAGGTGCTTATATCTCCTGTCGAAAGAGGAGCATATCCGTTATATGATTTGATGAAAATATATCTGGTTGAGGGTGAAGATGATAAGCTCAAAAAGAAATTGGAAAGATTTTTGGATTTGCTTTTATATTTCAGAAGAAGAAAAAAAGAAATGCCACTGCATGCACTTTTATGGGAAATATATCAAAAAACAGGAATTTTCGATGCCGTACAGCTGATGCCCGAAGGAAAAAAACGAAAAGAGAATCTCATGATGCTCTTACAGAGAGCAGAAGAATATGAAAAAACAGTATTTAAAGGTCTGTTCTATTTTATTCGATATATGGAGCAATTAAAATCTTATGAAATTGATCTGGCAGAGGCATCCACAGAGGATAACAACTTGGATGCAGTGCGGATCATGACAATTCATAAAAGTAAAGGATTGGAATTCCCGGTAGTGTTTCTTTGCGGGATGTCTGGCAAGTTTAATCTGATGGATGGAAATAAACAGGTATTGTTTCATCCTGATCTGGGGGTTGGAATGGAGTATATTGATATGAATACCCGAACGCACCACCCTTCTTTAATGAAAAAGAAGATAAAAGAACAGATACTGAAAGAAACATTGGAGGAGGAACTCCGTATTTTATATGTTGCTATGACGAGAGCACAACGTAAATTAATCCTGACGGGATCTGTGAAAGAAGAAATATTTGATGAAAATTATTCTGCTATCATGAATCATCAGGATTGTCTTTTGGCTAAATGTTATATGGATTGGGTGTTGCCTCTGATTTGTTGCCATCCGGATTTTGTCCGATGTGCAGCGGAAAGAAATGCAGAAAAACAGGAAGATGAGACTTTGGTTCGCAATGATCAGGCAGCATATTTAACAATTCAGATGGTCCATTATCACGAACTAGAAGAAGAACAAAGAAAATCGATCAGCCAGCAGAATCCGATTTCTCTTCAACAATTGATGGAGCAGGAGATTATGCAGGAAGATGTTACTCCTGTGAAAAATGCTTTTGAACATGAGTATCCGTATCAGGAAGCTACGATGAGAAAACGAAAATATTCGGTATCAGAATTAAAAAAACTCTCTATGCTGTCAATTCCATCTGAGACAGATTCTATTCTCACGGTTGAAGAAAATGTACTTTCAGATAAGATAGATGAAGTTTTGAAACCTGCTTTTCTTCAGAAAGAAGAAGAAGAGCCAAAAGGATCTGCAAGGGGAACAATTGTTCATAAGATTATGGAATTATTGCCCTTTGGGAAGATTCATTCAAAAGAAGACTTATTTGATGCATTAGAGCAGGTGAAAAAGGAATATGCTCCGGCAGAAACCATATTCATGCAGCCTGTATATGTTGCTTTGAAAGAATTTTTATTCTCCGAAACTGGAACGATAATCAGAGAGATGGACATGGCGGGACAATTATATAAAGAACTTCCATTTACAGTCGGATTGTCTGCTGACCAGATTGATGCGGATTCGCAGAATCAGGAAATAGTTGTTGTACAGGGAGTTATCGATGCCTGTGGAGAATCAGAGGATGGACTGTGGCTTTTTGACTATAAAACAGATTACATTTCTCCAGGAGAAGAGAGGGTTCTTCTTGACCGATATGAGAAACAAATGCTATATTATAAGCTGGCTCTTGAACAGATGATGCAAAAAAAAGTGAGTCACATCTATATTTTTTCGTTTACATTAAACAAATTTATACGCGTAAAAATATGACAAAGAGTTATTCTTTTTGAAAACACAAAGGAAAGGGGGAGATATCATGCGAAAAATTTTAAAAATTCTGTCTCATCGTATGTTTACCATCTCCTTTCTGATTCTATTACAGATTGGATGGTTTGTTTTATTGTTTTTAAAGCTGACCTCCTTCAGTCAGCTGATTTCAGCAGCATTTAAAGTGCTCAGTATACTGGTGGTCATTTATCTTGCCAGAAGAAGTGATAATCCGGCGATAAAAATGGCATGGATTGTGGTCATTTTATTATTTCCACTGTTTGGGGGACTTTTATATTTATATATTGGAGGTAAAAAACCTATCCGACATATGAGGAAAAAACTGGAACCAACATTGGAAGAAAGTTCAAGATATCTTGTGTTTGATGAGAGTATTGCAGAAGAATTGCGGGAGAAAGCTCCAGCTGCAGCAGGACAGGTTTATTATCTGGAGCATCAATCTGGATTTCCGGCATACAGAGATTCCGATGCAAAGTATTATCCTACCGGAGAAGCTTGTTTTGAGGCAATGCTGGAAGATTTAAAAAATGCAAAAGAGTATATTTTTCTGGAGTATTTTATTATTGAAGAAGGCATCATGTGGAACTCGATTTTAAAGATTCTGGAGCAGAAAGTTCAGGAAGGAATTGATGTCAGGGTGATGTATGACGATGTGGGATGTGCTTTTGTTTTGCCGGCTCATTATGATCGCATCCTCCAGCAAAAAGGGATAAAATGTGTTGTTTTCAATCGGTATATCCCTATTTTCTCCACTGTTTTTAATAATCGTGATCACCGGAAAATACTGGTGATTGATGATAAAATGGCCTACACCGGCGGAATCAATTTTGCAGATGAATATATTAATGAGAAGCAACGGTTTGGTTATTGGAAAGATAATGGAGTAAGATTAAGCGGCAAAGCTGTTTTCAGTATGACAATGATGTTTTTGCAGATGTGGAATACATTCTCTTCTGATAAAATGGATTACAGCCGGTTTTCTTATGAGGAAGTACCCAAAATACAAAAAAAAGGATTGATTTTACCTTATTCCGATCATCCGCTTGATTCTGAGTTTGTCGGTGAGAGCGTTTATCTGAATCTGATCAACAATGCCAGAGATTACATCTATTTTTTTACTCCGTATCTGATCATTGATAACGAGATGGCAACAGCACTGGTGTTGGCAGCCAAAAGGGGAGTAGATGTGAGGATTATCACTCCTGGAATACCGGATAAAAAAGCAGTTTTTCTGGCCACGCAATCTTATTATCAGCAACTGGTCGAAGGAGGAGTTCTGATTTTTCAGTACCGTCCTGGATTTGTACACAGCAAATGTGCAGTCAGTGATGATAAAATAGCGACTGTCGGAACGATTAATCTGGATTATCGGAGTTTGTACCTTCATTTTGAGAATGGTGTTTATTTATATGATTGTCAGGCAGTAATGGACATTAAAAATGATATTTTGGATACCCTGGATGATTGTACGAATATCACCCTTGATTTGTGCAGGAAAAATATGTTTTTTCAGTTCCTTCAGGGAATTCTTCGGATTTTTGCTCCGTTATTGTAGAAAAGGAAAGATATTATGCAGACATATGAAAATTTTGCCCGTGTTTATGATGAACTGATGGATGATGTGCCATATGAAGAGTGGGCAACTCGTATTGTAGAGTTATTGAAAAAATATGGGATATCTGATGGGCTGATGCTGGAGCTCGGATGTGGAACAGGGAAAATGATGGAACTTATGGCAAAAGCCGGTTTTGATATGATTGGAGTAGACTCTTCTATGGATATGCTTCAGATTGCCAGAGAACAATCACAGGAGCAGGATAGTTCCCTGTTATATCTCTGGCAGGATATGAGGGAGTTTGAATTATATGGTACCGTTCAATCAATTATTTCCATTTGTGACAGCATAAATTATATAACAGAAAAAGAAGATCTGGTTCAGGTTTTTCGCCTTGTTAATAATTATCTGGATCCGGAAGGGGTTTTCATTTTTGACTTCAATACGGAATATAAATACAGGGATGTAATCGGAGATACTGTCATTGCAGAAGATCGGGAGGATGTGAGTTTTATCTGGTATAATAGCTATGATGAAGAACTGCATCTTAATGATATCGATTTAAGTGTATTTGTCTGTGAGGAAGAGGATCGATACCGTAAGTTTCAGGAAGAACATATCCAGAGAGGATATACGCTGCCAGAGATGAAAGAACTTCTGGAAGCAGCAGGATTGATTTTTATAGATGCTTTTGATGGATATTCGGGCAATCCTGTGAAAGAAGATAGTGAGAGGATTGTCGTAGTTGCAAGAGAACAGGGAAAAGGAGGAAAATAAAATGGATGATTATATTATAAGAGGAATGGCAGCAGATCATCAGGTGCGATTTTTTGCTGCATATACAAAAAATCTTGTAGAGGAAGCAAGGCAGAGACATAACACCAGCCCGGTGGCAACAGCTGCTCTCGGCAGACTGCTTACCGGTGGTGCCATGATGGGAAGTATGTGTAAAAATGATACCGATGTGGTGACGATCCAGATTAAGTGTAGTGGCCCAATCGGGGGACTGGTAGTAACAGCCGATGCAAAAGCCAATGTGAAAGGTTATGTATATAATAAAGATGTTATGCTCCCTCCGAATGAACAGGGTAAATTGGATGTCGGCGGAGCGCTGGATCTGGGGGTGCTGACCGTAATTAAAGATCTTGGTCTCAAAGAACCATATTCCGGACAGACTCATCTGGTATCCGGAGAGATTGCAGAGGATCTGACCTATTATTTTGCGACATCGGAGCAAGTGCCGACTTCTGTAGCATTGGGCGTGTTGATGAACAAAGACAATACAGTGCGGCAGGCAGGTGGTTTTATTATCCAGATGATGCCGTTTGCAAAAGAAGAAGTAATTTCTGCACTGGAAGAACGCCTGAAGAATTTTTCATCTATTACAACGCATCTTGATCAGGGAGAGACTCCGGAAAAGATGATGGAAACCTTATTTGAAGGCTTCGATATGACAATTGAAGATAAGATCCCGACGCAGTTTTACTGCAACTGCTCAAAAGAAAGAGTATCAAAAGCGGTAATCAGTGTAGGAAAAAAAGATCTGATGGATATGATAGAAGATCAGAAACCGATTGAGGTAAATTGTCATTTTTGTAATTCTCATTATACATTTACGGTAGAGGAATTGAAAGAAATGTTAAAGGCTGCAAGATAAAACCTGCAGCCTGTGATTATGCATTATTGGCAGTTTCCTGATGAAGTTTAATCGGGATATAACCGCGTCGGATTTTGGTTGGAGCAGTTTTTTCTTCTGGAACATAAGCTGCTTCTTCAGGATATTCATCCATAAGATCGAAATCCATATCTTCATCAAAAGAATTGTCATCATCAATCGCTTCATGATCGGAAAGACAATCAATGGCGCGAAGAATACAGTAAATGCCAGCGATCATTCCGATGATAGCTGTAATAATCATAAATACGTTCTTTTTTTTCATAGTAACATCCTTCCTGTAATTCTAGTATTCTCGATTGATTTATAATTTATTCTAATACTTTTTTGCAGGAAAATCAATCATATAATATTGTCATGGAGGAAGCATTATGAGTTATGCAGATAAATTATTCATCGATATGTGCTCGGATATCATTGAAAATGGATTCAGTACAAAAGGAGAAAAAGTTCGTCCCAGATGGTCGGATGGAACATATGCATATACACTAAAACGATTTGGGGTAGTGAATCGATATGATCTGTCTAAAGAATTTCCTGCTATTACGCTGCGAAAGACTTATATCCGTTCGGCTATTGATGAGATTTTGTGGATCTGGCAGAAAAAATCCAATAATGTACATGATTTGAACAGTCATATCTGGGATGAATGGGCAGATGAAGATGGTTCGATCGGAAAGGCATATGGATATCAGCTGGGAGTGAAACATCAATACAAAGAGGGAGAGATGGATCAGGTGGATCGGGTATTGTATGATCTGAAACACAATCCATACAGCAGAAGAATCATGACTAATATTTATGTTCATCAGGATCTGCATGAAATGAATCTCTATCCCTGTGCGTACAGCATGACGTTCAATGTGACAGGAAATAAATTAAATGCAATCCTGAATCAGCGTTCCCAGGATGTTCTGGCAGCCAATAACTGGAATGTAGTTCAATATGCTTCGCTGTTGATGATGATTAGTCAGGTTAGTGGCTTTGAGCCGGGAGAACTTGTTCATGTGATAGCAGATGCGCATATTTATGACAGGCATATTCCGATTATAAAGGAACTGATCAGTCGACCAACCTACAAGGCACCTAAAGTTACGTTGAATCCTGATATACATGATTTTTATGATTTTACCGTGGATGATTTTACCATAGAAGATTACGAAGCAGGACCGCAGATTAAGAACATTCCGATTGCCATTTAATCTCAGCTGTCATTGAGATGACACAGCATATAGTTTGGAGGAAAAAATGAAATTAATTGTTGCCGCAGATGAGAATTGGGCCATTGGAAAAGATGGACAGCTTCTGGTTCGCATTTCCAATGACATGAAAAACTTTCGCCTTCTCACAGAAGGAAATGTAGTTGTAATGGGAAGAAAAACACTGGAAAGTTTTCCAAATGGAATGCCTTTACCGAAAAGAGTGAATATTGTTTTAACTCATGATAAATCGTATAATGGGCATGGAGCAGTTGTTGTTAATGATGTAGACCAGCTCCGGGAAGAATTGAAAAAATATGAAGAGAAAGAAATCTTTGTGATTGGTGGGGAGAGTATTTATCGGATGCTTTTGCCATATTGTGATATGGCGTATGTGACAAAAATTGATTATGCTTATGAGGCAGATACCTGGATGACGAATCTGGATAAAGAGGAAGGCTGGAGCGTGATCGAAAGAGGAGAGGAGCAGACCTGCTTTGATCTGATTTATTATTTTACTACTTATGAAAATGAGAATCCAAAATCATTTTTTTAACAGGGTACTTTAGAGAGGAGAAGAACATGCCGTATATTGAAGTAAAACTGGCTAAACAGGCATCAAGAAAACAGGAAAGAATTTTAACAGATAAGCTGGGAGAAGCAATTACGTTATTGCCGGGAAAAACCGTCAATGGTCTGATGGTTTCCATCTCTTCGGATGAGCACATTTATAAAGGGGGAGAATTTCTGGAATTTGGAGCATATGTGAATATTGTGCTGAAAACTGGGCCGTCCAGAGAAGAGTGTGAAAAACTGAATGAAGCAGTATTCCAGATCATGGAAGAAGATCTTAAGATACCAAAAGAAAATGTTTATGTGACGTTCCGTCTTTGTGAGAATTTTGGGGTTAATGGAAAAATACTTTAATAAAGAGAGCAGAAGGAGGTCAACAGCTATGAGTGGGAGATCGAAAGAAGAATTAGATGGAGTATCCCTGCTTGGTAATCAGGGAACCAGGTACCCGTCTGATTACGCACCGGAAATGCTGGAAACTTTTATCAATAAGCATCAGGATCATGATTATTTTGTTAAATTTAATTGTCCGGAATTTACCAGCCTCTGTCCTATGACCGGACAGCCGGATTTTGCTTGTATTTACATTTCCTATGTGCCGGATGTAAAGATGGTTGAGAGCAAATCTCTGAAATTATACCTGTTCAGTTTTCGGAATCATGGAGATTTTCATGAAGATTGTGTCAATATTATTATGAAGGATCTGATTCGGGTTATGGATCCGAAATATATTGAAGTTTGGGGCAAATTTACCCCAAGGGGAGGAATTTCTATTGATCCGTATACCAATTACGGAAAGCCTGGAACAAAATGGGAAGAGGTTGCTTTTGAGAGATTGACACACCATGATCTTTATCCGGAAAAAATTGACAATCGATAATCGAACATATTTTCACGAACACTTGTTTCTTCTAGGGAAATGTGTTACACTATAACAAACAACAAGGATGAATCAACCGTCAGGTTTGTATAAGAGGGGTAATCAGGATTTTGGAAAGAAAGGATAGACAGACGAATACACCCCGGTGTTCGCCTGTGTTCGCAATATGCGTAACAGGGTATAAAAGAGTATGAGTAAAGCAGAAAAACTTGCAGCATTGGATAATGCGGTGGCAGCTATTGAGAAAAATTTTGGAAAAGGGTCTGTGATGAAACTGGGTGATGCCTCTGCGAATATTAATGTGGAGGCGATTCCTACAGGCTCAATCAGTCTCGATGTGGCTCTCGGTGTTGGTGGAGTGCCAAGAGGAAGAATCATTGAGATTTACGGACCGGAGTCCAGTGGTAAAACGACCGTTGCTCTTCATATGATTGCAGAAGTACAAAAGAGAGATGGCATTGCCGGTTTTATTGATGCAGAACATGCGTTGGATCCACAATATGCGAAAAAGATTGGCGTGGATATTGATAATTTATATATATCTCAGCCGGATCATGGAGAACAGGCACTGGAAATCGCAGAGACGATGATTCGTTCCGGTGCATTAGATATTGTGATCATTGACTCTGTGGCAGCCCTTGTACCAAAAGCAGAGATTGACGGAGATATGGATGATCTTCAGGTGGGTCTACACGCACGATTGATGTCCAAAGCCATGCGTAAGCTTACAGGTGTCATTGACAAATCCAATTGTGTTGTGGTTTTTATCAATCAGCTTAGAGAAAAAGTCGGTGTCATGTTTGGCAATCCGGAAACAACCACTGGAGGACGGGCACTGAAATTCTACTCATCGGTTCGTATGGATGTCAGAAGAGTGGAAGCAATTAAGCAGAATGGGGAGATCATTGGTAATCATACACGCGTGAAGATTGTAAAAAATAAAGTAGCTCCACCATTCCGTGAGGCTGAATTTGATATCATGTTTGGACAGGGAATCTCCAGAGAAGGAGACATTCTTGATCTGGGAGTCAAGGTAGATGCTGTGAAGAAAAGTGGTGCATGGTATTCTTATCAGGGAGAAAAGATCGGGCAGGGAAGAGAAAATGCCAAAATATTCCTCAGAGAACATCCGGACGTAATGCAGGATGTGGAGAATCAGGTAAGAGAATTTTATCATCTTCCGAAGGAAGAACTGCCGCAGAACGCTCAAAAAGCACAGGATGCCGGACAGCCATCAGAACAGGTGAGGACGGAGAAATAGTCATTCATGGAGTATGTGATTCATCTGAGAGGTACTTCCGGGAAGAAGATTTATGTAGATCCTGAAGGTGGAGAAGGATTTTATTTATATCCCGGCGAGATTAAAAAAGAAAAACTGACTGAGGGCGATTCTGTTCGGGAAGAAGATCTGGAACGGATAAGGAGAGAATATGCGGTTCCGAGAGCGAAGAAACGTGCTCTCGGACTTCTTGTCAAAAAAGATCGTACAGAAAAAGAAATCAGAGATAAGTTAAAAGATTCTGTCAATGATCAGCAGTCTGTGGAAGAGGCAGTGAAGTATGTCAGATCTTTTGGATACGTTGACGATTTAAACTATGCCAGAGATTATCTTTATTATAAAAAATCGAAGAAGAGTTATCCACTTATCAGGCAGGAATTGAAACAGAAGGGAATCTCATCAGAAATATTAGATTTGATTTTTGAGGAAGCTGGTCCTCAGAAGGAAGAAGATCTTCTTCCTCAGATCAGAAAATATATTCGAAAATTTGATGAAATGGATGCGACGGCAAAGAAAAAAACATGTGCCCATTTTTGTCGAAAAGGCTATTCCTCCGGTTTGATAAAGAATATTCTGGAGAATCCGGACTTTTTTGAATAAAAAAGAATTTTTGGCATAAATGATATTAAAAGATTTTTTTGCAAGAAAAAATCTGTGCATATTGATTAATAAAGGCAGATTTCTCTTGACTTTTTAATGAAAAAAGTTTAGAATCTAAGTGTTGTACTTTTGTACAATGAAAACTAAATAAGGAGGTGCTCCTGTAGATATGAATCCAATCACCGTGATTGCTGTTCTTATCGCAGTTGTTTTGTCTGCAGCAGTTTCAGCTCTGGTTACGACGAATTATCGTAAAAAAGTATCAGAAGCGAAAATTGGCAGTGCAGAAGAAAAAGCCAGAGAGATTATCGACGATGCGCTTAAAACTGCCGAATCTAAAAAGAGAGAAGCATTACTGGAAGCAAAGGAAGAATCCATTAAGGCGAAGAACGACTTCGAGAAAGAAAGCCGAGAACGGAGAGCTGATCTTCAGAGATATGAGAAGCGTGTCCTGAATAAAGAGGAAGCCATTGATCGTAAGGCTGATGCTTTGGAGAAGAAGGAACAATCTCTTTCTCACAAAGAAAGTGCTCTCGAGAAGCAAAAAGCAAAGGTTGAAGAATTGCATGCAAAACGTCTGCAGGAACTGGAAAGAATTTCAGGTTTGACCTCTGAACAAGCAAAAGATTATCTGCTTAAAACTGTCGAAGATGATGTAAAACGAGAGATGGCTGTGATGGTAAAGGAAATGGAGACCAGAGCCAAAGAAGATGCAGCCAAAAAGGCCAAGGAATATGTCGTAACAGCTATTCAGAAATGTGCGGCTGACCATGTGGCTGAGACAACAATTTCTTTAGTACAATTGCCTAATGATGAGATGAAGGGAAGGATTATCGGTCGTGAAGGACGTAATATCCGAACCCTGGAAACATTAACAGGCGTTGACTTGATTATTGATGATACTCCGGAAGCAGTAATATTATCAAGTTTTGATCCTGTCAGAAGAGAAGTTGCCAGAATCGCCCTTGAGAAATTAATTGTTGATGGAAGGATTCATCCGGCAAGAATTGAAGAGATGGTGGAGAAAGCCCAGAATGAAGTTGAGCAGATTATGAGGGAAGAAGGAGAGGCGGCAGTCCTTGAGGTTGGCGTCCACGGAATTCGTCCTGAATTAGTTCGTTTACTTGGTAAGATGAAATATCGGACAAGTTATGGACAGAATGCGCTCAAACATTCCATCGAAGTAGCTCAGTTAGCTGGTCTGCTTGCTGGAGAGATTGGGGAAGATGTACGTTTGGCAAAAAGAGCCGGTCTGTTACATGATATCGGTAAATCCGTGGATCATGAAATGGAAGGTTCTCATATTTCAATAGGTGTGGACTTATGTAAGAGATACAAAGAATCTCAGGTCGTAATAAACGCTGTGGAGTCTCATCATGGTGATGTGGAACCAACCAGTCTGATTGCCTGCATCGTACAAGCCGCAGATACTATTTCAGCGGCAAGACCTGGTGCCAGACGAGAAACATTGGAGACGTACACAACGAGATTGAAACAGCTGGAAGAAATCGCTGATTCCTTTAAAGGTGTTGATAAGACTTTTGCCATTCAGGCAGGTAGAGAAATTCGCGTAATGGTAGTTCCTGAACAGATTAGTGATTCCGATATGATTTTGCTGGCAAGAGATATTTCCAAACAGATTGAAAGTGAACTGGATTATCCGGGCCAGATTAAAGTCAATGTAATTCGCGAATCCAGGTCCATCGCATATGCTAAATAATCATAGCATATAAGCGTGATACCACGATATATAAGTCGTAAATGAGATAAAAGATGCCGTCGTAATAACGATTTCAGGTTGTTATTGCGAACGGCATTTTTGTTTGTCGCTTTTTTTCACTCCATCGAACTGTTTTTTTGTGACTGATTTCAATTTGAAAATGATATGTCGGCATAATATGTCATAGAAAACTCCTGAACAGAATATATATATAATAAGAGAAATCAAAAATATGAAAAGAACAGGAGGAAGATGCCGGCAGGTGTCAGGATTGTATGTATTACACAATAGAGGGAAAACGTTTTTTATGTGTTTTGTATATATCAGGTTTATTGGTAGGCAGTTTGTTAATTAATCTATCTGTAAAAATGAATTTATTTCGAATTACAGATTTTTTGGGGTTTACAGAATATGTAAAAACTTTGGAAGGGCTCGACACAAGAGCTTTTTTTTCTTATGTATGTATGGTGAGAGTGCGTCAGTGCATTTTATTTTTTTTATGTTTGTTCCTCTTTTCTCCGTATGTTGTGTATTGTGTTATTGTTTTTGCTGTGTCTTTTATGGTGGGAATGTTGGTTTCATCTCTTACAGCAAAATATGGAATCGCCGGAATGGTACAGGGCAGTGTATTTTTGTTTCCGCATTATCTGTTTTATGGAATCATGCTGGTTTTAATATATGTTTATTTATTTCAAAAAACACCTTTCTCTCAAATATACCGAATTTCATCTGCACCCCCTTTTGTCATAGATAGAAACAAAAGGGTTTTGGAAAACAGAATTGTTATAGTTTTATGTTGTTTTCTTCTGTTTGGTGTTGGATGTTATACGGAAGCTTATATTAATCCGGTGATTGTCCAATGGGTATTTAATTAGATGAGAGAAGACAAGTGAAATGTTTAAATTAACGACAGAAAAGATAGTGATAACATATGGAAAAAGTCTCTATTTTCATGTATAATAATCATATTTTAAAAGATACAGAGAATTGTATGAAGGAGAATAAATGTGTATACTGTAAAAAAATATGTTTTCGCAGAAACGCTGGAACAAGCATATGAGTTAAAGCAAAAAAGCAGAAATAATATTATTATCGGGGGAAATCTCTGGTTAAAAATGGGACAACGCAATATTCAGAATGCAATTGATTTGTCATTATTGGGACTTGATCATATTGAGGAAGATGAAGAAGGATTTCGAATTGGCTGTATGGTTACTCTTCGGGATCTGGAAGTACATGAAAATTTGAATCGTACATTTGATTGTGTTTTCAAAGAAGCGGTACGTCACATTGTCGGAGTACAATTTCGGAATTGTGCAACAGTAGGAGGCAGTATTTTTCCTCGTTTTGGTTTTTCGGATGTGTTGACTGCTTTTTTGTCCTGTGACAGTTACGTAGATTTGTTCCAAGGAGGAAGGATTCCGTTAAAAGAATTTGTTGAAATGCCTGTGGATCAGGATATTTTAACCCACATCTATATAAAAAAGGATTCCAGAAAGATTTGCTATCAAAGTTTTCGTATGACGGAAACTGATTTTCCTACACTGACTTGTGCAGTGATAAAACATGGGGAGAGATACATGAGCGTAGTGGGAGCAAGACCGAAAGCGGCTGTTCTGGTAGATCATATTACCTTGTCCGATCCACAGGATGCGAAGGAAAGAGAAGTATTTGCAGAAAAGACCGCTTCTTTTTTGGAATTTGGAAGTAACATGAGGGGCAGTGCCGACTATCGGAAAGAACTGACTCGGATTTTTATTAAGAGAGGACTGGAAGAACTTACGGGGGATGAAACATGTTAATTGAGATGATCGTGAATGAAGAAAAAGTTCAAGCTGACATTAAACCGGATATGATGTTACTTGATTTTTTGAGGTCCATAAATTTGAAAAGTTTAAAAAGAGGCTGTGATACAGGTAATTGCGGGTTATGTACCGTATGGCTGGATGAGAAACCGGTGTTATCCTGCAGTGTTCCGGCGGTGAGAGCTAAGAATCATAAGGTGACGACGCTAGAAGGAGTACAGAAGGAAGCAGAAGAATTTTCCAGATATCTGGCTGAAGAAGGTGCTGATCAGTGCGGATATTGCAGTCCGGGACTCATAATGAATGTACTGGCATTGAAAAAAGAAATAAAGAATCCAACAGAAAATCAGATAAAAGAATATCTGGCAGGGAATCTGTGCCGCTGTACGGGTTATCAGGCACAGTACAGAGCGTTGATGAAATACTTTGGAATTGAGGAGGAGCAATGTTGATGGAAGACTTAAAATTTGTCAATAAGGGGATTGTAAAAAAAGACGCAAAGGCTCTTCTCGCAGGAAAACCGGTTTATACAGATGATATTGCACCGGCGGATTGTCTTATTATCAAGCTTCTCAGGAGTCCCCATGCTCATGCTCTGATTGAGGATATCAAGATTGATACGGCTTTAAAAGTACCGGGAATTGAAGCAATTTTTACATATAAGGATGTGCCTGAAGATCGCTTTACCGAGGCAGGACAGACGTTTCCGGAACCGAGTCCCGATGATAGATTGATTTTAGATCAAAGAGTACGATTTGTTGGTGATCCGGTTGCCATAGTTGCAGGACGGGATGAAGCTTCGGTGAACCGGGCATTAAAAATGATAAAAGTAAAATATCAGGTTCTGGAACCAATTCTGGATTTTACAAAGTCAAAAGATAATCCGATTGTCATCCATCCGGAAGATAATTATGTGGCAAAGAATGGGCAGGGAACCGATCCATTGCGAAATCTCTGTGCTTCCCAGTGCAGAGGAGAAGGTGATGTGGATGAGGTGCTCAGAAATTGTGATTATGTGGTGGAAGAGGTTTATCATACAAAAGCGGTGAATCAGGCGATGATGGAACCGTTTTGTGCTTTTGCCACCAAAGATATTTATGGAAGAATTAAAATCATATCTTCAACGCAGATTCCATTCCATGTGAGACGTATTGTAGCGAGAGGATTAAATATATCCAAATCGAATATTCGTGTAGTAAAGCCGAGAATTGGTGGTGGATTTGGAGCGAAACAGACAGCAATCTGTGAGATTTATCCGGCATTTGTCACTTATAAGACGGGAAAACCATCGAAAATCGTCTTTACAAGAGAGGAATGTTTTATCCATGGTTCACCACGCCATGAGATGCAGATGAGTGTAAGAATCGGTGCAGATAAGACAGGAAGGATTAAGGCAATTGATCTCTATACATTATCGAATACGGGAGCTTTTGGAGAACATGGTCCGACAACGGTAGATTTGTCCGGAACAAAATCGATTTCTCTTTACCGTGATCTGGATGCATTTCGATTTAAATCAGAAGTAGTTTATACCAACGTCCTTTCTGCTGGGGCTTATCGTGGATATGGTGCGACTCAGGGACTTTTTGCTGTGGAATCGGCGGTCAATGAATTAGCTCACAAGATGAATATGGATCCAGCTGAATTGAGAGAGAAAAATATCGTCCATGAAGGAGATCGTTTGGCGAATTATTATGGACAAACAACCAATTCTTGTGCGCTGGATCGATGCATTGCAAAAGTAAAAGAGATGATTGACTGGGATAAAAAATACCCATATGTTCAGGTGGGACCACATACCGTACGAGCGGTCGGCATGGCTCTTTCCATGCAAAGTTCCGGAATCAATAACTGTGATGTTGGATCTGTACAGATTAAATTAAATGATGATGGATTTTATACTCTGATGATTGGATGTTCAGATATGGGAACCGGTTGTGACACCATATTGGCCCAGATGGCAGCAGATGGACTTGGATGCGATTTTGATCAGATTATCGTAAGAGGAGTAGATACCGATCAGTCTCCGTATGACAGTGGTTCTTACGCGTCCAGTACCACCTATGTAACGGGTACCGCTGTTGTAAAAGCATGTGAAAAGATGAAACAAAGAATTTGTGAAGAGGCATCTTCCCTTATGGGATTGTCTGGAGATCAGGTGGAATTTGATGGAAATCTGATACAGGAAATAGAAAATCCGGATAATTTCATGGAACTGAAAGATCTGGTTACAAAACTGGAAGCAGGAAGTGGAAATATTATTGAGGTTACGCAATCTCATACATCCAGTGTTTCGCCGCCTCCATTTATGGCAGGTGCTGCTGAAATTGAGATTGACCTGGAAACCGGAAAAATTACACCAATTGATTATGTAGCTGTGGTTGACTGCGGTACTGTGATCAACACGAATCTTGCCAGAGTGCAGACAGAGGGTGGTATTGTTCAGGGAATAGGAATGGCTTTGTATGAGGACATTCAATATTCGGAAAAAGGAAGATTAAAAAATAGAAATTTTATTTCTTATAAAATACCTACCCGACTGGATATGGGACGTATTCGTGTTGATTTTGAAAGCAGCTATGAACCGACCGGACCGTATGGAGCCAAATCAATTGGAGAGGTCGTAATCAATACACCGTCACCGGCAATTGCTGATGCGGTATACAATGGAACGGGCCTTAGGTTTCGTACATTGCCGATTACCAGTGAAAAGGTGTTTAAGGGACTTCATCAGAAATGAGAAGAAAAAAGATTGCCCTTGTGGTGATGGCTTCCGGCTTTGGAAAACGATATGGAACCAATAAGCTTCTGGAATTTTTTTGCGGAAAAAAGTTGTATCAATATGTTTTGGAGCTTGTTGCAGATAGCGAAGCATCACCGATTATTGTGGTGACTCGTTTTCAGGAGATAAAAGAATATATACTAAATCATTATCCTGAGATACAGGTGGTCTGGAACACACATCCGGAATCAGGGATTTCAGAGTCTCTTCGTCTGGGATTAAACGCTGCCGGTGAAGTTGATGGCTGCTGTTTTATGGTATGTGATCAGCCCCTTTTCAAAAAAGAAAGTCTGAGCAATTTGCTTCAGAAGTTTCAGGAGAATTCATATAGTATTATAGCTTGTAATGATGGAATAAGACGAGGTAATCCGGTGATTTTTCCTTATCAATTTTTGGGAGAATTGATGGAGTTAACCGGAGATCAGGGAGGACGACAAGTCATCCTGCGACATAAAGAAAAACTTCTGGAAATTGCAGTATATCCAGAGGAGTTAATGGACATTGATTGTGTTGCTGATAAATATGAGATGGAACGCAGGTTAGAGAATAATAAAATACATGAGGTGATAAAGTGAGATTATTAGAAGAAAGAATACAAAAAGAAGGAAAGGCTTTAAGCGAATCTGTGCTTAAAGTGGACAGTTTTATCAATCATCAGGTGGATCCGGAATTTATGGAAATGCTTGGAAAAGATTTCGCAGAACATTTCAAGGATTTTGGAATTACAAAAGTGTTTACCATTGAAAGTTCAGGTATTGCTCCGGCAATGATGGTGGCCAAATATCTTCATGTTCCAATGGTGATTTTGAAAAAACAGACTTCAAAGATATTGAATGGAAATGTATATCAAACTCGTATCACCTCCTTTACCAAAGGTACCAGTTATGAATTGACGTTGTTTAGCGATTATATTTCGCCTGATGACAGGATTCTTCTGATTGATGATTTTCTTGCAAATGGAGAAGCTGCAACAGGTGCCAGTCGGTTGGTTGAGCAGTCAGGTGCGAAGTTGGCAGGCATTGGCATTCTTATTGAAAAATCTTTTCAAAATGGAAGAAAACGTCTGGAAGATGCCGGGTATTATGTTTATTCTCAGGCGAGAGTCAGCAGACTGGATGCCGGTGTGATTGAATTTCTTCCGGAAGATGAGCCCACTGTTGCAGCACAATCAGAATAAAAAACGTTTTATATCAGAGAGACAATGTGGCAGTTTATCCCGTTGTCTCTTATCTTTTTTGCCGTTAATTTGATTTCAGCAAGCATTTGTTCTGATAAAAGATCTGCCTGATTTAATATTACATGAATAGGAATATCTTCCGTGGATTTTAAGAGACCCTGAAAAGAGGTAGCGATTTCAAACAGGGTATCTGCTGTAATTTTGTGATTGATTCCCTGGGTGGTGGCTAATAATGTATGGAAATAATTCTGATTTTCCGGAGCCTGCCAGCCAAAAAGTGACTGTTCAAGAGGCTGACCAAGGCAGGAGAGCCCAATGACTCCAAGAACCATTTGGGTATATGGAAAGAGAACCGGTTCTTTCTCTCTTGGAATTTTAATAGGCAGTCTTTTGGAGCCGTCACCCTCACAGATGATATAATCAGGTATGGAGTGGATTTTTTCTAAAAAAGAAAGAGAGGGGGAACTCCATTTTTTTATAATAGATGATTTGGTCGGGTTACAAGTTTTTGATTTGTTCACAGGAATGCCTAGTCCGACAACAGAATGGTTACAAAAGCCCTCATACAATATATCTTCATTTTCCTCTTCGAGCAGAAACCATTGGGGATGAGAGGATTCGGAAGGACGTGCGATATGCGTTGTTGTAGTGAAAAGGACTTTCTGTCCGGTTTTTGATAATTCTTCAGCTAAAGTGTATAAGAGAGTGGTTTTTCCTCCGGCACCAACGATAGTGATGATGTTGTGTTCGGAAAGAGGGAGGGAGGAAATAAGTTCTTTTTTGTTTTTTATGATTTGGTTCATGAGCTGTCCTTTCTGTATGAAAAAATATTTGCAGAGAAAAAATTTTGTGTTTCTCAATAGATAAATCAGATTTATAAATAATAACAATAAAAGGATTGGTTGCTTCACTTGCATTGTAATTATATATTTGCTAAAGTGGATGTAATCTGATTATAACATGGAAAAGAGGGGATGGATAGTTATCCAAATGGTATGAGTAAGGAAATTGTATTTTGCAAAGGTGGCGGATGTACTGCCAAATTGGGGCCTGGTATTCTGGAAAGAGTATTGGAATGTCTCCCAAAAGGAAAAAAAGATGACAATTTGCTCATTGGTTATGATAGTCATGATGATGCTGCGGTTTATAAGATCAGTGATGAAGTTGCAATCGTGCAAACTCTTGATTTTTTTCCGCCAATGATTGATGATCCTTATATTTTTGGAAAAATTGCAGCGGCTAATGCACTTAGTGATATCTATGCTATGGGTGGAGAGGTAAAAACAGCATTGAATATTGTATGTTTTCCGGAAAAAATGGATTTAAATATTCTTGGTGAAATCATGAGAGGCGGACAGGAAAAGGTAATGGAAGCTGGAGGAATCCTTGCCGGAGGTCATTCTATTGCTGATGATTCGGTAAAATATGGTTTGTCTGTGACCGGAACAGTTCATCCTGATCACATTTTGGCCAATGACGGCTGTGAGATTGGCGATAAATTGATATTGACGAAACCGCTGGGGGTAGGGATAATTGCAACGGCAAACCGTGTGGGAGAAGCATCAAAAACAGCGATGGAGAAGGCTGTGAAATCTATGACTACTCTCAATAAGTATGCGGCAGAAATTATGAGACAATTTCCTATCCATGGCTGTACAGATGTGACAGGATTTGGATTTCTGGGGCATTTACATGAGATGATGCACGGAGTCTTTTCTTGCATAATTCATGCAGACTATGTTCCGGTTATTTCGGAAGCTCTTGCATATGCAGATGAATTCCTTTTAACAGCGGCAGGACAGAGAAATCGGAATTATACAGAACAATATGTGGATTTTCAGGATATTTCTTTTGCAATGGAAGAGTTATTGTTAGATCCACAGACCTCCGGTGGTTTGTTAATCAGTGCGGGGGCGCAACAATCAGAAGAACTTTTGAATAAGTTAAAAGGTCTTGACATGCCATGTGCTATAGTGGGAGAAGTAATAGAAAAACAGAGCAGAGAAATTATTGTGATTTAAAGAAATAGAAAGAAGGAAGAAGAAATGATTAAAGTTAATGCAATGGGTGATGCCTGCCCGATTCCTGTGATCAAAACAAAGAATGCCATAAAGGAAATGAAAGAACCTGGAGTGGTAGAAGTTCTTGTAGACAATGAAATTGCGGTGCAGAATCTGACAAAAATGGCACAGCAAAAACAATATGAATGTAAATCAGAAAAAATATCAGAAGATGAATTTAAAGTGATGATAAGCGTCGGAGAGGAAAGAAAAGAGGACCAGATAAATGACAATATAGAAACTGAAAAGGAAGCGGTATGTATTCCGGATCAGAGGAAAAAGAAAAAAGTGGTCGTTCTTCGTTCGGGAAAAATGGGTGAAGGGAATGATGAACTGGGAACTGTTTTGATGAAAGGATTTATCTATGCCCTAACACAGTTGGATGAATTGCCCGAAACAATCTTGTTGTATAATGGTGGCGCCCCATTATCTTGTGAAGGTTCAGATTCTCTGGAAGATTTGAAATCACTGGAAGCGCAGGGCGTTGAAATACTGACTTGTGGTACCTGCCTTAATTACTATGGATTATCAGAAAAACTGGCGGTAGGTTCGGTGACAAATATGTATGTAATTGCTGAGAAAATGACCGCAGCTGATTTGATTATGTGTCCGTAAAATGTGAAAAAGGAAAATAATAATGTTAGATTATGAAAGATGGAGAAAAAATCTTGTTATTATCCGTGGCGGAGGAGATATTGCTACAGGTACGATTTATAAATTATTCCAATGTGGTTTTCCGATGATTGTTCTGGAAATTTCAAATCCAAGTTGTATTCGGAGAACGATAAGCTTTTGTGAAGCCGTTTTTGAACATGAAGTGACGGTGGAAGGGGTCAAAGCACAAAAAGTATCATCGATACAGGAAGCATACGAAAGTTATCAGGAAAATATAGTGCCTGTGATGATTGATCCGGAAGGAAGGATGATAAAAGAACTGTCTCCTTTTGTTGTAATTGATGCAATTTTAGCAAAAAAAAATCTGGGAACGGCAATGGATAATGCCCCGATAGTCATTGGAGTGGGACCGGGATTTTCTGCCGGAAAAGATGTTCATGCAGTTGTAGAGACGAAAAGAGGACATAATCTGGGAAGAGTGATCTATGATGGAGAAGCAGCACCAAATACAGGAATTCCGGGTGTCATCGCCGGATATGGTAAAGAAAGGGTAATACACGCTCCGTATGAGGGGATTCTTCATATTGAAAAACAGATTGGGGACACAGTGGAACGGGGAGATGTTATTGCTACGATTGATGGCAAACCGGTTTTTGCAACGATTTCAGGGATTGTCAGAGGGATGCTTCGGGAAGGATATCATGCGAATCAGGGACTGAAAATGGCAGATATCGATCCTAGACTTGATGAGAAAGAGAATTGCCATCATATTTCGGACAAAGCACGGTGTGTGGCAGGAGGAGTGTTAGAAGCAGTTCTTCATCTTAGCAGAGAAATATCCCAATATTAAGATTCGTGATTTTAACATGACATAGTAAGAAATCCAACACTTAAAGTTGAATGGATAAGTGGTGGGAGCATATCACTTTCAGATGGAGAGAGGAAAGATGAGAAAAAAAGAAAAAAAGATAGTCATAACCTTTTCTACTACAACAGAAGCAATCCGTATGGAAAAGAGTTGTAAACAAGAGAAAATGCCGGGAAGATTGATTCCGATTCCAACTGCCATTACAGCCGGATGCGGATTGTCCTGGTGTATTTATCCGGAAGAAAAAGAGTGTGTACTTGCAATGATGGAACGGGCTCAACTTAATCCGGAAGGGGTATATGAACTGGAAATCTGAAGCATTTATTCCGGGGATGAGCGGAGTCTGCGCACGGATTCGAGGAGAAAGTTGTCTGCTATGCAGGCCGAATCCGGCGCAAAGTCTCACATGCGTTTGTCTTTAATATAAAGAAGAAAGTAATTTGTTAAAATAATCAAAGTAGGTTGCTTTTTTGACTGTTTCATTAGCCAGGATCAAAACATTTCCCAGTTTCTTATCATTATAATAGTAGATGAGTTCTCCCACGGGGGTTCCTTTTTTTACCGGAGCGACAATGCTTTTGTTCCATTTGATTTTTCGTTTTATTTTTTCTGCGTCAAAATCTTTTGTGGTGACGCAGGAAAAATTTTTTTCATAAGTGCAGGAAATCGTATCTGTCGCTCCCTGGCGAATAGAAATACGGGGAAGGGAAGGCGGAGTTTCATCGGTATAAATCTGACATAGGGAAAAGCCGTAATCGAAAAGAGTGGAGGTTTCTGTGATTCGTTCTTTCGAACTGGAACAGCCCATTACTACAGCGATTAAAGAAATATCGTTCCGTGTGGCTGTAGCACTTAAACAGAATCCGGCTTTGGAGGTGCTTCCGGTTTTTAGACCATTGGCACCATTATACTGACGAAGCAGTTTGTTGGTATTAGTCAGACCGAATTCGGAAGAGCCTCTGGCAGTTACATGAGTAATATTTTCCATCCAGATAGTTGTATATTCAAAAATAGCCGGATACCGGATGATGAGTTCTCTGGACATAAGGGCGATATCCTTGGCTGAGGTATAATGGTCGTCGGCGTCCAGTCCACAGCAATTAACAAAATGTGTATGCTCCATATGAAGTTCTTTCGCGCGTTGATTCATTTCATTAACAAATGCTTCTTCGCTGCCGGAAACATATTCGGCCATAGCGACAGCGGCATCATTACCGGAAGCAACAGCAATACATTTTATCATGGTGTCTACTGTCTGTGTTTCTCCGGTTTCTAAAAAAACCTGAGATCCGCCCATTGAAGAAGCATGTTCACTGACAGTGACGGTGTCCGTTAAAGAGATTTTTCCGGCAGCGAGGGCGTCAAAGATGAGCAGTAAAGTCATGACTTTTGTTACACTGGCAGGAGGTCTTTCTGTATCTGCGTCCTGTTCCAGTAATATGGTGCCGGTGGATGCTTCCATAAGAAGTGCGCTGGGCGCATTTACGTGAACAGCAGATGAATTTTCGTCAGATATTTGTGTAATCGGGGCAGTTTGTCTGGAATAAACGGATAAAAATGAGGAAAACAGAAGAAGGATACAACATAAAAACGAGAGTAAACGGGAGAGTTTTCCTGGAAAAAGATGTGGTGACATAAACAGACTCCTGTAAATTATTATTATATTTTATGGTATCAGTTAGAAAATATGCATTTTCGGTATTGCCAATCTGGCCAGAATTGCTTAGAATAGGGAAAGAGTAGTTAAGAATAATGGGAGAAGACAATGGCTGGAGATTTTAAGTCGGGAAGATTGTCGAAATAATAAAATGAAAATTGATATAAAACTTGATGCATTTGAAGGTCCGTTGGATCTTCTTTTACATTTAATTGAGAAAAATAAAGTAAATATTTATGATATTCCTATTGTGGAGATTACAAATCAATATATGGAATATCTCGCAGCGATGGAACAGGATTCACCTTTGGAGTCTCTCAGTGAATTTCTTGTAATGGCAGCGACTCTGTTGAGGATTAAATCAAAAATGCTTCTTCCAAAAGAAGAAAAAGAAGAGGAAGAAGATCCGAGAGAAGAACTGGTACAACGTCTGATGGAGTACAAAATGTATAAATATGCTGCCGGTGAACTGAAAGATTTAAGTGTGGATGCAGAGAAAGTGTTTTATAAATCTGAGACGGTTCCGCAGGAGATTAAAAATTATGAGGAACCAATATGTCCGGAAGAAATTGTAGGGGATGTTACCCTGGAACAGTTGAATCGTGTTTTTCAAATGGTAATGCGAAGAAAGAAGGATCGTGAAGATCCGGTGCGAAGCAAATTTGGTAAGATTCAAAAAGAGAAATATAAAGTTGAAGATCGGATGAAAGAGATTCGACAACAGATTCGTGGGCTGAAAAAGATTAATTTTCGAACATTGCTGGATATTCAGCCGGCAAAAGAAATGGTTATTGTCACATTTCTTGCGGTGCTTGAACTTATGAAGATTGGACAGGTAACTGTTTCTCAGCAGAATAATTTTGATGAGATTTATCTGGATGCAGTAGAGTAGAAAGGAATAATTGTGGAAAGTAAAACGAAATTAAAAGGTATTATTGAAGCAGTTTTGTTTACAATGGGAGAATCGGTGACTCTGGAAAGGTTGGCTTTTGTTCTGGAAAAAGAGCCGGAAGATTTGAAGGTTATCTTGGAAGAAATGAAATCAGATTACAATGAAGAAGAAAGAGGAATCTGCCTGATCGAACTGGATGGGGCATATCAGATTTGTACAAAAATCGAAACTTACGATTACGTTAGAAAGTTGGTCAGTCAACCGAAAAAACGGTCGCTTTCCGATGTTATGTTGGAGACTCTTTCAATTATTGCTTATAAGCAACCTGTAACGAAACAGGAGATTGAAGCAATTCGCGGTGTGAAATGTGATTTTGCAGTAAATAAATTGATAGAATATAAACTGGTAAAAGAACTGGGGAGGCTGGAAACTCTGGGAAGGCCTATTGTTTTTGGCACAACGGAAGAATTTCTTCGTTGCTTTGGAGTGTCATCTATCGAGGAATTGCCGGATATTGATGAGGTAACGAAACAAAACTTTATGGATGAAGCCATGGAAGAAGTTTCGGCAGCGTTGAACGTGCCAATCTGACCATTAATAAAAATGTCATTCTTAAATAGTGTCCAATGAATAAGAAATAACATCGGAAAGTCTGCGGCGGATTACCTTACCTGCAGATTTTCCGATGTTTTATCTTAGTGGAAAAATGGAAAAATACCTCTTCCTCAAATGTGTAGAGCAGTAGGAAAGGGGCGACAATTGTTTCAATTCTAAAAAAGTTACAATTCAGAATAACCGTATCCATTCACCAGTGCATCCAGTTTCTGCCCGTTTTTGCAATAAGGACAATCATGCTTGGAATAAGTGTGATAAGTCGGAATATCTTTTGTAGTAAAAAGGGCATTGACAGGGAGGTTGCCATATTCGGATAACACACTGAAAATAGCAGAGATTCCCTGAAGCTTTCCGCCATAAAATTCAATACATTCCCAACTCTGATTGATGGTAATGCCGGTCGTAACGGAAGCCATCAGAATGATGATATTACGGTCTTTAATCATCGGCTGAATGTTTTTGCGGAAAAACATCTGGCCGTCATTATCAATTTCCGGAGTGACAATGTAAATGGATTTGTGTGCGTTATAGGAGAAGAATCCGTTTTCCGTTAACATTTCAGCTAGGAAGGCTCCGATGACTTCTGTGCCGTCAAGGCATACGATGGTATCAACTACGGTGTTATGTTTGTAAAGCTGAACCAGTCCTGCTGCTGCTTCTTTCGCATTGGACTGTCGAACTTTGATTGTAGTCATATCCAGAAAATAATTGACATGAGAATGTCTTGTGGAAAAATGACCCGGAACCACGGATAGTTTTAAGTTACAGTTTTTTGAGTAATAGGCAATTTTGCGATTCTCCATAAAACCCCTCCTTTTAATAGTGTAACCCGTTAATTATGTTTTTATTATACTTTATTTTTTATAAAAATGGAAGAACAAATGAAAAAAGAATTGTTTTCGTTTGCAACGCAATTGAGTCAAAAAAGAAAGTGCAAAATAAAGTGTTTGAAACAATAATTTATCTTGATGCGAAATTCCTGGGTGCAAAAAAGTATATATCAGTTTGTTAAAATATAAACAAATATTGGTATGACATTGAAAAAATTAAGAAAAGTTAATTGTATATATAGAAGAGAAAGCAGGATAATTTTTTGTAAAATGTGAAATGTTAAATAAATATCACAGAATTATCTGGAAATATATGAAAAAGTATTTGGTGTAAACCTATTGCAATAATATTAAGTTATCCTATTATAATTTTTTATTATGTTAATTGCATGACAAAAACTATTGATTCTATGGTAAAAATTTGTTATCATTAATCTGTTCTTTTTTAGAGGATTTAAAAATATTATATTAACTTTAACTTTTTATGGAGGAATTTAAATGAGTAATTCAAAAATGAGTGCTCGCGAACGGATTGAATATCTGCTTGATACGGATAGTTTCGTGGAGATTGGCAATCTGGTTCAGGCACGAAACACCGATTATAATCTTGGTGCAAAGAAAGTCCAGGGTGATGGAGTCATCACCGGTTATGGTGTTCTCAATGATCGTATGGTTTACGTGTACAGTCAGGATGTTGCTGCTCTTGGCGGTTCAGTTGGTGAGATGCATGCGAAGAAAATTGCGAACATATATGATATGGCTATGAAGATGGGAGTTCCTGTCGTTGGAATGCTGGATTGTGCCGGTCTTCGTCTCCAGGAAGCGAATGATGCATTGCAGGCTTTTGGAACTATTTTCAGAAAGCAGGCGAAAGCCTCCGGTAAGATTCCGCAGATTTGTGCGGTGTTTGGAAACTGTGGAGGCGGAAGTGCACTGATGGCGTCCATGTCCGATTTTGTTTTGATGGAAAAAGAAAATGGTGCTTTGTTTATTAACAGTCCGAATGCACTGGAAGGAAACATCGAATCAAAACTTGATACATCTTCTTATGAATATCAGGCTAATCGTGCCGGAAATGTAGATTTTGTCTGTGATACCGAAGAAGCACTTCTCGATCAGGTTAGAATTCTTGTGGATGTTCTTCCATCTGATTTTGAAGCAGAGGATGCCTGTTTTGAATGTGAAGATGATCTGAACCGAATTATTCCTGAGTTGGCTGAGGCGCAGTATGATGCTAAGTTTATCCTTCGGTCTATTTCTGATAATCATTTATTTATTGAGACAAAAGAAATGTATGCAGAAGATATGGTGACTGCATTTATTCGTTTGAACGGAGAGACTGTAGGAGCTATTGCCAATCAGACAGTGGACGGAGAACATTTGCTGACAACCAGAGGTCTTGACAAGGCAGTGAAGTTTATCAAATTCTGTGATGCCTTCTCTCTTCCAATTCTCACAATCACTAATGTGAGTGGAATCAAAGCTTCTCAGCATGAGGAAAGAAAGATTGCAAAAGCATTGGCTCAGTTTACAGTTGAACTGGCAGGAAGTACCGTTCCAAAAGTGAATCTGATTGCGGGAGAAGCTTTCGGAACTGCAGCAGTTGTTATGAATTCCAAAGCTATTGGAGCAGATTTTGTTCTGGCATGGCCGGATGCATCTGTTGGAATGATGGATGCAGAGCAGGCAGTTCGTATTATGTACGCAGAAGAAATTACAGCTGGGGAAGATCAGTTGGCAGTCATCGCTGAAAAAACAGAAGAATATCGCGAACTGCAAAGCAGTGCCATGGCAGCGGCAAAAAGAGGTTATGTAGACGATATCATCGAGCCGGATGCGACAAGAAAACGCCTGATCGCAGCTTTTGAGATGCTTTACGGTAAAAAACAGTTCAGAGATGAGAAAAAACATTCTGCAATTTAGTGAGGTGAGAGAATGAGTACATTTATGTCTGCCCTTTTAAATACATTAATGGGTATGGGGACGGTTTTTTGTGTATTGATTGTAATCTCTTTGATCATTTCTCTTTTCAAATATATTCCGTCGCTCGAAAGAAAAATAAAGAACTTTTCTTTCAGAAAGAAGAGTTCTTTAGAGGCAGAACAGTCTCAGAATGAAGCAAAGAAAGTTCCAAAACGTCCTGTTTTGGAAGAGGAAGAAGAACTTGTAGATGATGGAGAACTGGTTGCTGTAATTATGGCGGCAATCGCAGCGTCTTCTGGTGGTGCAGTGAGTGCAGACCGCCTGGTGGTACGTTCCATTAAGAGAGTGAGAAATAGAAGATAGATCAGATTTATAGGAGGAAATTCAATGAAAAATTATAGAATTACAGTTAATGGAGTTGCTTATGATGTATCTGTAGAAGAACTTGGAGCAGGAGAAGCTCCTGCAGTTAGTGCACCGGTTGCAGCAGCACCAAAAGCTCTTGCCAAAAAAGCGCCGGTAAAGGCAGCAGGTACTGAAGGAAATGTGAAAGTAAATGCACCAATGCCTGGAAAGATTGTTGCTGTAAAAGCAAAAGCAGGTGACTCCGTGAAAAAAGGTGATGTGGTTATTGTTTTAGAGGCAATGAAAATGGAAAACGAAATCTGTGCTGCACAGGATGGTATCATTGCAAGCGTAGAGGTTTCTGTCGGAGATATGGTTGAAGGCGGAGATGTTCTTGTTTCCATGAATTAGTAGATTCGGTTTGAAGTGGAGGTAATTCTATGAATTATGTTGCAGAGACATTGACAAATCTTGCAGCGCAGACCGGATTTGCATTTTTAAAGCCAGGCAACTTTATTATGATCATTGTTGCCCTCATCTTTTTATATCTGGCTATTGCCAAAGAATATGAACCTCTTTTGCTGGTTCCGATTTCTTTTGGTATGCTGCTTGTCAATTTATATCCTGATATTATGGCAGAAGGTGGATTATTACACTATTTTTATCTTTTAGATGAGTGGAGTATCCTTCCCTCTCTGATTTTCCTTGGAGTTGGAGCCCTTACTGACTTTGGTCCTCTGATTGCTAATCCAGCCAGCTTTCTTCTGGGAGCTGCTGCGCAGTTTGGTATTTACAGTGCGTATTTTCTGGCAATTATAATGGGATTTAACGGAAAGGCAGCGGCAGCCATCTCAATTATTGGTGGTGCTGACGGACCTACTTCAATTTTCCTTGCCGGTAAGCTGGGACAGACAAATCTGATGGGCCCGATTGCTGTGGCAGCCTATTCTTATATGGCGTTGGTTCCGATCATCCAGCCACCTATCATGAAACTGCTTACAACGGAAGAAGAGAGAAAAATTAAGATGGAACAGCTTCGTCCTGTATCAAAGACAGAAAGAATCCTGTTCCCGGTTGTTGTAACTATCGTAGTGTGTCTGGTTCTTCCGACGACAGCGCCGCTTGTAGGTATGCTGATGCTTGGTAATCTTTTCAGAGAATCCGGCGTTGTAAAACAGCTTTCCGAGACAGCTTCCAATGCATTAATGTACATTGTAGTTATCGTACTTGGAACTTCTGTTGGTGCAACGACCAGTGCGGAAAACTTTTTGAATGTAACAACAATTAAGATTGTTGTGCTTGGTCTTGTTGCCTTTGCAGTTGGAACTGCTACTGGCGTTATTTTTGGAAAGTTGATGTGCAAGATTACCCGTGGAAAGGTCAATCCGTTGATTGGTTCTGCCGGTGTTTCTGCAGTTCCTATGGCAGCTCGTGTATCGCAGAAAGTCGGAGCCGAAGCAGATCCGAGCAATTTCCTTCTGATGCACGCGATGGGGCCGAATGTGGCAGGTGTAATCGGTACGGCAGTTGCCGCCGGAACCTTTATGGCAATCTTTGGTGTGTAGAAGGGAGAAATAATTATGGCTGAAATAAAAAAGAAACCAATTAAAATTGTGGAAACTGTTCTTCGTGATGCTCATCAGTCTCTGATCGCAACTCGAATGACAACAGAACAGATGCTTCCGATCATCGATAAAATGGATCAGGTTGGATACCATGCAGTAGAATGCTGGGGTGGTGCGACATTTGATGCTTCTTTACGTTTCCTGAAAGAGGATCCGTGGGATCGTCTTAGAAAACTGAAAGATGGATTTAAAAGGACAAAATTACAGATGTTATTCCGTGGACAGAACATCCTGGGATATCGTCCGTATGCAGATGATGTAGTAGAGTATTTTGTTCAGAAATCCATTGCAAATGGTATTGATATCATTCGTATTTTTGACTGTCTGAATGATCTTCGTAATCTTCAGACTGCGGTAAGTGCAGCTAATAAAGAGGGCGGTCATGCCCAGGTGGCATTATCCTATACTTTAGGAGATGCTTATACTCTGGATTACTGGAAAGAAACGGCAAAAAGAATCGAGGACATGGGAGCAGATTCCATCTGTATCAAAGATATGGCTGGTCTTCTGGTGCCATATGAGGCAACAAGGCTGGTTACTGCTTTAAAAGAAGCAACAGATCTTCCGATTGAGCTTCATACCCATTATACCAGTGGTGTTGCTTCCATGACATACATGAAAGCGGTCGAGGCAGGTGTAGATATTATTGATACTGCAATGTCTCCATTTGCCATGGGAACCAGTCAGCCTGCAACAGAGGTTATGGCGGAAACATTTAAAGGAACTCCTTATGATCCAGGATTTAATCAGAAACTTCTCGGTGAAATTGCAGATTATTTCCGTCCGATTGAGGAAGAGGATCTGGATAATGGATTATTGAATCCAAAGGTAATGGGAGTTAATATTAAAACTCTGATGTATCAGGTTCCTGGTGGAATGCTTTCTAATCTGGTATCCCAGTTAAAGGAACAAGGAGCTTCAGACAAATATTATGAAGTACTTGCGGAAGTACCTAGAGTAAGAAAAGACTTTGGTGAACCACCATTAGTAACTCCGTCCAGCCAGATTGTGGGAACTCAGGCTGTATTAAATGTTCTGATGGGTGAACGTTATAAAATGATCACGAAAGAATCCAAAGGTCTGTTAAAAGGGGAGTATGGTCAGACTGTAAAACCGGTTAATCCGGAGGTACAGAAACTCGCCATCGGAGATGAAGAACCAATTACTTGCAGACCGGCAGATCTTCTGGAGCCAGAACTTGATAAACTTGAGGCGGAGATGGCTCAATGGAAAGAGCAGGATGAAGATGTTCTTACTTATGCCCTGTTCCCTCAGGTCGCAGTAGATTTCTTTAAATATCGAGCAGCACAGAGAAATAAGATTGATCCGGAAAAAGCAGATGTGGAAAATGGAGCATATCCGGTATAAATAATAAGTGAGAGTAATAAGCTGATAATGAACTGGAACTTTCCAGGGATTATCAGCTTATTTATTTGAGAGTTTCGCAAGCGGAACTCTCTGTTCTTTTCATTTACAAGAATTTTGTTTTATGCTATTCTATATCGGATGAATAGAGAATAAAAAAGAAAAAGTTAGGAGATTATGTATGTCGGAGATCTATTTTGATAATGGGGCAACAACACGTGCATTTCCTGAAGTCAGGGAAATTATATCCGAAGTACTTGATATAGAATATGGTAATCCTTCTTCTATGCATCTGAAAGGATTTCATGCAGAAAAATATTTGAATCAGGCAAGAGAAGTGATTGCCGGAACTCTTAAAGTTGATCCGAAAGAGATTTATTTTACTTCCGGAGGAACAGAGGCTAATAATCTGGCACTGATCGGAACTGCAATGGCTCACAGAAGAACAAAGAAGCATATCATTACTTCATGCATTGAACACGCATCTGTGTATAATCCGTTATCTTATCTGGAAGAAGAAGGATTTGATGTTACTTATCTTCCTGTAGATGAGCGGGGAATTGTAAAATTGGATAAATTAAAGGAAGCATTACGGCCGGATACTTTTCTGGTTTCTGTTATGTGTGTGAATAATGAGATTGGTGCGGTAGAGCCGATTGAGGAAATAGGGAAGATTGTAAAAAGTTATGATCCTTCAATTCTGTTCCATACAGATTGCATCCAGGCATATGGGAAAATGAAGTGTTATCCGAAAAAATGGAAAGTGGATATGTTGTCTGTAAGTGGACACAAGATTCACGGTCCAAAAGGAATTGGATTTATATATATCAAAGATGGAACAAAAATTAAACCGATGATATGGGGCGGAAATCAGCAAAAAGGAATGCGTTCCGGAACAGAAAACGTTCCTGGTATTGCCGGACTTGGAAAAGCATCAGAAATGATTTATATAGACCATAAACAGAAAGTAGATTATATCCGTAGTGTAAAAGAACATTTTATTTCGCGTGTGATGGATGAGATTCCTGATGTGAAGAATAATTCAGGAGAAGCGCCACATATTGCAAGCATCAGTTTCCTGGGCGTGAGAAGTGAAGTGTTACTTCATGCGTTGGAAGAAAAGGGAATTTATGTTTCGGCTGGTTCTGCCTGCTCATCCAACAAACCGGAGGTTAGTGGAACCTTAAAGGGAATTGGTCTGGATAAAGCGCATTATGAGTCTACATTGCGTTTTTCTTTTTCGATTTATAATACAATAGAAGAAGCAGATTGTTGTGTTGAGTGTTTAAAAACATTGCTGCCGGTTTTAAGAAAATTTACTCGAAGATAAATGGAATGAAAAGATTTGGGAGAAACAGGAGGAATTATGGAATTTAAAGCGTTTTTGATTAAATATGCCGAGATTGGAATCAAAGGGAAAAATCGATATCTCTTTGAAGATGCTCTGATTCAACAGATGAAATATGCCTTGAAACCTGTAGGAGAATTTCATATTCGCAAGGAGTCAGGACGAATTTTTGCGGAAGCATTGGAGGAATTTGATTTTGATGAAGCGGTAGAAGCATTGTCTTGTGTATTTGGAATTTCTGGTATCTGTCCAATCATCATTGAGGATGATAATGATTTCAGTCATATTGCAAGAGTGGTAAGCGAGTATGTAGATGACCGTTACAATAACAAAAACTTTTCTTTTAAAGTAAATGTAAGAAGAGCAGATAAAAAATATCCGATAAAGTCTATGGAAGTGGCTGCTCTCCTTGGAGAACATCTTTTGAATTGTTTTGAAGAATTGCATGTGGATGTGCATCACCCTGATGTCACAATTACAGTAGAAATTCGTAATAAAGTCTATATTTACTCTGAAGAAATCCCGGGACCTGGAGGAATGCCAATCGGTACCAACGGAAAAGCGATGCTTCTTCTTTCCGGAGGGATTGACAGTCCGGTGGCCGGATATATGATTTCCAAACGTGGAGTGAGGATTGATGCTACGTATTTCCATGCTCCGCCATATACCAGTGAGAGGGCAAAACAGAAGGTTGTGGACCTGGCGAAGCAAATTGCAAAATATACAGGGCCGATCAATCTCCATATTGTCAATTTTACGGATATACAGATGGCAATTTATGAAAAATGTCCGCATGATGAACTGACAATCATCATGCGCAGGTATATGATGAAAATTGCGGAACATTTTGCAAAAGAAAGCAAATGTCTGGCACTTGTGACTGGAGAGAGTATCGGTCAGGTGGCAAGCCAGACCATGCAAAGCTTATTTGTTACCAATGAAGTATGTGATATGCCAGTATTTCGTCCTTGTATCGGTATGGATAAAAATGATATTGTGGCATTGTCAGAAAAGATAGGAACATATGAGACATCCATCCTTCCATATGAAGATTGTTGTACTATTTTTGTTGCGAAGCATCCGGTGACCAAACCGAGACTGGACGTGATAAAAAAATCAGAGAGAAAATTGGATGACTGTATCGATGAACTGATGAAAAACGCATTGGAGACAGAAGAAGTCATTAAGATTAATGCACATTAGATAGTATCAGCCGCAACTATTCTTTGAGATTCGCAATTTTTAAAAATGAAAACGAGGAAAACAATCATGTTTTCCTCGTTTTCAATGAGAAGATATAAACTCTGCAGAGATTATAATAATATTATTCTTCTGTTACAAGATATGGTTGTAACTGGTCCATAATTTCTTCAAGGTTATCTGCATTATGTATATTTAAATCAATTGGTTTGGAAATATCCAGACTGAAAATACCCATAATAGACTTTGCATCAATAACATAACGACCGGATACGAGGTCGAATTCTGCGTTAAAACGGTTAATTACATTGACAAATGTTTTGACTTTATCGATTGAATTTAATGAAATTTTCACTGTTTTCATGGAAAATACTCCTCCTTATTATTCCGAAAATATACTATGTTTATAGTACCTTTTTCGGGGATAAAAGTCAATAGGAAGGACGGTTTCTCAGCATAAAAACCACTCATCATAATTTAAAAAGAATAATAAAAAAGTGAGGATAATAAAGATTTTCTTTCACGAAAAGACAATAGATTGGAGGAAAAAAATTGAACAATAACAGAAGAGCGGCATTCCTTACATTGGGATGCAAAGTAAATCAATATGAGACAGATGCGATGAAAGAAGTATTGGAAGCAGATGGATATGAGGTTGTTGATTTTAAAGAACCAGCAGATGTCTACATTATAAATACCTGTTCTGTGACTAATATGGCAGATCGTAAAAGTCGCCAGATGATTCATCGGGCGAAAAAAAAGAATCCTGAGGCAGTTGTTGTTGCGGTCGGATGCTATGTTCAGGCAGCGGAAGAAGAATTGAAGAAGAATCATACAGCTGATATATTAATAGGAAATAATAAAAAGAAAGAAATTGCACAAATTCTGGATAAATATTTTGAAAAAAGAGAAAATATTTCAGAAGTGGTTGACATTGCAAAAACAAAAGAGTATGAAACGTTAACAATTCATAAAGTAAGCGAACATACAAGAGCATATATTAAAATACAGGATGGATGTAATCAGTTTTGTTCTTATTGCATCATACCATATACAAGAGGAAGAATCCGCAGCAAAGATCCGGAAGAAATTGTTCGGGAGATTACACAACTGGCTAAAGATGGATTTCAGGAGATTGTCCTGACGGGAATCCATCTGAGTTCTTACGGAATGGATCTGGGGGATATTACTCTGATTGATATAATCAGAAAACTTCAGATGATTGAAGGAATCAAACGAATCCGCCTTGGATCTCTGGAGCCTCGGATCATAACAGAAGATTTTGTACGGGAACTGAAAAAATGTGATAAAGTTTGTCCTCATTTTCATCTTTCATTACAAAGTGGTTGTGATGAGACGCTTAAAAGAATGAACCGAAAATATAATACCGTTGAATATGAGAATGCTTTGAATATACTCAGAAAGTATTATGATCATCCGGCTTTGACAACAGACGTTATTGTAGGATTTGTTGGGGAGTCTGAAGATGAATTTGAGAAAACCAGAGAATATCTGGAGAAAATTAATCTTTATGAAATGCATATTTTCAAATATTCTGTTCGAAAAGGAACCCGTGCTGAAAAAATGGAAGGTCATCTTCCGGAAGAGGTGAAAAATCGAAGATCTGCTGTTTTACTGGAAATGACGGAAAGGCACAAAAAAGACTTTGAACAATGGTATATTGGAAAGAAGCAAAAAGTATTACTGGAAGAAATGACTGAGATTGACGGCGTAAAATATATGCAGGGTCATACAGAACGTTATGTTAAAATTGCAGTAAAATTTGATGAGAATCTGAAAATATTAAGACAAAATAATATAATTGTAGTGGAAATTGAAGGATTTTTAGATGAAAATCTGCTATATGGCAAAGTTTCGATTGAATTTTAATCTGAGTCATAGTAAAATGTATTACGAGTGCAAATCTGTAAAAGGAGGTAAACATGGGTAGAAATAATACACAGTTTTTTCAGGTGGTCAAAGAACAGGAATATGACGTTGCTTCTATCTTAAAAGATGTATATGAAGCATTAAAGGAAAAAGGCTATAATCCAGTGAATCAGATTGTAGGTTATATTATGTCCGGAGACCCGACTTATATTACCAGTCATAAAAATGCCAGAAGTCTTATCATGAAAGTGGAAAGAGATGAGATTTTGGAAGTCCTTTTTGAAAACTATATCGATACTCAGTTGAAATAAACATGAAAGAACGTTGGATGGGACTTGACTACGGAACGAAAACTGTCGGAGTTGCTGTCAGTGATGACCTTGGTATCACTGCACAGGGAGTAGAGACAGTGACCAGAAAGTCAAATAAAAAACTGAGACAGACACTGGCGCGAATTGAATCACTAATTAAAGAGTATGAAGTTGAAAAGATTGTGCTTGGATTACCAAAGAACATGAATAATACACTGGGCCAGCGAGCGGAAGAAACCATGGAGTTTCAGGCTATGCTGGAGCGCAGAACGGGATTGCAGGTCATTTTATGGGATGAAAGACTGACAACGATAGAATCTGAACGGATTCTTCAGAGTGGAGGAGTACGGAGAGAAAACCGCAAGGAACGTATTGACTGGATGGCGGCGACTCTTATTTTACAAAGTTATATGGATTCCCATCCAATTCCGGAGAAACAAATTCAGGACGGAAGAGCGGAAGGAAGAGATAATTATGAAAAAATATGAAAGTATTCCATTTCTGACAGATGACGGTTCAGAAGTTGAATTCTGTATTCTTGAACAGACCAGAATCAACGGAATTAATTATCTTCTGGTAGCAGAAGATGAGGACGAGGATCATGATGATGAAACCGTAGTTTACATTATGAAAGAAAGTACTCAGGATGAGGACGACGATATGAAGGCTTATGAGATGGTAGAAGATGAGACAGAATTATCGTCAGTTTCCAAAATATTTGAACAGTTAATTGATGATATGGATTTAGAGGTAGAATAACTTTCCTCCGGTTGTCATACAGCGGAATCCGGAGAATGGAACAGAATACAGGAGTGCTGTGAAGACACCGGACTGATTGTCATTCTACAATATCAGAACGGAGGAAAGAAACTTGAAAGCAGCGGGAAATCAGTCGGTGAAAATAATACCTCTTGGCGGATTAGAGCAGATCGGAATGAATATTACTGCATTTGAGTATGAAGACAGTATTATTGTGGTAGATTGTGGTCTGGCTTTTCCGGACGAAGAGATGTTAGGAATAGATTTAGTAATACCGGATATCACTTATTTAAAAGAAAATGCATCAAAGGTAAAAGGTCTGGTAATCACACATGGACATGAAGATCATATTGGTGCGATTCCTTATGCGCTGAAAGAATTGAACATGCCTGTTTATGCGACAAAGCTGACAATGGGTCTGATAGAGAATAAATTAAAAGAACATAATCTTTTAAAAACCACACGCAGAAAAGTAATTAAACACGGACAATCCATTAATCTGGGGTGTTTCCGTATTGAATTTATCAAGACAAATCACAGTATCAGTGATGCGGCAGCCCTTGCTATCTATACTCCGGCGGGAATTATTGTTCACACTGGAGATTTTAAGATTGACTATACACCGGTTTATGGTGATGCCATTGATTTGGGACGATTTGCAGAATTGGGTAAAAAAGGTGTGCTTGCTTTAATGTGTGACAGTACCAATGTGGAGCGTGAAGGATATACTCCTTCTGAGCGAACAGTGGGAAGGACGCTCAATCATTTATTTGATGAGAATAAAGATCATAGAATTATTGTGGCAACATTCGCATCGAATGTTGACAGAGTGCAGCAGATTATGAACTGTGCTTGTAAATATGGTAAAAAAGTTGTAGTAGAAGGAAGAAGTATGGTGAATACCATATCAACTGCTGCAGAATTAGGATATATCAAAATTCCGGATAATACTTTGATTGATATTGAGGAAATGCGGAATTATGTTGATGAACAGATTGTACTCATAACAACAGGAAGTCAGGGAGAGACTATGGCAGCTCTCAGCAGGATGGCAGCATCCACCCATCGTAAAATTTCGATTAAACCAGGAGATGTGATTATTTTCAGTTCTCATCCGATTCCGGGAAATGAAAAAGCGGTTTCCAAAGTTATGAATGAGCTGGCAAAAAAAGGTGCCAGAGTTATTTTCCAGGACACACATGTTTCCGGACATGCCTGTCAGGAAGAAATTAAACTCATTTATACTCTTACGAAACCACAATACTCCATTCCGGTTCATGGAGAATATCGACATTTAAAGAGACACAAAGATCTTGCTATTGAAATGGGCGTTCCGAAAGAAAATGTTATCATCTTACAGTCAGGAGATGTATTATCTATTTCCAAAGAGAAAGCAGCTGTGACAGGCAAGGTACCGGCACAGGGAATTCTGGTCGATGGCCTTGGCGTCGGAGATGTAGGTAATATTGTATTACGTGATCGACAACATTTGTCACAGAATGGATTATTTATTGTTGTCGTTACTTTGGATCGTTATAATAATATGCTTTTGGCAGGACCGGATATCGTCTCCAGAGGCTTTGTGTACGTCCGTGAGAGTGAACAGTTGATGGAAGAGGCACGAAATGTGGTAAGAGATACATTGGAGCGCTGTAATACGAAAAAGATTACAGATTGGACCAGAATTAAAACGGCAATCCGAGACGATCTGGGAGATTATATCTGGAAGAAAATGAAGAGAAGTCCTATGATTTTGCCAATTATCATGGAAGTGTAAGGAGATTTTGCCATGCAGTCAGAAGCAAAAGAATATGGAATATTTCCTGATGAAGAAGAAATTCTGAAAAAAACGGATGAACTGGCAGAACTCTTATGTCAGACAGATGGATATCGGAGATATAAAAAGCATCTGGCAGCATTAAAAGAAGAGCCGGAAGTCTATCAGCAACTCAATGAATTTCGTTTGAAAAATATGGAACTTCAGTTGGATAAAGATGAACATTATTACGAAAAAGCAGAAGAATTATATTCACAGTACAAGAATATTCTGATGGAGTCTGTAGTGATGGATTTTCTTACTTCTGAGCAGAGAATCTGCAAACTGATGAGAAAGGTATATGACAGGATTGCATTGACGGTAGATTTGGATATATCTTATATGGACTAATAATGATATAGTCAATCAAAAGATAAAAAAGAAAGGAGAATGACAAAATGACAAAAAAGGCATTGGATTTTCTGGTGAAAATATTATTTTATATTTTTGTCGTTCTCTTTCTTGTGTATCTGTTTGTTCAGATGAGACATTTCGGATATCTTATTTTCGCAGATCGGGCGAAAGACCAGCCGGAGATTGCCAAAGAAGTTATTTTGACAGTGGAAGAAGGAGAATCTCTTTTGTCGATTGCCAAGGATCTTGCAAAGCAGGAGGTGGTGGAGAATCCTTATGTTTTTGCATTGTCACTCCGGTGTCAGGAAGGATATGAAAAGATACAGGCGGGTGAATATGTGATTCAATCTTCTCAGAAGCCGTCTGAAATATTGAAAACGCTGACAGGTGAGGAGGAAACGCAGTCATGATTAATAATCAGCGAATTGAAGATTTCATTCGATCATTTGATACAGATGCAGGATCAGATGCTTTAAGACAGATTGAAACAGAAGCGAAAAGAGATCATGTTCCCATTATTCGAAAAGGAACGCAGGAGCTTCTTAAAATATTATTAAAGATGAAAAAACCGGAGAGGATTCTTGAGGTTGGTGCAGCCATAGGATTTTCTTCGGTTTTTATGGGTGAATGTTCTTCTTTAACAACAAAGATCACGACCATTGAAAATTATCCGCCGCGAATTGAACGGGCGAGACAAAATATTAAAATGGCAGGAATGGAGCAGAAGATTGAATTGTTAGAAGGAGATGCTGCAGACGTATTAAAAGATTTGTCCGGTCCTTATGATTTCATTTTTATGGATGCGGCTAAGGGTCAATATATACATTTTTTACCGGAAGTGATGCGATTACTATCTTCCGGTGGAGTTCTGGTTTCAGATAATGTTCTTCAGGACGGGGATATCTTTGAGTCACGTTATGGAATCCGAAGAAGAAATCATACTATCCATAATCGAATGAGAGAATATTTATATGTTCTGACTCATAGTGATGAATTAGATACGGTGATTCTGGAAACAGGAGATGGAATGACAATCAGTGTCAGAAAATAATGGAGGAAAAAATGAGGGAAACAGAATTATTAATACCGGCAAGCAGCCTGGAAGTGCTGAAAACAGCTGTTTTATATGGGGCAAATGCCGTTTATATAGGTGGAGAAATGTATGGACTTCGGGCAAAAGCCAAAAATTTCTCAGAAGAGGACATGAGAGAAGGAATTCAGTTTGCTCACGAACATGGAGTAAAAGTGTTTGTGACCGCGAATATTGTTGCCCACAATGAAGATCTGGAAGGGATACATGATTATTTCAGATGTTTGCGTGAGATGAAACCTGATGCATTTATTATTTCGGATCCAGGCGTGTTTATGATTGCAAGGGAAGAATGTCCGGAAATTCAGATTCATATTAGTACTCAGGCCAACAGTACCAATTATGCAACGTATAATTTCTGGTATAATCAGGGAGCCAGCAGAGTGGTGGCAGCACGGGAATTATCTTTAAATGAAATTGCGGAAATTCGTCAGCATATTCCTGAGGATATGGAGATAGAAGCATTTATTCATGGTGCGATGTGTATTTCTCACTCTGGTCGTTGCCTTCTCAGTAACTATTTTACGGGACGTAATGCGAATATGGGAGCCTGTACACATCCTTGTCGCTGGAAATATTATGTGATGGAAGAAAGTCGTCCGGGGGAATACCTGCCGGTGGAAGAAAATGAGAGAGGGACTTATATTTTCAATTCTAAAGATCTGTGTATGATCGAACATGTACCTGATTTGATTGAAGCAGGAGTTGACAGTTTTAAAATTGAAGGAAGAATGAAAACCGCTCTTTATGTGGCAGCTGTGACCAGAACCTATCGAAGAGCGATTGATGATTATAAAAAATCTCCGGAACTATTTCAGAAGAATTTAGACTATTACCGTGAAGAGATTGCGAAATGCACCTATCGTCAGTTTACCACAGGTTTTTATTACGGTAAGACGGATGAAAACTCACAGATATACGATGCAAACACATATATCAAAGAATATACTTATATCGGAATCGTACAAGAAATTGATGAGAGAGGATATCACAAAATATATCAGAGAAATAAGTTTTCCGTTGGAGAAGAGATAGAAGTGATGATTCCTGATGGAACCAATAAAGTTCTTCGGGTACTTGCCATGGAAAATGAAAAGAGAGAGCCGGTGGAGTCGGCTCCCCATCCAAAACAGGAGATTTGGATTGATTTTGGTGAGAAACTGGAACCAGGATATTTACTGCGACGAAAAGAGTAGGAACAATGGCCATCCTGTAATGCATATAATGTAAAGAACACGGGTTTCGGAGCCAATACATGCGGTCATTTAAAAAGCCTTTACAGGCGGAAGAAGAAAAATATTATCTAAAAATGTACCGTGATGGAGATGAAACAGCAAAAGAAAAACTGATTGAACACAATCTGAGGCTGGTTGCACATATTGTGAAAAAATATAATTCTCAGGACCGGGACCTGGATGATTTGATTTCAATTGGAACCATTGGACTTATCAAAGCAATCCACACTTTTGATGAGAAAAAGGGTGGGAGATTGGTAACCTACGCTGCAAGATGCATTGAAAATGAATTATTGATGATGCTTCGACAGGAAAAGAAAATATTACGTGAAGTGTCCTTGTATGAGCCTATCGGAACAGATCAGGAAGGAAATCATATCAGCCTTTTGGATATTATCAGTACAAATGAGGCTGCAATGATCGAACAATTTATTCATCAATATTATCTTTCTCATCTTGATGAGCTGGTAGGATACCTGGAAGAAAACAGAGAACAGGAAATCATCATAAAACGATACGGTCTTCGGGGAAATGAGCCACAGACCCAAAAAGAGGTTGCAGCTTCTATGGGGATTTCAAGATCGTATGTGAGTCGAATAGAAAAGAGGGCTCTGGAAAAACTGAGGAATTATTGTGAAGAAAGATTATGATGATGGAAAGGTAAAGAATACTATAATATCAAAAGAGGAAGGATAAGATATGTTACAGATGATGTATCCGGATGAATATGTGGAATCCACGTATCGTATTGATTTTCAAATATTATATCAAAAAGGATACCGGGGTATTCTGTTTGATATTGATAATACTTTGGTTCCGCATGGAGCTCCGGCGGATGACAAAGCGATAGAGTTATTTCGGAAACTGAAAAAGATTGGTTTTCAAACCTGTCTGA
Organism: Lachnospiraceae bacterium; assembly: GCA_028721415.1. GTDB lineage: Bacteria > Bacillota > Clostridia > Lachnospirales > Lachnospiraceae > Anaerobutyricum. The sequence continues at coordinate 66,615 of JAQYIU010000099.1, read as the reverse complement.
TTTCGAATAATAAGGAACCCCGGGTAAAAAGTTTTTGTGACCAAGTGGATTCTAAATATATATATAAAGCAGGAAAGCCTCTTCCGAAAGGATATCTGGAAGGGATGGATAAAATGAGAACAAATCAGAATAATACCTTATTTGTGGGTGATCAGATTTTTACTGATGTGCTTGGGGCGAAGAGAGCAGATTTATATACGATTCTGGTAAAGCCTATTCATCCCAAAGAAGAAATACAGATTGTTTTGAAAAGATATCTGGAAAAAATTGTCCTTTTTTTCTATTTTCGTCACCAGAAGAAAAAAAGAGTTGAAAAATGATGCTTTTTATTATAGAATTAAGCATAAGAATGATTACTAGATATTAAGGAGGATTTCAGATATGATTTCTGCAGGCGATTTTAAGAATGGATTAACAATTGAGATTGATGGAAATGTATATCAGATTATTGACTTTCAGCATGTAAAACCTGGAAAAGGTGCTGCGTTTGTCAGAACAAAATTAAAAAATATTAAGAGTAGTGGTGTGGTTGAGAAAACTTTCCGCCCAACAGAGAAGTTTCCACAGGCACATATTGAAAGAACAGACATGCAGTATTTATATACAGATGGTGATTTATATTATTTCATGGACGTTGAGACTTTTGATCAGATTGCTCTCAATGAGGACTCCATTGGTGATTCTCTGAAGTTTGTTCGTGAGAATGACATGGTTAAGATGATTTCTCATAACGGAGATATCTTTGCTGTTGAACCTCCATTATTTGTTGAATTAGAGGTAACAGAATGCGAGCCGGGTGAGAAAGGTAATACTGCAACAGGCGCAACAAAACCATGTACGGTTGAGACAGGTGCGATTGTTTATGTACCATTATTTGTTAACCTTGGTGACAAATTAAAAATTGATACAAGAACAGGAGAATACTTATCCAGAGTATAATTCTTCTTTTTTCGTAAAGATAAAGAGCGCAATATAGGCGAAAATCATTCTTTGGTTTTCGCCTTTTGTCATAAATGCTGAGGAGAACATGAAGATTGACATAGAAGTTTTGTTATGTCAGTATATAGAATCAGGAGGAGATTATGAAGAATAAAATGAAAATAATACAATATGCTGTTACCATTTTGGTGATTATCGTTCTATTGTGTGGGATTTTTTCCATCATTAAGAGATTAACTGGTACTTCTTCCACAGATAAATTGAGTAATAATGTTTCAAAAGAGCAGGGAAAGGTTGTAGAAAAAGAAGTTGACAACAGTGTACCGTTGACAAAGCTTTCCATCAGTGCTCCGGAGGGAACGATTCGTGTTGGAGAGACAATGAATCTGGATATTGCATATGAACCGAACAATGCCACAAATACAGAATTAAAGTGGAGCTGCAGTGATAAAGGTGCTGTCTCTGTTTCAGAAGACGGAGTGATTGAACCTGCGAATGATGCAGCGAAAAAAACGGTAACGGTGACCGCAAAAACAACAGATGGTTCTGATCTTTCCGCTTCTTTCCAGTTACGCATTTATCCGGAGATTGATCCGTCAGAGCCGATGGTTGCTATTACATTTGATGATGGTCCTTATGAGCCTACAACAACTCCGATTCTGGATGCACTTGAAGAAAATTATGCAAAAGCAACTTTCTTCTGTCTTGGACAGAACGTAAATCTTTATCCGGAACTTGTGCAGAGAGAATATGAACTTGGAATGGAAGTGGGAACGCATACATTGAGTCATGTGCAGCTTACGACTTTGTCTTCTTCTGAGCTTGAGACAGAGATAACGGATTCTATTGATGCTCTTAAGAATGCGATTGGTGTTGCTCCTACACTTATGCGGCCACCATATGGAGATGTGAACCAAGACGTTTTGAATGCTGTTGGATCTCATAATCTTTGCTGCGTGAACTGGTCTCTTGACACGGAAGACTGGAAGACGAAAAATGCTGATGATACATATCGTATGGTTATGACAGCAACTGACGGTGATGTAGTATTACTTCACGATATTCACGATTACAATGTTGCGGCAGTGGAACGTTTTGTAAAGGATCTTCAGGCTGAGGGATTTCAGCTGGTAACAGTTTCAGAGATGTATGAGGCGAGAGGCGAAACGCTGGATCCTGGAACCATTCATTATCGTACTGATCCGACAACACAGGCTTCTGAAGAAACTACAGCCGCATTAGAAGAAGATGGAGCTGGCGTGAATGCCGATGAAGAAACAAGATAAAATCATAATGAAAAAGGGAACATATCATAATGATTATTCGCCAAGATATCAGAAACCATATGATATTTATGAAAAAGCGAAAAATCATATGAAGGACATAAAAAAAAATAATAAACAAAGCACAGATTCTCTGTAAAAATAAAGCGGAAATCATTCAATTATATGATGCATGGTTATATCCATATAAAAGAATGGTTTCCGCTTTATTATACTTTATACGGTGCTTTGTTAAAATAGCTCTGTTTTCGCTCTGTACTATTGAACTGGCTCAGATTTTCGCTGGTTGAAAAGGAACATGGCCACGGAAGCTAATATTATAATCCCATATCCGATGAAACTCAGATAGTCTGGAATCTGCCCCAGAAAAAGAAATCCGAGGATTGTAGAAAAGATGATCTGGGAATAATCATAAATGGAAATTTCTCTTGCAGGGGCGTAAGTGTAAGCGGCAGTGATGGTAAACTGACCTCCGCTGGCAAAAAGACCGGCAAGTAATAAAAATCCAAATTGTGTGAGGGTCATTGGGTGAAAATTAAAAATCAGATAAGGTAAAGTTACCAGGCAGGAAAAAGCCGAAAAGAAAAATACAATAAATGGACCTTTTACACCCTTTTTACCAAGAATTCTGACATAAGTGTATGCAATACCGGCTCCCAGACCTCCGATTAATCCAATCAGTGCAGGAAAAGTTGTGACAAAGCCAATTCCTGGTTTGATGACGAATAAACTACCAATAAAAGCTGTAAAAACACAGCAGGCTGGAAATGGATGTATTTTCTCTCTTAATAGTAGAAATGAGAAAAGGATTGCAAAGAAAGGTGATAGCTTATTTAAAATAGAAGCATCTGCAAGCATCAGATGATCCACAGCATAAAAATTACAAAGAATACCCAGGGTGCCGCAGATGGATCGGATCAGAAGCGGTTTTAAAGAGCCTTTTGGTACTTTGATTGGGATATGGTTTTTCTTTAACGTAAATATGGCAAAGAACATAGCCACAAAATTCCTGAAAAAACTCTTTTCAATGGCTGGCAGATCCCCCGCCATGCGTACCATCATAGCCATTAATGCGAAAAAGAAGGCGGAAGAGATAATCAAAATAATCCCTTTATTTTTTTGATTCATAATGTTTCCTTTCTATAAAATAATCTATAGTTCAAATCTGTTTGAATCTGAACAGTTACATTATAATCTTTTTTTTTATGATTGCAAGTTTTCTGTTTTGCGTTTGGTCTGATAATCGAAAAATAATTATATTAAAGAGAAAATAAGAGATATAATGAGAATATAAAAGAAAAAAAGAGAATAATAATAATATTAAGGAATATATAGTAATATATACAATTCCAGAATTTGCATTTATATGGCAAAAAACATATTATAAGTAATGAAATTAGCACTCGATTGAAATGAGTGCTAACAAAGAAGATTGATAGAATAGTTTTTTATAGGAGGCATTATTATGAAGTTAGTACCGTTAGCGGACAGAGTAGTGTTAAAACAGCTTGAAGCTGAAACAAAGACAAAGACAGGTATTATTCTTACCAGCTCTGCACAGGAAAAACCACAGGAGGCAGAAGTTGTTGCTGTCGGCCCTGGAACAGAAGATGTAAAGATGGAAGTGACTACAGGACAGAAAGTAATCTACTCCAAATATGCCGGAACAGATGTTAAAATGGGTGAAGATGAGTATATTATTGTTAAACAGAGTGATATTTTAGCAATCGTAGAATAATCATTGTTTTAATGGAGGAATAAAATTATGGCAAAAGAAATTAAATATGGTGTAGAAGCCAGAAAAGCATTAGAATCAGGTGTGAATCAGTTAGCTGATACTGTAAGAGTAACATTGGGACCAAAAGGACGTAATGTTGTTTTGGATAAGAGCTTCGGTGCTCCATTAATTACAAATGATGGTGTCACAATCGCAAAAGATATTGAATTAGAAGATGCTTTTGAAAATATGGGTGCACAGATTGTAAAAGAAGTTGCAACAAAGACAAATGATGTTGCAGGTGATGGTACTACAACTGCAACTGTTCTGGCACAGGCTATGATCAATGCAGGAATGAAGAACCTCGCTGCAGGTGCAAATCCTATTATTTTAAGAAAAGGTATGAAGAAAGCAACAGATGCAGCAGTAGAAGCAATCAGTGAAATGAGCCAGCAAGTTGGAGGAAAAGAGCAGATTGCAAAAGTAGCATCTATTTCTGCAAGTGATGAAGAAGTTGGACAGTTAGTTGCAGATGCTATGGAAAAAGTGTCCAAAGACGGTGTCATTACAATTGAAGAATCAAAGACAATGAAAACAGAACTGGATCTGGTAGAAGGTATGCAGTTTGATCGTGGATATATTTCCGCATATATGGCAACTGATATGGAAAAAATGGTTGCAGAACTGGATAATCCATATATCCTGATCACAGATAAGAAAATCAGCAATATTCAGGAAATCCTTCCGCTGTTAGAGCAGATTGTTCAGAGTGGATCCAAATTACTCATCATTGCTGAAGATATCGAAGGTGAGGCATTAACCACATTAATCGTTAATAAATTAAGAGGAACCTTCTCTGTTGTTGGTGTGAAAGCTCCGGGATATGGCGACAGAAGAAAAGCAATGCTTGAGGATATCGCAATTCTTACCGGTGGTACTGTAATTTCTGAAGAAGTTGGCATTGATTTAAAAGATGCAACAATGGATATGTTAGGACGCGCAAAATCTGTAAAGGTTGAAAAAGAAAATACAGTTATCGTTGACGGTCTTGGTGAGAAAGATGCTATCGATGCAAGAGTTGCTCAGATCAGAATGCAGTTAGAAGAGACAACATCTGAATTTGATAAAGAAAAATTACAGGAAAGACTTGCTAAATTATCTGGTGGTGTTGCAGTGATCCGTGTTGGTGCTGCTACAGAAACAGAAATGAAAGAAGCAAAACTTCGTCTGGAAGATGCCCTTGCGGCAACAAAAGCAGCAGTAGAAGAAGGTATCATCGCAGGTGGTGGATCTGCATATATTCATGCAGCAAAAGTTGTAAAAGAGAAAACAGCAACTTTATCCGGAGATGAAAAGACTGGTGCAGAAATTGTACTCAAAGCTCTGGAAGCACCATTATTCCACATTGCAGCAAATGCAGGACTGGAAGGATCTGTTATTATCAATAAGGTTTCAGAAAGTGAAGTGGGAGTTGGTTTTGATGCGTTGTCTGAAACTTATGTGAATATGATTGAGACAGGAATCATTGATCCTGCTAAAGTTACAAGAAGTGCACTGCAGAATGCAACAAGTGTAGCATCTACATTACTCACAACAGAATCTGTTGTAGCAGATATCAAAGAAGAGAATCCGGCAGCCGGAATGCCAGCAGGCGGCGGAATGGGAATGATGTAATTAATTCCGATTTTTTATTCGGCGGTAATTCCATGTATTTTATGGAATTACCGCCTTTTTTAATACTTTTTTTCGTGATACTTTCTTTGATTAGTAATTGGTTGCGTTTGCCTAAAAAAATTGGTAGAATACAGATATAAAAAATGACGGGAGGTATCAATATGATTGTAAAACAGGTAACAGTTAAAGTGGAAAACAGGGAAGGCAAATTAAAAGAAGTGATGGATATTCTGGCAATGGAGAATATTAATGTAGAAGCAATCAGTATGGCTGATACAGTAACCCGTTTGATTTTGCCGAATCCGGAGCAGGTGGCGGAGATTCTCAGAGGACATAAATATGAAGTTGAATTGACAGATGTTTTAAGAGTGAAGGTACCATCAAGAGCAGGAGCATTGGCAAATATGTTGGTGGATATTGCTAAGGAGAAAATAAATCTGGAATATATGTATGCATTTGCTACAGGAGATGGAGATGAGATGATAATACGTCCTTCTGATGTGGAAAGAACGAATGAACTGCTTTCGGAATATAATTAATCTTTTATGGATGCGTGAAGCAAGGGCGCATCGAGTCTGGAATGTTATGGGGATGAACATGAAAAAAAATATAACTATTTTTATACTGATTGTCATGATGGTATCAGGTGGCTGCAATTCTGTGAAGGGGCTTGCCGCATCAGAAAAACCTGTCATAAATACCAGAGAAGAGTTATATCAGGAAGTACAAAAAGTTTTGAAAGAGGGAAAAAAAGAATATACTTTTGAAACGGAGGATTTGCAGCAGGAAGATCTTGATCAGTTGAATCTGGAACATGATGGCTTTTTTGGAAATGTTGAAAAATATCAGATAAAAACAATTCGATTTTTGAATCGTTCTTATATAACCCTATATTGTAACATCAGTGATAATTATTATGTTGAAGATTCTATTTTGAATGGTACAGTGCTGTCCAAAGAGCAGGAGAAGGCAGCTGAATTAAAAAAAGAATGTGAGATTATTATTGATGAAATCGAAAAAAACTCTTCTTCAGAATATCAGAAAGAGAAAAAAATACATGATTATATCGTAAATAATGTGAAATATGGTTATCCGGATGACAATGAGAATGAGGACAGCGATGCTTATAATGCATATGGTGCACTGGTGGAGGGAAAGGCTGTCTGTAACGGATATGCACAGGCAATGAAACTGTTGTGTGATCTTGCAGGTCTGGAGTGCCAGATGGTTACGGGAACAGCTGATGGGGAAAACCATGCGTGGAATTTGATTCGTCTCGATGATGAATGGTATCATACAGATGTAACCTGGGACGATCCTGAGCCGGATGATCCTTCCAGAATGATATATTCTTACTTTAATTTAAATGATTCCAGTATGGAATCCAGTCATATTTGGAATAAAGAAAGATACCCGGAATCCGTGGGAACCAGATATAATTATTATATTTATCAGGATTTGTACTGTGCTGATTTTGAAGAGTTTAAAGAAATATGTAAAGCAATTTTGGCAAGTGATGCTTCCAATCCTATTCAGATTATGGTAGGAGATTATGATGAGACGATATATACAGAAGATAAGATGCAGTTTCTTTTTCAATATACCGGAGCAGATTCTATCCATTTACAGACGATAGGAAAAGGAAAAAATACAACATTATATATCACATTACAATATGACTAAAGAAAAGGAAAGAATAGAATCATCGACGAAAAAACGTCGGGAAAGGCGATAAAATAGAATGGAACAATTTTTTAAAGAATTAGAAGATGCTTTAAAAGGGGAAGTATCAGAATACGAATATACCGATTCTATGACGTATTACAGAGATTATTTTCGTGAGCAGATGTCAATGGGAAAAAGTGAGGATGAGGTTATAAAACAGTTAGGAAGCCCAAGGCTTATAGCAAAGTCGATCATTGATGCCCGGGGCAGTGAAGAAGAAAGCGGACGATCGGGATATTATGATAATACAACGGATTCCGGCGATAATAATACGAATCCTGTTTCATATGGACAGAATACAATTATGAAAAAGTTGGGTGGAATTCTTACGATTATTCTAATCCTTCTTCTGGTTGGTTTTGTTCTCAGGGCCGTTTTACCATTGATACTTATTATTGTACCGGTACTATTAATCGTAAGATTGTTTCGAGGAGAATGATTATGATAGATGAAAAGGTACTGATACAGAAAATTAATGAGAAAAAAGAAATATTTGTGAAGAACAGAAGGATGTTTCATCGGATCCCTGAATTGGGATTTGAAGAAAGGAAGACCACAGAAACCATTTGTGAGAAATTATCTCAGATTGGTATTGAACCGATTCGGCTCGAACCAACGGGAGTTGTTGGTTATATTGGTCCGGACAGTGAAATTACCATTGGTCTCAGAGCGGATATTGATGGACTTTCTGTGAAAGAATGCACAGGACTTTCTTTTCGGTCTGAACATCCAGGGAAAATGCATGCCTGTGGTCATGACGGGCATATTGCAGGACTGTTGGGAGCGGCAGAGATTTTAAAAGAGATGGAAGAGCGGCTGACGGTGAGAGTAAAGTTGATATTCCAACCTTCTGAGGAGAATACATTAGGTGCAAAAAAGGTGATGGAACAGGGCGTTCTTGATGATGTTGCTATGATATTTGGACTTCATCTTTTTTCTGATATGACAACAGGTGTGATTTCTGTAGAAGAAGGGCCAAGGATGGCACAGACGGACCGCTTTTTTATTGATTTTTATGGAAAAGGTGGTCATGCCGGCAAGCCACATCAGTGTGTTGATGCTACCGTTATGGCTGCAGATTTTGTGATGAGTGTTCAGACGATTGTTTCCAGAGAGGTGGATCCTGCACAGGGAGCGGTTGTTACAATAGGATCTCTTCATTCGGGAACACAATATAATGTTATTTCCGGAAAAGCAACGGTGGAAGGCACATGCAGGAGTTTTTCGGAAAACGTGGCTTCCCATTTGAAAGAGGCTATTGAAAAAAGAGCCGGAGCAATTGCAGAGTATTATGGTGGAAGCGCTGAGGTTCAATATGATTATGGTTCCCATCCACCAGTATATAATGATGAGATGTTTTCGAAAATGATTCAATCAGAATCGCAAAAATTACTGGAAGATCGAACATTTTCACATATTCCATCAATGATGCTGGGAGAAGATTTTTCCTGGTATCAGACGAAAGTTCCTGGTGTTTTTGCTTTTGTGGGATGTGGTAATCCACAAAAAGAAGTATATCCTAATCATCATCCGCACTTTGATATTGATGAAGAGGCATTGAGTGATGCGGTTGCTCTGCATATTGCTGCGGTGATGGCTGCTATGAACTTTGAGGCAGAAAAACCAGAATATAATTTGTGAGATCAGATAAAATAATTCAAAAAAAAGAAAATAATTATTGACAGATTGTTTGCTTTGTTATATAATATTTTTTGTTGAGTGACGTGGGATCTTAGCTCAGCTGGGAGAGCATCTGCCTTACAAGCAGAGGGTCATAGGTTCGAGCCCTATAGGTCCCACTTTTAACTTAATATGGCGGGATAGCTCAGTTGGCTAGAGCACACGGTTCATACCCGTGGTGTCGCTGGTTCGAATCCAGTTCCCGCTATTGTATAATAATAGATAAGCATATCTGTTTGTATAGACAGATGTGCTTTTTTTGTTACAGGAGGTTGTGTAATGAGAATTGGAAATGGATATGATGTCCATCGCCTGGTGGAAGACAGAAAACTGATTTTAGGTGGAGTGGAAATTCCTTATGAGAAAGGGTTGTTGGGACATTCGGATGCAGATGTTCTGGTTCATGCAGTGATGGATGCATTGCTTGGGGCAGCGGCTTTGGGTGATATTGGGAAACATTTTCCTGATAATGATCCGGCATATAAAGGAGCAGACAGTATGATTCTTCTGTCTGAAGTCCGGAAGCTTATTGAAGAAAAAGCGTATTTTATCGAAAATATTGATGCTACGGTGATCGCACAACGCCCGAAATTAGCTTCTTATATTCCGCAGATGCGTCTGAATATTGCCAAAGTGCTTGGATTGGAGATTGGTCAGGTCAATGTAAAGGCAACAACAGAAGAAGGATTGGGATTTACCGGAGAAGGACTGGGAATTGCTGCAAATGCAGTTTGTTTATTATCTGAAATCCAGAATTATGTAGGAGCAGATGCTATGATAGATATGGAGAAAGGACAGTGTGGAAACTGTCAGGGATGCCCCAAAACAGGAGGTGAATCATTATGATTTCCCTCGAAAAAGGGCAGAAAAAAGATGAAATTTTTGCCATGTGGCAGAGGAATTTTCATGATCCGGTTCCCTATGCCAAGTTCTATTTTGATGAAGTGTATGGAAAAAATGAGATATTAATTAATGAGCAGGATGGTGATTGCATCAAGGGAATGCTCCATTTGAACCCCTATGGTTTGAGGATGGAGGGAGAAACTGTTGCAGCTCATTATATTGTTGGAGTTGCAACGGATGAGGAATATCGCCGTCAGGGCGTGATGAGGGAACTTCTTGAAGATACCTTTTCGCGATTAAGGGAAAGAGGAGAGTTTCTTACTTATCTGATGCCGGCAGACGAAAACTACTATCTTCCTTTTGATTTTCGCTTTGGAAGTTGCCAGATTGAGCAGGAAATCGAGTGCTTTTCTGCAGTGATGACTCCTGAAACTCAGGAAAACTGGGAATTTGTTTCTCTGGCTAAAGAAAATCTCTCAGAACTGTCGCTAACAGAAAATCAGAAAAAAGATGATATTTTTGCGATTCATACAGAAATTACTCCGGAATATCTGATTCGTCTGGAGAAAGAGACGAACAGTGATTTCGGTAAACTTTTATTGGTATACCATAATGGAATGTATGCCGGAAGATTTGTGGTTGGTGCGGAAAATGATTATATGGTTGTATCTCAGATTTTTTGTAAAGATGATGATTCGCGTGAATTATTTCTTTATCAGATTCTGAAGTATTGTGAGGAATCATATCATTATGGGAAATATCAGTTGATATTAGATGAATCATGGAAAGATAATCTGAAAAAAGCAGGTAATTATTGCGGTGTACGTGTTCTTCCTCTTCGAAGCAGACCAATTATTATGTTTCGTATTTTAAATCTGGAACAAATGGGAAAATATCTGATATCAAAAGGAGAGGAGCATGGATTTCTGAAGATAACAGATAGTTATGTGAAAGAACAGGAAGGAATCTATGAATGGACACTGTCAAAAGAAGGATGCGTGGTTCAAAAAATGACAGATCAGGATATCGAAACGGATTGTGGAGAGATATCCATTGGAGATCTGACGGCATTTCTCTTTGGAGATAAAAAAGGTGAGGGTTTGAATCTGACCACCGGATTGACTACCAGAGGAAAAGAATTATTGTCTGTAATAGAAACGGTTCAGTTCAATTGTATTCAGGAAATTGTGTAAAATATTTTTAAAATAGATTGACAAATCTTTGGAAATTGAATAGACTATGATGTATATGAGAAAGGCAGAGAACGAAAAGAGTACTGTTTTGCAGAGGAACAGAGAGAAGACGTCAGAGGCTGAAAACGTTTTTTTCATACGAAAACAGGAAAGTGCATTCGGGAGCCGGTCATGTGATTCTTCTTTCAGAATGATCAGGGATATCCTTCTGGGGCCGATTTGATAAAGAATAGCATGGCACGTACCAGGCGTTAACGGATTAGAGAGAAAGTCTATACAGACTTTAATTAAGAGTGGAACCGCGGATAATTTCGTCTCTTTTATGGAGATGGATTATCCGCTTTTGTTCTATATAGAAGGAGGATTTATGAAGTTATATAACACACTTACAAAACAAAAAGAAGAATTTGTACCAGTTAATGAAGGAAAGGTTGGAATGTATGTCTGCGGTCCAACTGTATATAATTATATCCATATTGGTAATGCGAGACCGATGGTAGTGTTTGATACTGTTCGTCGTTATTTTGAATATAAAGGATATGATGTTAATTATGTATCCAATTTCACTGATGTGGATGATAAGATTATCAAAAAAGCAAATGAAGAAGGAGTCAGTGCTTCTGAGATTTCAGAAAGATATATTAAAGAATGTCAGAAAGATATGGAAGCGCTCAATGTGAAACCGGCCACCCATCATCCGAAAGCAACGGAAGAAATTGATGGAATGATTGCCATGATTGAGACTCTGATTGAGAGAGGATATGCTTACGAGAAAGAGGGAACCGTGTATTTCAGAACAAGAAAGTTTGATCATTATGGACAGCTTTCCAAAAAGAATCTGGATGACATGCAGGCAGGAATCCGTATCGCAGTCAGTGATGAGAAAGAAGATGCAATGGACTTTGTCCTCTGGAAACCAAAGAAAGAAGGAGAACCTTCCTGGCCATCTCCTTGGGGGGATGGCCGTCCGGGCTGGCATATTGAATGTTCTGTGATGTCCAAAAAATACATTGGTGACACCATTGATATCCATGCCGGTGGAGAAGATTTGGTATTCCCTCATCATGAGAATGAAATTGCCCAGAGTGAGGCATGTAACGGTGAGAAGTTTGCTAAATACTGGATGCACAACGCTTTCCTGAATATTGATAACAAAAAAATGTCAAAATCAGCAGGTAATTTCTTTACAGTACGTGAGATCAGTGAAAAATATCCGCTTCAGGTCATTCGTTTCTTTATGCTGAGTGCCCATTACAGAAGTCCATTGAATTTTAGCGATACTCTGGTTGAAGCTTCCAAGAATGGACTGGAACGAATTCTTACTGCGATTGATAATCTGAGAAGTATTCTTGGAAGTGTTCAAGATAGTACTATGACAGAATCCGATAAAGAACATGTAAAAGAAGTAGATGCGTTGGTTGGAAAGTTTGAGGCATCTATGGAAGATGATTTTAACACTGCTGATGCGATTTCGGCTATTTTCGAACTGGTGAAACTGGCCAATATTACTGCGGCAGAAGGATCAAAAGAATATGTTCAATATGTATTTGATACTATCGTCAAATTGTGCGATATTCTTGGTATTGTGACAGAAAAAGAAGAAGAATTGCTGGATTCAGATATTGAGGCATTAATCGAGGAACGTCAGGCTGCAAGAAAGGCAAAGAATTTTGCAAGAGCAGATGAAATTCGTGATATGCTTGCAGAACAGGGAATCATTCTGGAAGATACGAGAGCAGGTGTTAAATGGAAAAGAGCTTAGGACAGATCATGGATCATTTTCCACTCACTCCGCAGGAAGTGAGGAGCTACTCGGCTCTTTCCTTTGCCTATATCGGTGATTCTGTTTATGATCTGATTATTCGAACAATGATTACGAGTAAAGGAAATAACAGACCGAACAAATATCATCAGCAGGTGATTCGATACGTGAATGCCGCTGCGCAGACAAAGATGATGGAGCGGATTAAACCTCTTTTAAATGAAGAGGAAAAAAACATGTTTCGAAGAGGTCGTAATGCAAAGTCCATTTCCTGTGCAAAAAATCAGAGTCATCATGATTATAGAATTGCGACAGGTTTTGAAACCTTAATTGGATATTTATATATGACCGGGCAGATGGAGCGGATTATGGAATTGGTCGAGGCAGGTCTGGGAGAAGCACCGCAACATATCGATAAAACAGATGATTCCAAAGCGGAAGAATAATGGAGGGAATATGGCATACGAAGAATGTACGATCATTGGCAGAAATGCTGTGCTGGAGGCCTATCGGTCCGGGAAGACAATCGATAAATTGTTTGTGTTGGATGGCTGCCAGGATGGTCCGGTAAAATCAATTTTGAGAGAAAGCAAAAAACAATCTACCCTGGTAAAATATGTGTCAAAGGAGAAACTGGATTCTCTGTCGCAGCATGAAAAACATCAGGGAGTTGTGGCAATTGCGGCAGCTTATGAGTATGCAGAACTGGAAGCTCTGTTTGCCAATGCGGAAAAGAAAGGGGAGGATCCTTTCTTCATCCTTTGTGATGAGATTGAAGATCCGCATAATCTGGGGGCAATCATCCGAACAGCTAATCTGGCGGGAGCACATGGAGTGATTATACCGAAAAGAAGAGCTGTCGGCCTTACCGGAACAGTTGCAAAAGTATCAGCAGGGGCTCTTCATTATACTCCGGTTGCAAGAGTGACAAATATGGCACGGACCATTGATGAACTAAAAGAAAGAGGGATGTGGTTTGTCTGTGGAGATATGAATGGAGAATTGATGTATCACCAGAATCTTACCGGGTCCATCGGTTTGGTCATTGGAAATGAAGGCAATGGGGTGAGTCGTCTTGTGAAGGAAAAATGTGATTACATTGCATCCATTCCAATGAAAGGCGATATTGATTCGCTAAATGCTTCTGTTGCAACAGGAGTCTTAGCTTTTGAAATTGTAAGACAGAGAATGGAAGCATCGACGAAATAAGAGTGTAGATATCATATAAGAAAAAGGACAGGAAAGAAATGAAATCTGACCTGTCCTTTTTTTATGTAAATCAGTGGAATTTTATTTTTTTAAAATCATTGACATCTTTTTGGACATGTAAATTCTGTCTGTTGACATAATCAATGATAATCGGTTCATGTTTATCGACGTAAAGCATGACTTTATAATATTTCAGAAGATTTTTAATATAATAGCTGTCGATTTCTTTGTAACAGCTGAATTTTCTCATGGTAGATCTGTCCATAGAATGTTGTTCTATGTAATAAGCTTCTGCCTCCGAAGAAAAAAGCTTATACTTTTCTTTCGTGTCTTCAGATTCCAGATGGTCAAAGATCATATCGTTCTTTGTTTTTGCCGCAAATGCCTGTAACTTTTTCAGCGAAACCCGATGACGAGATAACGTCAGTTTCAAATAGCGAAACCAGGTATTACGGAACTTGATATAGTATTCGCTTACCCCGCCATCATAGACATCCAATCCTTTACAGAAATTGAAATTACGTCTCATATAAGTATAATCGAATAAAATATTCTGAATCAGGTAACTGATAAAATATCCAATTCGGTATAATGGGGAGGTATATTTTTCGTAATATAGATACTCAGTAAGATCGACTTTCAACCGTGTGATGTGAGAATTCCGGGTGTCACTGTATATCCTGTGAATCAGATACAGAATAAGAATGGCAGCCACAAATCCCAACCTGTAATAATTTTTATAAGGGCCATTCATTAAAACCGACTTTGATAATCCATAGATGGTTGCAACCAAAGCAGCCCCGAGGGTAACAAACATTTCAAACATAGCTTTTGTTCCTTTCACAATTATATTATATGATAACGTATTTTTTTGTGGAAAACAACTATTTTTATATGGTAATTAGGGGTAAATTTATGATATACTTAAACACATATTTTTAAGAAGAGGTGACATCATGGGAAGACAGAAACATATTATTTTAAAGGTTATTCTGTTCGCTTATATCCTACTTAGCTGCCTGTTATGTGTCGGATGTTCTGACGATACATTGTCAGGATTAACAACGATTTTCTCGTCAACAGAGAAAAGTGCAGCGAATGATTCCGTGAAAGAGGGAGAATTGGAAGTTCATTTTATTGATGTTGGGCAGGGAGATGCCACATTAATAAAAGAAGGAAATCATGCCATGCTTATTGATGCCGGAGAGAATAATCAGGGAGAAGTGGTGACGGAGTATCTAAAGAGTCAGAAGATAACAGAACTTGAGTATGTGATTGGAACGCATCCGGATTCAGATCATGTGGGAGGCCTTGATGTTGTCATTGATAATTATTCATGCAAAACAGTGATCATGCCGGAGATTACTTCCGATACCAGAACTTACGAAGATGTGATTAAGGCAGTGAAGAAGAATAATCTTTCTGTAACGGATCCTGAGCCAGGAGATACATACTCTCTTGGAGAAGCGGATTTCACAATCGTTGCTCCAAACAGAGACTATGGTGATGATACAAATAACTGGTCTGTTGGTATTTTGTTAACATTTGGAAAGAATCGATTTCTGTTTACAGGTGATGCCGAAGCAGTGGCGGAAAAAGATATGATGGCCAATGGGATTGACCTTTCAGCAGATGTATATAAAGCAGCTCATCACGGAAGTAAAACCGGATCCAGTGAAGTGTTTCTGGATGTCGTTAATCCGAAATATAGTGTTATAAGTTGTGGAGAAGATAATGAATATGGACATCCGAGTGCACAGACACTGAATGAATTCAGAAAAAGAGGAATTCAGGTATTTCGTACAGACGAACAGGGAACTATTGTTGCCTTATCCGATGGTTTGTCCATTTCCTTTAATATGTCACCGGATGAGAGCTGGAAAGCAGGAGAACCAAAGGGGGCTTCGAAGAATAATACTTCGGGTGTTCGATATGTGATTAACACAAATACCGGGAAGTTTCATCGTCCATCCTGTAAACATGTAGATGAAATGAAAAGTGAAAATAGAAAAAATACTTCTGAAACAAAAAGTCAGCTGGAAAAACGGGGATATATTCCTTGCGGAGTCTGCAAACCGTGATGCTCCCAGGGTATAGGAACAACAGCAGAAGATAAAGAGAAAGGAAAAAAGATGAAAAATATTGTTTTGATTGGAATGCCTGGAGTGGGAAAAAGTACGATTGGTGTCATTCTTGCGAAAGAGATCGGATACCAGTTTGTGGATTCAGATTTGCTGATACAGAAACAGGAAAGTAGATTATTGAAAGACATTATTTCCAGTGAGGGAGTAGAAGGGTTTCTCTCCATCGAAAATCAGGTAAATGCGTCCATTGATGTGTCGGATTCTGTCATCGCAACTGGAGGCAGTGCGGTCTATGGAGCAGAAGCCATGGCACATTTAAAAGAAATCGGAACGATTGTCTATTTAAAATGTTCTTTTGATACCTTGAACAAAAGATTGGGAGATCTAAAAGGAAGGGGTGTTGTTTTGAAAAAAGGGCAGACATTAAAAGATATTTTTGAAGAACGCCGGGTTTTATATGAAAAATATGCAGACATTATTATAGAAGAAAATGAAAAAGGCATTGAAGAAACGTTGTCCTTATTGCTGGATGCTCTTCATACACTGGGATGATGCGTCTTAATTTAAATGCACGACATAACAGGGGGTGATTTCATGAGTATGAAAGAAGCGCGGGAACATGCCGGATTGACCAGAGAAGAAGTGGCGAAACTGGTTCAGTTTCCGGTTAAAACCATAGCAGATTGGGAAGAAGGGCGTGGGAATAAAGTGGAATTTATTGAAAAAAGAATTGTCACTATGATTGAAGATTACGCGAGAAAAAAGGAAGCACATTAAAAGAAAAGAAACCGATTGCAGTTACATGATGATAAAGTAGCTACAACCGGTTTCTTTTTTTAGGTATAAAAAAAGCTGCTGACGAGACTTGAACTCGAGACCTCCGCCTTACCAAGGCGACGCTCTACCGACTGAGCTACAGCAGCATTAAGAAAATGTCTTAACATCGAAGATTCTATCATGTTGTTTCGAAGTTGTCAACTAAATTTTTTGTAAATTTCAAAAAATGAGAAAAATTAATACAATTTATAAAGAAGGAAGGAAAAAACAGGTAAATGATTCCAGAGGAGAATCATTGAAATAATGATATGTTCATGTTATAATCATAAATCGTATGTTTAGAGAGGAATCTCTGCATGAAAGGTTGAAAACGAAAGAATAATGTCAAAGAAAAGGAGAAGATACTGAAATGAACAGAATAAGAACAATAATCCTTATGTTTGCGATGATGGTATTTGCGGCATGTATTCCACTTGAAACATTTGCGGCAAGTTCAGTAACCACTAAGACCAGTACCTTATCTAAAAGTACGTTTACAGACCGATATACAGTAACGGTAAACAGTGCAAAAGGAACAAGAGATTATAATATTTTTTCACAGGAGTCAACGAAGCTTAGTAAGAAAAGTTTTATTGCCCAGCATGGGTGTGCAGTAAGCGCATTGACATGTGTGTTGTCGGGATACAAAACAAAATATAAAAGCTGGACTCCTTCTATGGTGAGCAGAAAATTGGAGAAAAAAGTATTTGGAACGAAGGCCTGGAATGCAAATTACAAAAAATCTCTGGCGGCTCAAAGACCAGTTTCTCTGTATGGTATTACAAAAATTTTATCATACTGTAAGATACCAAGTACTTATGTTCGGTTTTTTAGTGACAAAAAGGCAATAAAAGAAATTAAACAGCATTTGAAAACCGGAAATGCTGTTATCATCGAGGTAAATAACCACAGACAGACAAATGGAAAGTTTTCTTCTGCCTATAATAATCGGTGGGCGACTTCAAAACATACGATGGCTTTGTTGGGGATGACAGATACCGGAAAAGTGATCATAGCTGATTCGGCAAATCGTAAGTGGTCAAAACAAAAGCAGCGAGTGAAGTTTGCAAAAATGGAAGACCTCGTTCATTATATGATTCCATGTAAAAAGTCTTCAAAGAGTCTCTATTTTAATTCTGTTGATTCATGTGGCGGATACATCCTTGTTAATAAATAATATTTTTTACAGAATATAAAATATTATTAATAATTTGTTACAAAAGTTCATATACTTTATAAAACCCAAACCAACTTGATCTAAAAAGGGAGAGGTGTATGAACTTGAGAAGAAAACAAAGAAGAAGAATCGGCATCAGTTTTATCTTTATTATATTTGGCTGGCTGATTTTCTGTGGTACAGTGAATGGAACGTCCGTAATTTTCCCATTTATATCTGACAACTGGGTTTCGGTTGGAATTTCAATTCCGTTCGTAAAAAAAGAATCTGTAACAGAAATTGATTCTCATAGTAACAGAAATAAAGGAAGTGCTGGAACAACTGCAAAAAATAAGACCATTGATAATCTGATTTGTTATGATCACTTATCAGATGCTGAAAGAAATATGTTATATCAGGTTGTTTCCATGGAATGCGATACGGGATATGAGGGTTCTTTGGCAGTAATCAGCTGCATGATGAATCGATTGGAGTCTGATCGCTATCCGGATGATCTGATTTCGGTGGTGACCGAGGAATCCCAGTTTACTGCATATTATGATAAAGAGACCGACACGTATCCCTATCGAGATCGACAGCCTTCGAATGAATGTATTGCTGCGGTGGATGATGCGTTAAATAAAGGAAAAAGGAATCTTCCTTCTTATATCTTATATTTTCGTTCGTCAGATTATCATTATTTAGAGGGCTATGAGTGTTACGGACAAATTGGAGACAATATTTATTTTTATAAAAATGAAGATAAATTGAATTAGTTCAGTTCAGGAAGTGTTTCTCAATCGGGAAGCACTTTTTTTGTGGATTATTTTGCAGCTTTCCGGTTCTGTAAAAATATCTATTGTGCCGTTTTTGTAATTATGCTATGATAGAACGCAAGTGGCAGGTTTTATTCCTGCATCTGATTAGGAGGACTATAATGGAAGAAAAGGAAAAAGTATCGAAAAATTTTATTGAAATGGCAATTGAAAAAGATCTGGCAGATGGAGTATATGATCATGTAATGACTCGTTTCCCTCCGGAACCGAATGGATATCTTCATATTGGACATGCAAAGTCAATTTTATTAAACTCAGGATTGGCTCAGAAATATAATGGTAAATTTAATCTCAGATTTGATGACACAAATCCGACCAAAGAAAAGATGGAATTTGTGGAATCCATCAAGGCTGATGTCAACTGGCTTGGTGCTGATTATGAAGATCGTCTGTTTTTTGCCTCAGACTATTTTGACCAGATGTACGATGCAGCGGTCACCCTGATTAAAAAAGGAAAAGCATACGTCTGTGATCTTTCCGCGGAAGAGATTCGTGAATATCGTGGAACTTTAAAGGAACCGGGCAAAGAAAGTCCATACCGCAACCGTTCCGTAGAGGAGAATCTTGATCTTTTTGAAAGAATGAAAAACGGAGAATTCAAAGACGGAGAGAAGGTTCTTCGTGCGAAGATTGATATGGCTTCCGGTAACATGAACATGAGAGATCCGGTTATTTATCGTGTGGCTCATATGACTCATCATAATACAGGAGATAAATGGTGTATTTATCCGATGTATGATTTTGCACATCCGATCGAAGATGCCATTGAGGGAGTGACACATTCCATCTGTACATTAGAGTTTGAAGATCACAGACCTCTTTATGATTGGGTGGTAAGAGAAGTGGGATTTGAAAATCCTCCACGTCAGATTGAGTTTGCAAAAATGTATCTGACCAATGTGATTACAGGAAAGCGTTATATCAAGAAGCTGGTGGAAGAAGGAATTGTAGATGGATGGGACGATCCTCGTCTTGTTTCCATTGCTGCTCTTCGTAGAAGAGGATTTACTCCGGAGTCGATTCGTAATTTTATTGAATTGGCTGGTGTTTCCAAAGCACAGAGCTCTGTCGATTACGCAATGCTCGAGTTCTGTATCCGTGATGATCTGAAATTGAAGAAATCCAGAATGATGGCGGTTCTTGATCCGGTGAAAGTGATCATTACCAATTATCCGGAAGGACAGATTGAGTATCTTGATGTTGAGAATAATAAAGAGAACGAAGAATTGGGTGTTCGTCAGGTTGCTTTTGGCAGAGAACTCTATATTGAGAGAGAAGACTTTATGATTGATCCGCCGAAGAAATATTTCCGCCTCTATCCGGGCAATGAAGTCCGTTTGATGAATGCTTATTTCGTAACCTGCACAGATTACAAGACGGATGAGAATGGTAATGTGACAGAGATTTATTGTACCTATGATCCGGAGACTAAGAGTGGCAGCGGATTTACCGGAAGAAAAGTAAAAGGAACAATCCACTGGGTATGCGCTTCTGAGTGTGTGGATGCAGAAGTTCGTCTTTATGAAAATATTGTTGATGAAGAAAAAGGTGTTTACAATGAAGATGGAAGTCTGAATCTGAATCCAAATTCTCTGACAGTATTACCGCATTGTAAATTGGAGTCTGCATTAAAAGACAGCGTGGCTTATGACAGCTTCCAGTTTGTAAGAAATGGATATTTCTGCTGCGATGCAAAAGATAGTACAGAAGATCATCTGGTATTCAATCGTATTGTCTCATTAAAAAGTTCATATAAACCGAAAAAATAGACAAATCATTGTTATTTATCAGACAAAAAAACGTTGAATATTAATCATGTTCTCAGAAAAATACATGAAAATAGTTTGATATCACCAGTTTATCTTGTATTTTTCTGTGGTTCATGTAATAATATTATTGCATAAAAAAAGGCAATTTTTTTGTCTTTTTTTATGATATTTTAAGTGAGGTGGAAGAACGCATGTACAAGATTGTAAAAAAAGAAGTATTGAATAATGCGGTTGAACTGATGGAGATCCATGCTCCATTTGTGGCAAGAAAATGTGAACCTGGTCAGTTTATCATCATCCGTGTGGATGAAGACGGAGAACGTGTACCTTTAACAATCGCTGATTATGATCGTGAAAAAGAAACTGTTACTATCATTTATCAGGTAGTTGGATATTCAACAGAGTTGCTCAGCAAAAAACAGGAAGGCGACTATGTTGCAGATTTTGTAGGACCTCTTGGTGTGCCTGCAGTTTTAGAAAAGAAAGAGAATAAAGTGATTGGTGTTGCCGGTGGTGTTGGTGCTGCTCCATTGTATCCTCAGCTTCGTAAACTTGCACAGCTTGGAACAAAAGTAGATGTAATTATTGGCGGAAAGAGTGCAGAATATGTACTTCTTGCAGAAAAATTTGAAGAGTTCTGTGATAATGTATACATTGCAACAGATGATGGAAGCCTTGGAACGAAGGGATTCGTAACAACAGTTCTTCAGGATCTTCTGGATAAAGGCGAAGTTTATGATGAATGTATTGCTATCGGACCGCTCATCATGATGAAGAATGTTGTAAAAGTTACTCAGCCAATCGGACTTCATACCATGGTTTCCCTGAACCCGATCATGATCGATGGTACTGGTATGTGCGGCGGCTGCCGTGTTACCGTTGGCGGCGAGACTAAGTTCGCCTGCGTCGATGGTCCTGACTTTGATGGATTTAAAGTCGATTTTGATGAATGTATGAAGAGACAGGGCTTCTTCAAAGAAGAAGAACATGAATGCAAGATTGGAAGGGGAGCAAACTAAGATGGCAAAGAAAAATATGAGTCTGACTAAAGTTCCGATGCCGGAACAGGATCCAAACGTTAGAAATAAAAACTTTGATGAGGTAGCATTGGGCTATACAGCAGAGATGGCTATGGAAGAAGCTACTCGTTGTTTAAATTGTAAGAATAAACCATGTGTAAATGGATGTCCTGTTAATGTACCGATTCCTGAATTCATTGCAAAAGTTGCAGAAGGAGATTTTGAAGGTGCATACGAAGTGATCACCAGTGAGAATGCGCTGCCGGCTATCTGCGGACGTGTATGTCCACAGGAGAACCAGTGCGAAGGTAAATGTGTTCGTGGTATCAAGGGTGAGCCTGTCGGAATTGGACGTATGGAACGTTTTGTGGCAGATTACCACATGGCTAACGCGAAACCGGCAGAAGTGAATATTGAGAAAAATGGTAAGAAAGTTGCTGTTGTTGGTTCTGGTCCATCCGGTATCACCTGTGCGGGTGAGCTGATCAAGAAAGGTTATGAAGTAACTGTTTTTGAAGCATTACATAAAGCCGGTGGAGTGTTAAGCTACGGTATTCCTGAATTCCGTCTGCCGAAATCTCTGGTAGCAAAAGAAATCAAGAGCGTAGAAGATCTCGGAGTTAAGATCGAGACAAACGTTATTGTCGGAAGATCTGTAACCATTGATGAACTCATGGAAGACGGATACGAAGCAGTATTCGTGGGAAGTGGTGCAGGACTGCCTCGTTTCTTAAACATTCCTGGTGAGAACTACCTTGGTGTATATTCCGCTAACGAGTTCCTTACCCGTGTAAACCTGATGAAAGGTTATAAATTCCCTGAGACACCAACACCGGTTAAGATTGGCAAGAGAGTTGCTGTTGTTGGTGCCGGTAATGTTGCAATGGATGCAGCAAGAACAGCAAAACGTCTGGGAGCAGAAGAAGTTTATATCGTATATAGAAGAAGTGAAGAAGAAGCCCCGGCTCGTCTGGAAGAACTTCATCATGCAAAAGAAGAAGGAATCATCTTCAAGTTCCTTAATAATCCGGCAGCAATCATCGGAGATGAAAACGGCTGGGTAAAAGGAATGGAAGTAATAGAACAACAGTTAGGAGAACCGGATGCATCCGGAAGAAGACGTCCGGAACCGATCGAAGGCTCCAACTATGTTCTTGACGTGGAGACTGTTGTCATCGCCATCGGTCAGAGCCCGAACCCACTGATTCGTCAGACAACTCCGGGACTTGACTGTGAAAAATGGGGTGGAATCATCGTCGATGAAGAGACAATGGAATCCTCCAAAGAAAATGTTTACGCAGGTGGAGATACCGTAACAGGTGCTGCGACAGTTATCCTTGCCATGGGAGCAGGCAAACGTGCGGCAGCTGCTATTGATGCTAAATTATCTGCAAAATAATTACAAAGTTTATTCATCTGACAGATGAATTATAAATAAAAGAAGGTCTGTTTGTTCTGGTACAGGATAAGATATCAGAACAGAAGCAGACCTTCTTTTTTGTTGCGAAATACATCAGTAAATTTGTATAATAATTCCTGAAATTTCAGACAAAAAAACGTTCTTTTTCTACGTTGACAAAATTAAATTTCTTTGTTAACATAACTTACTAACATCGGTTTTTAGGAACCTGCTTACAGTAATTCATTTTTTCATAAAATATTTACTATAAAGTTAACTAATTAAACTAAATTACATATATAAGGAAGGAAGTCAAGTATGGGAAAGATCATTGGCGAAGGAATTACATTTGATGATGTTCTGTTAGTTCCAGGATATTCAGAAGTTATTCCGAATGAAGTGAAACTGCACACAAATTTAACAAATAAGATTAAACTTAATATTCCTTTGATGAGTGCCAGCATGGATACAGTTACAGAACACAGAATGGCAATCGCGATGGCTCGTCAGGGCGGTATTGGAATTATCCATAAGAATATGACCATTGAACAGCAGGCAGAAGAAGTAGATAAAGTAAAACGTTCTGAATATGGCGTTATTACTGATCCTTTTTATCTTTCACCAGAACATACACTTCGTCAGGCAGAAGAATTGATGGCGAAGTTTCATATTTCCGGTGTGCCGATTACTGAGAACGGAAGACTGGTTGGAATCATCACAAACAGAGATTTGAAATTTGAGACAAACTTTGACAAGAAGATCAAAGAGTCCATGACTTCAGAGGCTGACGGACTTGTGACTGCCAAAGAGGGAATCACACTGGAAGAAGCGAAAAAGATTCTTGGCAAGGCCAGAAAAGAAAAACTTCCGATTGTTGATGATAATTTTAATTTAAAAGGTTTAATTACAATTAAAGATATTGAGAAACAGATTCGTTATCCGGAATCTGCCAAAGATGATAACGGACGTCTTCTTTGCGGTGCAGCTGTAGGATGTACTCCTGATATTTTAAAACGAGTAGATGCGTTAGTGAAAGCACACGTTGACGTTATTGTTATTGATACAGCTCATGGTCATTCACAGAATGTATTAAGAACCTTTGCAATGGTAAAAGAGAAATATCCTGATCTGCAGGTTATCGCAGGTAATGTGGCAACAGCAGAAGCAACGAAGGCATTGATCGACTGTGGCGTGGATGCGGTTAAAGTTGGTATCGGACCTGGTTCCATCTGTACAACACGTATTGTCGCAGGTATTGGTGTTCCACAGATTACAGCTGTTATGAATTGTTATGAGATGGCACAGAAATATAACATTCCGATTATCGCTGATGGAGGTATCAAGTTCTCCGGTGATATCACAAAGGCAATTGCAGCAGGTGCCAATGTAGTAATGCTTGGTGGACTTCTTGCCGGTTGTGATGAAAGTCCTGGAGATTTCGAATTATTCCAGGGAAGAAAATACAAAGTTTACCGTGGAATGGGATCCCTCGCTGCAATGGAAAATGGAAGCAAGGACCGTTATTTCCAGGCAAATGCAAAGAAACTTGTACCGGAAGGTGTAGAAGGACGAGTTGCTTACAAAGGAACAGTAGAAGATACTCTCTTCCAACTGATCGGAGGTCTCAGATCCGGAATGGGATATTGCGGTGCTGCTACTATTGAGGAACTAAAAGAAAAAGGCAGATTTGTCAAGATTTCTGCAGCTTCTCTGAAAGAGAGTCATCCTCATGACATTCATATTACAAAAGAAGCTCCAAACTATAGTGTGGAATAACAGATAAGTAAAGAGACAGTATTATTCGAATTTTTTCGATTTGATGTTGTCTTGAACGTGCGAAGAAGCACAGGATCCTATATGAGCTGTTGCAGAATGGGTTTTGAACGAACTCTTTTTGCGCAGCTCTTTTCTTATATATAATAATCTGTGAAAAAAGGCACAAAATCAAGTTTAGTTCAGAAGGGAAGGCTGGTTTGGCACAGAAGAAAAAATTATTTTCCAGAAAGAAGAAAAAGCGAAAAGCAAAATGTATGGCAAAAAATAAGCTTCATAAAAATATGGAATTATTGGGAACAATATTGTTTCTTGCACTGGCAGTGGCAGTCTTTAAAAATGTATGGAATATGAGTCAGGGGAATCCAAATCCGAACCTCTCTTATTTATCAGAAACAGAATCAGAAGGAAAAAAGATTCTGCCGGCAGAGGATGGGGAATGTGGAAGACCGGAAATTACGCAGGATTATATTGTGATAAATCCCTATAGCCGTAGTGGAATTGCTCTTAAAAAGGTTAAAGGAATTGTGGTACATTATGTCAGTAACCCGAAATCAACGGCGCAGGAGAACAGAGATTATTTTGAAAATCTGAAAGATACCCATACAACAAAAGCCAGTAGCCATTTTATCATTGGTTTGGAGGGAGAAATCATTCAGTGTATTCCCCTCTCGGAAATCTCCTATGCTTCCAATGACAGGAATTCGGATACGATTTCCATTGAATGTTGTCATGAGAATGCAGACGGGAAGTTTAATAAAAAAACGTATGCTTCGCTGGTACAGCTTACAGCATGGCTTTGTAAATCCTATGGTCTTGATTCTTCAGATGTGATCCGACATTACGATGTCACAGGAAAAATGTGTCCCCTTTATTACGTAAAGCATGAAGATGCATGGAAAAAAATTCTCAAAAAAATTCAAAATAAACTCGATACATACTAAATAAATGTGAAAAATAATTTTTTCTGTTTGAAATCCTTCAAAAATAATTGATTATGATTGAAAAATGAGATATCATTAGTAATTGTGAGTATCTTTACGTTACTGTGTTAAACAGTTGTGATAAATATATGATGGAAAGGATGAAAAGAATGAGTTTAAAAGTGGGTGTGATTCGAGGTGACGGAATTGGTCCGGAAATCGTTGCAGAAGCACTGAAGGTGTTAGATAAAATATCCGAAAAATATTCCTGTGAATTTGAGTATACAGATATTCTTCTGGGAGGAGCTTCCGTTGATGTTCATGGGGAACCATTGACAAAAGAAGCGCTTGAGACAGCGAGAAGCTGTGATGCTGTATTGATGGGATCCATCGGCGGCAATACTACAACTTCACCATGGTATAAACTGCCGGCGAACCTGAGACCGGAAGCAGGGCTTCTGGCAATTCGTAAAGGTTTGGGACTTTTTGCTAATATGCGTCCTGCTTATCTCTACGAAGAATTGAAAGCAGCATGCCCGTTGCGGGAAGATATTATCGGAGATGGCTTTGATCTTGTCGTGATGAGAGAGCTTACCGGAGGACTTTATTTCGGAGATAGAAAAACCGAAGAAGAGAATGGTGTTCTGACAGCGACCGATACCCTTACATATAACGAAGAAGAAATCAGAAGAATCGCAATCCGTGGTTTTGAAATCGCGATGAAAAGAAGAAAAAAAGTGACCAGTGTGGATAAGGCAAATGTACTTGATTCTTCCCGTTTGTGGAGAAAAGTAGTTACAGAAGTTGCCAAAGATTATCCGGAAGTGGAGCTGGAGCATATGCTGGTAGACAATTGTGCCATGCAGCTTGTTCGTGATCCAAAGCAGTTTGATGTTATTTTGACCGAGAATATGTTTGGTGATATTCTTTCTGATGAGGCAAGTATGGTGACCGGATCCATTGGAATGCTTTCTTCTGCAAGTTTAAAAGAAGGATCTTTTGGACTTTATGAACCAAGCCATGGTTCCGCCCCTGACATTGCGGGTAAGAATCTGGCCAATCCGATAGCGACTATTCTTTCTGCAGCCATGATGCTTCGCTATTCCTTTAATCTGGATGAGGCGGCAGATGATGTGGAGAATGCAATCAAACAGGTATTAAAAGACGGATATCGTACTGTGGATATCATGTCAGAAGGTATGAAGGAAGTCGGTACAAAAGAGATGGGAGATCTCATCGCAGAACGTATTTAAGTATTTTTTAATTAATTGAGAAAAATTGCAAAGGCAGTTTCGAAAAGAGCTATATAAAGTGGAGGATAAAAATGAAAAGTGATCAGGTAAAAAAGGGGATGCAGCAGGCACCTCATCGTTCATTATTTAATGCATTAGGATTTACAAAAGAAGAACTGGAACGTCCGTTGGTTGGTATTGTCAGCTCATATAATGAGATTGTTCCGGGACATATGAACCTGGATAAAATCACAGAGGCAGTAAAAATGGGAGTTGCAATGGCAGGAGGAACTCCGATCGTTGTTCCTGCTATTGCAGTATGTGATGGTATTGCCATGGGCCATGTGGGAATGAAATATTCCCTTGTCACAAGAGAATTAATCGCAGATTCCACAGAATGTGTGGCAAAGGCTCATCAATTTGATGCTCTTGTCATGATTCCAAACTGTGATAAAAATGTGCCAGGTCTGTTGATGGCAGCTGCAAGAATTAATGTGCCGACTATTTTTGTAAGTGGCGGTCAAATGCTTGCCGGTCGTGTTGATGGATGCAAGAGAAGTCTTTCTTCCATGTTTGAGGCTGTTGGTTCTTATGAAGCCGGAAAGATGACGGCAGAAAAGGTAGAGGAATATGTGAATAATGTATGTCCGACCTGCGGTTCCTGTTCCGGAATGTACACAGCCAATTCCATGAACTGTATGACAGAAGCAATCGGTATGGGACTTCAGGGAAATGGTACCATTCCGGCAGTATATTCTGAAAGAATCCGTCTTGCAAAACATGCGGGAATGCAGGTAATGGAATTATACAGAAATAATATTCGTCCGAGCGATATCATGACAGAAAAGGCATTCTTAAACTGTCTGACTGTAGATATGGCACTTGGTTGTTCCACAAATACCATGCTTCACCTTCCTGCAATCGCTCATGAGGCGGGTGTGGAATTAAATATGGATATTGCCAATGAGATCAGTTCCAAAACACCGAATCTCTGTCATCTGGCACCAGCCGGTCCTACTTATATGGAAGACCTGAATGCAGCAGGCGGTGTCTATGCTGTCATGAATGAGCTTAGTAAAAAAGGTTTGCTTTATGAGGATTTGATTACTGCAACAGGAAAAACTGTTGGTGAAAATATTGCACATGTATACAATAAGAATCCTGAAGTCATCCGTCCGATTGACAATCCATATCTGGAACAGGGTGGTATTGCTGTATTGAAAGGTAATCTGGCACCGGACACTGGTATTGTAAAACAGTCAGCTGTTGTTCCGGAGATGATGGTGCATGAAGGTCCAGCCCGTGTCTTTGACTGTGAAGAGGATGCAATCAAAGCAATTAAAGGTGGCCAGATTGTTCCGGGTGATGTTGTAGTGATTCGTTACGAAGGACCAAAAGGCGGTCCTGGTATGAGAGAGATGCTTAACCCTACTTCTGCTATCGCAGGAATGGGACTGGGGGATTCTGTGGCACTTATCACAGATGGACGTTTCTCCGGTGCATCCAGAGGTGCTTCCATTGGACATGTATCTCCGGAAGCAGCTGTTGGTGGTCCAATCGCCCTTGTGGAGGAAGGCGATATCATTAAGATCGACATTCCGAATAATAGTTTAAATGTTGATATTTCAGATGAAGAAATGGCAGCTAGAAAAGCAAAATGGCAGCCAAGAGAGCCAAAGATTAAAGATGGTTATCTGCTTCGTTACGCAGCTCTCGTTACATCCGGAAACAGAGGAGCTGTACTTGACGTGAATCAGATAAAAGGTTGAGAAAGAGAGGATTGAGACCAGATGAAGCAGGTGCTGAATGGATCAGAGATCGTGATTGAATGTTTGAAAGAACAGGGTGTGGATACTGTATTTGGATATCCCGGCGGAGCAATTTTAAATATTTATGATGAATTATATAAACATAGCAAAGAGATTACACATATTTTGACTTCTCATGAGCAGGGAGCATCCCATGCAGCTGATGGGTATGCCAGAGCAACAGGTAAGGTTGGTGTATGTATGGCCACTTCCGGACCTGGGGCAACCAATCTGGTTACCGGTCTTGCAACCGCATATATGGATTCCATCCCGGTTGTGGCAATTACCGCAAATGTTGCTGTGAGCCTCCTTGGAAAGGATTCCTTCCAGGAAATTGACATCAAGGGTGTCACAATGCCAATCACAAAACATAATTATATTGTGAAAGACATCGAGACTCTTGCAGATACGATCCGTGATGCTTTCCGGATTGCACAATCCGGAAGAAAGGGACCGGTGCTTATTGATATCACCAAAGATGTCACAGCAGCAAAAACTTATTATGAATCTGTGAAACCGGAGAAAATTCATCCTGTGTGTGATACGATTCGCGAAAAGAGAATGAAAGAAGCCGCAGAGATGATAGATGTTGCGAAAAGACCGTTTATTTTGTTAGGTGGAGGCTGCGTTCTTGCAGATGCCAGAGATCAGGTCAGAGAGTTTGTGCAGAAGGTGAATGCACCGGTATGTGATACTCTTATGGGAAAAGGAGTATTTTCCGGAGAGGATCCTCTTTATACCGGTATGCTTGGCATGCATGGAACGAAAACATCCAATATCGGGGTTTCGGAAGCAGATTTGCTGATTGCCATCGGCTGTCGTTTCAGTGATCGTGTCTATGGTAATGCAAAAACCTTTGCAAAGAAAGCGAACATTATTCAGATTGACATTGACCCTGCTGAAATCAACAAAAATATCATAGTGGATACTGCTATTGTAGGAGATATCAAGGCTGTTCTGACAATTTTCAATAAACGAATTAAAGAACAGAATCATGATGAATGGATCAGACATATTCAGGAACTGAAAGACAAATATCCTCTTACCTATCATCAGGATCAGCTGTCTGGACCGGGAGTTATCGAGAAAATTTATGAGATGACGAACGGAGATGCAATTATCACAACAGAAGTGGGACAGCATCAGATGTGGGCAGCACAGTTCTACAAATATAAGAATCCAAGACAGTATCTGACTTCAGGAGGTCTCGGTACCATGGGATATGGCCTTGGCGCTGCTCTTGGTGCCAAAGTAGGGTGTCCTGACAAAGTTGTAGTCAATGTTGCCGGAGATGGATGTTTCCGAATGAATATGAATGAGATTGCGACAGCAACCAGAGCTAATATTCCGATTATTCAGGTGGTAATAAATAATCACGTTCTTGGTATGGTTCGCCAATGGCAGACCTTGTTTTATGGGGAAAGATATTCTTCCACAACATTGACAGATAAAGTTGACTTTGTTAAAGTAGCAGAAGCAATGGGGGCAAAAGCCAGACGTGCAACTAATATTAAAGAGTTTGAGGAAGCATTTTCAGAAGCTCTTGAATGTAATGAACCATATCTGATTGACTGTTTCATTGACAGCGATGAGAAGGTATGGCCTATGGTTGCTCCGGGAGCATCGATTAAAGATGCCTTTTGTGAGGAGGATCTGGCAGACAGATAGAATGGAACTGTTCAGAGACAGAAGTATGAGGAAGCTGATTCTGAACAGTTATCATATATGTTATAAATTCAAAGAGATAGGAGAGACCAAAATGTTTCAGTACAAATGTTTAAATCCGATTTCAGAGTGTGGTATTTCACTTTTTGATGAAAAATATACGACAACAGATAATCTGCAGGATGCAGATGCGGTTCTGGTACGAAGTGCAGCCATGCATGAGATGACGGATGTTCCGAATCTTCTGGCAGTAGGAAGAGCTGGTGCCGGGGTAAATAATATTCCAGTGGAAGAATATGCTGAAAAAGGAATTGTTGTATTCAATACACCAGGTGCTAATGCGAATGGCGTAAAAGAGATGGTGATTGCCGGCATGCTTCTGGCATCACGTGATCTTCTTGGCGGTAATGCATGGGTAGAGGCGAATAAAGAAAATCCGGACATTACAAAAGTGATGGAAAAAGCTAAAAAAGCTTTTGCGGGAACCGAAATCAAAGATAAAAAAATCGGTGTAATCGGTCTTGGTGCCATCGGTGTTCTGGTTGCCAATGTTGCAAAGAATCTGGGAATGGATGTATATGGATACGATCCATATCTTTCCCTGAAAAATGCATGGAATCTTTCTAGATCCGTCCATCATGTTTCTTCCGCAGATGAGATTTTTGAAAACTGTGATTTTATCTCTGTTCACGTACCGCTGATGGATGCTACAAGAAATATCATCAGTCGTGAAGGAATCGCTAAGATGAAAGAGGGAGCCGTGATCCTGAACTTTGCGAGAAATGGTCTTGTGGATGAAGATGCTCTTGTTGAAGCACTGGAGAGCGGAAAACTTCGTCATTATGTAACTGATTTCCCTACTCCAAAAGTTGCAGGAGTCAAAGGAGTTATTGCATTCCCTCATTTGGGTGCATCTACAGAGGAATCTGAAGATAATTGTGCTGTGATGGCAGTGGAACAGATTATGGATTATCTGGAAAATGGTAATATTAAGAATTCTGTTAACTTCCCGAATACCGACATGGGTGTTTGTCAGACAGAAGGCCGCATCGCTATTTTACACAGAAATATTCCGAATATGCTCACACAGTTTACAAGTATTTTCTCTAAAGACAATATTAATATTACAGAAATGAGCAATAAGACAAAAGGAAAATACTCCTATGCAATCTTTGATGTGGAATCTGTCGTTGATGAAGAAGCAATTAAAGAGATTGCAGCGATTGATGGTGTGCTGAAAGTAAGACTGATCAAATAATCAGATATAATTGGATTCAATTTATATGTGTGATGAATAAAATGATAAATATTGCAGTCGGAGAATTGTTTTCTGACTGCAATTGTGAATAGAAAGGGCAAAATAATGGAAAAGAAATTAAGAGTAGGAATTCTTGGTGGAACAGGAATGGTTGGACAGAGATTTATTTCTCTTCTGGAAAATCATCCATGGTTTGAGGTGACAACAATCGCTGCAAGTCCTCGATCTGCTGGAAAAACATATGAAGAAGCAGTAGGTGGAAGATGGAAAATGAAAACTCCGATGCCAGAAGCAGTTAAAAGCATCGTTGTAATGAACGTAAATGAAGTAGAAAAGGTTGCAGCAGAAGTAGATTTCGTATTCAGTGCGGTCGATATGTCAAAAGACGAGATTCGTGCGATCGAAGAAGCATATGCAAAAACAGAGACACCGGTTGTATCCAATAACAGTGCACATAGATGGACACCGGATGTACCAATGGTAGTGCCGGAAATCAATCCGGAACATTTTGAGGTGATTAAAGCACAGAGAGAGCGTCTTGGTACAAAAAGAGGTTTTGTTGCAGTAAAACCAAACTGTTCTATCCAGAGCTATGCTCCTGCTTTATATGCACTGAAGGAGTTTGGTCCAAAAGAAGTAGTTGCTACTACTTATCAGGCAATTTCCGGTGCTGGAAAAACTTTTAAAGACTGGCCGGAAATGGTTGAAAATGTTATTCCGTTTATTGGCGGTGAAGAGGAAAAATCAGAACAGGAGCCACTTCGTTTATTTGGTAAAGTAGTGGGTGACCATATTGAAAAAGCGGAACTTCCAGTCATTACAACCCAGTGTGTGCGTGTTCCGGTACTGGATGGTCATACAGCGGCTGTTTTTGTTAATTTTGAAAAGAAACCAACCAAAGAAGAAATCATCGATCGGTGGATTAATTTTAAAGGACTTCCGCAGGAATTGAATCTTCCAAGTGCTCCAAAACAGTTTATCCAGTATATGGAAGAAGATAATCGTCCACAGGTGAAACTGGATGTTGATTTTGAAAATGGTATGGGTGTATCCATGGGTCGTCTCAGAGAAGATACAATTTATGATTATAAATTTATCGGACTTTCTCACAATACGGTTCGTGGTGCAGCTGGCGGAGCAGTTCTCTGTGCAGAGTTACTGACAGCTCAGGAATATATCACAGCAAAATAAAAAAAGAAAATTTTAAAAGATAGTGATAATAGAAAGATACTTATAATAAGAAAAGGAGACCAAAATGCTACTTGAAACGACATCTATTGAAAAAATGGCCTACTCTCTTGCTTATGAATATCTGGGAAAAACCGGAACGGCATTGCTGGATTTTATCGGTAACTTATTTGTGGCAATTCTTATTTTAGTCATCGGCCTTCGATTGTCCAAATATATTGTTAAAATATGTGTTAAAATATTTGAACAGTCAAAAATGGATCCGATGCTTCAGTCATTTTTAATTTCATTTTTAAAAATTGCTCTGAAGATACTGGTATTTATATTTGCCATAACTAAACTGGGAATTGCTGCTTCTTCCATCGTTGCAGTGGTTGGTTCCGCCGGATTGGCTCTGGGGCTTTCACTGCAGGGTTCTCTGTCTAATATCGCCGGTGGAGTAATTTTGTTACTAATCAAACCTTTTCAGGTGGGGGATTATATTAAGGAAGATAGTACCGGAAAAGAAGGAACAGTCCAGGCAATCGGAATCATGTATACGAGACTGTTAAGCGTTGATAATAAAACGATCATGATTCCTAATGGAAATATGTCCAGTTCCAGTATTACTAATTATACCTATCAGAAGAAAAGAAAAATTGATCTTCGAATCGGAATCGGATATCATGATGATATTCGAAAGGTAAAGGAAGTACTTTTCCATGTTCTGCAGCAGGAGTCGGCTCTTCTGGACGAGGATCCGATACAGATTTTCGTCAGTGAGTACAAAGACAGTTGTATTGAGATGGGAATCCGTTATTTTGTTAAGACAGAGGATTACTGGACATCTCGCTGGCGGGTACTGGAAAATATCAAATATGCCTTTGATGAAAACGGAATTACTATTCCGTTCAATCAGCTTGATGTCAATATTATCAAATAACGACATAACAGAATACAAAGAATGGACCGCGTCAATGCGGTCTTTTTCTTTTACAATTCTTGACAATAAAGGACAGGTAAAGTAGAATAAAAAGAAAAGATCAAAAAATAAGGGGATTATTCGATGAAAAAACGATATAACATGATTTTGGTTCTGGCATTGTTATGTGTCATATTTACGGCTTGTGGAACCAATCAACAGGAGGAGACAACGGAACAAAGTTCGACGGATGAACTGGTTGTTGCCATGGAACTGGCCTATCCGCCATTTGAGACAAAAGATGAAAATGGGGATCCCTCCGGTGTCAGCGTAGATTTTTCCAAAGCATTTGGAGAGTATATTGGCCGGGATGTGAGAATTGAAAATATTTCATGGGATGGATTGATTCCGTCTTTACAGACCGGGAAGGCAGATATGGTGATTTCTTCCATGACAATTACAGAAGAAAGGAAAGAGAGTGTTGATTTTTCAGATCCATATGCCAATGCGATGCTGGCAATTCTTGCCAATAAAGATTCCGGAATTTCCAGTGTGGATGATCTGAATCAATCCGGGAAGAAAATTGCGGTTAAGACAGGTTCTACCGGATATATTTATGCGCAGAAACATCTGACCAATGCAGAAATCGTAGGATTACCAGATGAGAGTGCCTGTGTGACAGAAGTGGCTCAGGGCAAAGCAGATGGTTTCATTTATGATCAGCTGACAATTTACAGAAACTGGAAGAAAAATCCGGATACAACTACCGCGGTTTTCATCCCATTTCAGGATGTGGAACAATGGGGTGTGGCTGTACAAAAGGGAGATACAGAATTGTTGAGCCAACTTAATGAATTTATTGCAAAATATAGAGAAGATGGCGGTTTTGATCAATTAACAGAAAAATATCTTTCGGAAGAAAAGAAAGCTTTCGATGAATTGGGATTTCAATGGTTTTTTGATATGGCAGAGTAACAGATGGTGGCTCCTTTTCTCCTGAGAAAAGGAGTCTTATTTTTGAGAAATATAGAGAGGTCTTAAAGATGAAAATACAAAAGTTTTGGATGGAAGAACGAAATAAAAAGGTTTCTCCACCGGTTGCTATGATGAATTTTGTTCTGGTATGCCTTGGAATTATTTTTGTTTTCTGGTTATCCCTGAAAAGAATTCACACAACTTTTGATTTTTCATTCCTTGGAGAGTTTCAGATCAGGATTCGAGATGGGTTTATTATGACAGTGGGATTAAGTCTGGCAAGCCTGGTTTTGAGTCTTCTGATTGGTATTGCCAGTGCGGCCGGACAAAATTCCAGATTTCTTCCAGTTCGATATTTGTGTTATATTTATGTAAAGTTTATTCGAGGAACTCCTCTGATCATGCAGATTTATCTCTTTTTTTATATTGTGGGAACTGCCTGGGGGATTGAGAATCGTTTTCTTGCCGGAGTGATTATTTTATCTGTTTTCGAAGGGGCATATATCGCAGAAATTATTCGTGGAAGCCTTCTATCAATTTCAGATTCTCAGATGGAAGCTGCCAGGGCGGTAGGCTTTACAGGAAAACAGACGGTGAGATATGTAATTCTTCCTCAGCTTGTTGCCAGAACCTTGCCTGCACTTACAGGACAGTTCGCTTCCATCATAAAAGATTCCTCTTTGTTATCTATGATTGCAGTCATCGAATTGACGCAGACTATGCGGGAAATCAGTGCAACGAACTTTAAACTTTTTGAATGTTATCTGTTTTTAGGGGGACTTTATCTTTGTCTGACACTACCCCTTTCATTTATCAGTGAGAGATTGGAAAGGAGATTCGATTATGAAAATTGAATTTCATGGGCTGACAAAACATTTTGAGGAAGGACGGAGGGTTCTGCAATCCATAGATTTTGCAGATGATGTTCATTCGCTGGCTATTATCGGGCCGTCTGGCGGAGGAAAATCAACCTTGCTCCGCATTCTGGGTGGTTTGTTGATTCCCAGTGAAGGAGAGGTGATCGTTAATGGGAAGACCCTTCCCAAAGAAGATGGAGAACTGCAGAAATATCGCAAAGAAATCGGATTTGTTTTTCAGCAAGGTGGTTTATTCCGACATATGAATGCGTTGGATAACATTACAGTTCCTCTTGTGAAAGTTCATGGATATTCCAGAGAACAGGCAGAAGACAGAGCGATGGAATTGCTGAATCGATTTGGCTTAAAGGAAGATATATATAAAAAACCGGCAGCTCTTTCCGGAGGTCAACAGCAAAGAGTGTCTATTGCCAGAGCAATTGCTGCAAATCCAAAGCTGTTACTTCTTGATGAGCCAACCAGTGCCCTAGATCCGGAATATACTACAGAAGTACTGGATATTGTCAATGAACTCGGAAAAGAGGGCATTGACATCGTGATTGTAACTCATGAGATGGGATTTGCCAGACATGCCTGTGAAAAGGTGGCATTTTTATGTGAGGGGAAATTGATGGAATATGGCCTCAGTGAAAAGCTGTTTGCTCATCCTGAAACAAAACAACTCAAGAATTTTCTTGGAAAATTATTGGAATGGGAAGTATAAAGAGAACGTTAAACGAAGGGCGCTGTCCAAATAAAAATATGGCAGGGATTCTATGCAATATATGAATCCCTGCCATTATGATATTATTTATCTTTCAGCCATTGGTCATTAATGGCGATAACCTCTTCCATAGCTTTTGGTCCCGGTGCTCCGATCGTGTTTCGCTTGTCGATACAGGTTTCGATAGAGATGGCATCGTAGATGTCATCTTCAAATACCGGACTGATAGCTTTATATTCTTCAAGAGTCATTTCATCTAAAGATATTCCCTTGTCGATACAGTAAAGAACCAGACGCCCAACGATTCCATGAGCGTCACGGAAAGGTACGCCGTGATTTACCAGATAGTCTGCTGCATCTGTAGCGTTAGTGAAACCATTAGCGGCACTTTTTCTCATGGTTTCCGGATGGAAGGTGATAGTTTTTAACATGCCGTTAAACAGTGCCAGACATCCTTTTACCGTGTCATAAGCATCAAAGGTAAGTTCCTTATCTTCCTGCATATCCTTGTTATATGCCAGAGGGATTCCCTTCATTGTTGTCAACATGGATGTCAATGCTCCGTATACACGCCCGGTTTTTCCTCTTACAAGCTCTGCGATATCCGGATTTTTCTTTTGTGGCATGATACTGCTACCGGTACTGTATGCGTCATCAATTTCGACGAATTGATATTCGTTGGAATTCCAGAGAATGATTTCTTCACAGAAACGGCTTAAATGCATCATAATCAGTGAGAGAGCATTCAGCAGTTCAATAACATAGTCTCTGTCAGAAACAGAATCCATGCTATTAAGGGTTGGGCCGTAGAATCTAAGAAGAGATGCTGTCATATTACGATCTAATGGATAAGTGGTGCCTGCCAGAGCTCCGGAACCCAGAGGACAGTAATTCATACGATCATAAATATCGCATAAACGATCATAATCTCTCTTAAACATTTCCATATAAGCTCCAATATGATGGGCGAGAGTCAGGGGCTGTGCTTTCTGAAGATGAGTGAATCCCGGCATTGCGGTGTGAATATTTTCTTTCATTAATTGATGACAAGTTTTAATAAGATCTAAAACTTCTGCCCGGATGGCAATCAATTCATCTCTGGTATAAAGTTTCATGTCCAGAGCAACCTGATCGTTACGGCTTCTTCCGGTGTGCAATTTTTTGCCGGTGTCTCCGATACGGTCGATAAGATTTGCTTCTACAAAACTGTGAATATCTTCATATTCATCTGTAATTTCCAGAGAACCATTCTCCACATCCTGGAGAATTCCGGTTAACCCTGACAGGATGTCATCTCTTTCCTGCCCTGTAAGAATTCCTGCTGTCGCAAGCATTTTTACATGAGCCATGCTTCCTTCGATGTCCTGTTTATAAAACTTTTTATCAAAACTGATGGACGCGTTAAAATTATAGACTAATTTGTCTGTTTCTTTTGTGAAACGTCCGCCCCATAACTGTGCCATGATGATCCTCCTTAATAATATTTAGTAAATCTTCTGATGTATCTGAAGGAATTGAATAAACCTCCTGCAAATACTATACTAATCATTCATTTTACATGAAAAAAGGGAGAAACACAAGGAAAAATAAGGAATATGCGAAGATTTAACCTTGTGTATCCTGCAAAAAAAGAGTATAATCGGCCTTGTTGATTTTAAAGAAATGGGGATCGTAATATGAGTGACAGTAATATATCAAAAACACATAAGATCAGGAATACAATATTTCTGTTGTTGACTGCATTAATCTGGGGAGCTGCTTTCGTCGCGCAGAGTGTCAGCATGGATTATATAGAGCCCATGACATTTATCTGTCTGAGATCATTCATCGGTGGTGTTTTTTTGATTCCGGTCATCTGGTTTCTGGACTTCCAAAAAAAGCAGGATCGAGGTTTGGCAGCGGAACCTTTCTTTGCTGATAAATGGACCGATAAAAAAGTGATCGAGGGCGGAATTGCCTGCGGGCTGTGTCTTTTTCTTGCCAATTGTTTTCAGCAGACAGGAATTCAGTATACCACTGTTGGAAAGGCAGGATTTATCACATCATTTTATATTATTATCGTGCCGCTTCTGGGATTATTTTTTAAAAAGTATTGCGGCATTCTGACATGGATCAGCGTTGTGGTAGCTTTGGCGGGTTTATATTTCCTTTGCATTAATGAAGCACTTCATATTCAAAAAGGAGATTTTATGATTCTGGTTTCTGCTTTTTTCTTTGCGGCCCAGATTCTTGTGATTGATCATTATAATCAGTTTGTCGATGGTGTAAAAATGTCTTGTATCCAGTTTCTGACTGGTGCAGTTCTCGCATTTTTCGCTATGGTGATTTTTGAAGATCCACAATGGGCTATGATCGTGAAGGCAGCAGTTCCGATTCTGTATACAGGTATTATGTCAACCGGTGTCGGATATACTCTGCAGATTGTTGGTCAGAAAGGTTTGAATCCGACAGTGGCAGCATTGATACTCAGTCTGGAATCCGTATTTTCGGCTCTGTCAGGATTTGTCATTCTTCATCAGATACTCAGCGCGAGAGAACTGATTGGATGTACTTTGATGTTTGGGGCAATAATTCTTGCACAACTTCCGGATTTTCGGCAAAAGAAATATTGATTTTATGCAATAATTTATGTATAATAACAAATAAAATTTAATAATTATTCAATTAATGAAAAGGAGAGATTCACATGAAATTTAAAAAACTTTTAGCGCTTTCACTGTCAGCCGTTATGGCAGCTACTTTACTTTGTGGATGTGGCAGCTCCAACAGTACTGATACAGCAGAAGATGCTACTGCAGCAGAAGCTACTGTTTCTACAGTGAATGACGGTGTGCTTACCATGGCAACAAACGCTTACTTCCCACCATATGAATATTATGAAGGAAGCGATATCGTAGGTATCGATGCAGAAATTGCACAGGCAATCGCTGATAAGCTTGGTCTTGAGTTAAAGATTGAAGATATGGAATTCGATTCCATCATCACTGCAGTACAGACAGGAAAAGCTGACATGGGTCTTGCCGGTATGACAGTTACAGAAGAACGCCTTCAGACAATCAATTTCTCTGATACTTATGCAACCGGTATCCAGTCTGTTATCGTAAAAGAAGATTCTGACATTCAGACTCTGGATGATCTTCAGGGCAAAAAGATTGGTGTGCAGTTATCTACAACCGGTGATATCTATGCAACTGATGATTACGGCGCTGACAATGTGGAACAGTACAATAAAGGTGCAGATGCGATTCTCGCTCTGACTCAGGGTAAGATTGATGCCGTTATCATTGATAATCAGCCTGCTCTTTCCTTTGTTGACAGCAACGAAGGTTTAAGAATTCTTGATACAGAATATGTTCAGGAAGAATATGCAGCATGTATTTCCAAAGACAATGAAGCATTACTGGATGCAGTGAACGGTGCTTTAGCAGAATTAAAAGCAGACGGAACAATCCAGAGTATTCTTGACAAATACATTGTAGCTGAATAATCAACATAATTTAGATGATCAATGGGGACTGATGACTACCAGTCCCCTTTTATCCGTACAGGGATTATATTACAAATTAATGTCGGTAATACCGATGTTCACACCGTTGGGGCCTTTTTTTCGGAAGGGTTCCGCGGACAAAGAAAGTGTAGGAGAATATTTTGAGCGAATGGTTTTCTGAGATTCAGGCAAAGTTTATTTTGGACTTTGTGGAGGAACAACGTTATATTTATATTGTTGATGGTTTAAAAGTCACACTGGAAGTAACTTTCCTGGCTCTTATTATGGGGCTTGTGATTGGTGTTCTGGTGGCTGTTATCCGTACGTCCCATGACCAGCTGAAAGAGGAACAGACAAAAGGATTGGGAGGGCTTTTGCTGAAAGGCGCCAATGCAATCTGTCGGTTATATCTTACCATAATTCGTGGAACACCAACACTGGTACAGCTGTTGTTAATGTTCTTCGTATTTCTGGCAACCTCCAACAGTAAGGTTATGGTTGCAGTTATTACTTTTGGAATTAACTCCGGTGCATATGTAGCAGAGATTTTCCGTTCTGGTATTATGTCCGTCGATCAGGGACAGATGGAAGCAGGACGTTCTCTGGGCCTGGGATATACAGATACGATGTTGCAGATTATCATGCCTCAGGCAATCAAAAACTGTCTGCCGGCATTGGTAAATGAAATGATTACCTTATTAAAAGAAACCTCAATTTGTGGTTATATTGGTCTTAATGAACTGACAAGAGGAGGAGATATCATCCGAGGTGTTACCTTTGATGCATTACTACCTTTACTGGTAGTTGCTGTGATTTATCTTGTTATTGTCATGTTCTTTACCTGGATTATGGGCAGACTGGAAAGGAGACTGAGAGAAAGTGATATCCGTTAAAAATTTATGTAAATCCTTCGGGGATCATCAGGTCCTTCGTGATATCAATGAACATATCACTCCTGGTGAGAAGGTCGTTATCATCGGTCCTTCAGGTTCCGGTAAATCTACATTTTTGAGATGTATGAATCTTCTGGAAAGACCAACTTCAGGACAGGTCATTTTTGATGGCATTGATATTACTGACCCAAAGACAGACATTAATAAAGTACGACAACATATGGGAATGGTATTCCAGCATTTTAATTTATTTCCACATAAAACAATTATGGAAAATATTACTCTGGCTCCAACCCGCCTCAAATTAATGAAAGCAGAAGAAGCGAAAGAAGAAGCACTTCGTCTGCTTCGACTGGTCAATCTGGAAGAAAAAGCAGATGCCTATCCTGGACAGCTTTCCGGTGGACAGAAACAGAGAATTGCCATTGTCCGTTCTCTTGCCATGAAACCGAAGATGATGCTTTTTGATGAGCCGACCAGTGCGTTAGATCCGGAAATGGTTGGAGAGGTTCTTGAAGTTATGAAGAAACTGGCTGATGATGGTATGACCATGGCTGTCGTGACCCATGAGATGGGATTTGCTAGAGAAGTTGGAACTCGTGTTATGTTCATGGATGAGGGAATCATTCTGGAACAGGGAACACCAGAAGAGATTTTCTCAAACCCGAAGGAAGCGAGAACCCAGGAATTTTTATCAAAAGTATTATAATTATTTCGAATAATTTGGTTTTTCCCGCCCGAAAAGAGCGTATCGGATGTAGTCATCTACAATGATACAGATGGGAGAGAGCATAAACCAGAGTATGGAGAAGGGCAGACAGATCTGCCCTTTTATATTATAAGGCATTCTGGAATAGTCCCAGACATTCAGATTGAGCTGGAGATTGACAATCACACCGGTAATGAATTCATAAGCAGTGATAATCAGGCTTCCCAGAAACATTTGGGATAAAAAAGAGAGATGTCTGCGTGGAGATTCATTTAATGTGCCAATAGTATAGAAACTGAGCCCTCCGCATAAAAACATGGAAATGTGGGAAAAACCGCGAAATAATATTTCAAAATTGTAATAGGTCATTCCTCCGGTGCAGATTAAAAAGACTGCCTGGAGGAATTTTTTTGTTTTATTTTTTACCATAATACCCGACTCCTTTTGTACTCAAAAATAGTATCATTCGTCGAGTAGAAAATATGTATGGAAGTATTTAGTTGTCCGAAGTTTGTTGCATTTTGGATAGTTCTGGAAGAATCAAACAAAGCATAGTTCCAAAGCACAGGCTGCCCCCAATGATGTTGGAAACAGGTTCTGTAAGGAAGACGCCTTGAGTTCCCATATGGAAGGTAAAGGGAAGAAGGTAAGTCAATGGAATAATGATAAAGACCTTACGAAGAAAGGAAAAGAATATTGCCTGTTTCTTCTTGTTTAAAGATTTAAAAATCGTCTGCCCGATGTATTGAAGATCCATAAAAATAAAAGCGGAAAAATAGATTTTTAATGCTGGTATGGCATCCTTAATCAAGGCCTGATCAGAGCTAAAAATACCAATCAGAATTTTAGGCTTTAAAATAATAATACTCCATACAAAACCTGTATAAATGAAGACAAGGCAGGTCATGATAATACCGGCTTTACGAACTCTTGATGGGCGTCTGGCGCCGTAATTATAACTTATAATAGGTGAGGATCCATCATTAATGGCATAAATTGGTGTTTCCAGCATCTGTCGAATGCTGGATATGATTGTCATGACGGAAATATAAATATCGCCACCAATAATGGATAAAACACTATTACAGCAGATGGTTACCAGACTATTTGTCACTTGCATGATAAATCCGGCACTGCCTAAACTGACAATGTCTTTTATAAGAGGGATACACGTTTTTAATTGTTTTATGGTTAAAAAATGTACTTTAAGTTCTGCTTTCTTTTTCAGAAAGAAAAAGACAAAGACAGCTGAAAAAGTTTGGGAAATCACTGTGGCAATGGCGGCGCCTTTAATACCCAAACTAAAGGCAAAAATAAAAATTGGATCCAATACAA
The DNA here is from genome assembly GCA_028721415.1 of Lachnospiraceae bacterium. Taxonomy (GTDB): domain Bacteria; phylum Bacillota; class Clostridia; order Lachnospirales; family Lachnospiraceae; genus Anaerobutyricum. Next base: position 23,783 of record JAQYIU010000099.1, on the reverse strand, counting down.
TGTTACAGAGTGCGCCAATCATGACGGAAAACATACCCATAATGGCATAACCCTGTGCGTTGATAAAAGGATTCATGCCTGTGGCAATCATGGAAGGCAAAGTCCCGATTAAGTAGATCATCAAATAAGGCCATGCGTAGATCAGAGATACTGTCGAAGCACCGAACAAAAGAAGAATCGGTCTGGCAAGAATCATTCCTGCTATCATCAGAAAAAAAGCCGTATAACAGATCATGGTGAAAGAAGTGTTCATAATCGTGTTTGCTTTTTCATAATCTTTCTTACCACGATTGATAGAGAAAATCGGAGCTCCTCCAGTACCAAAAAGATTGCTGAAAGCCATAATGATAACGATGATTGGGAAGCAAAGTCCTACTGCGCCGAGAGCCGTGGTGCCAACTTCGGGAATTCGAGCGATATAAATCCGGTCTACAATGTTATACAAAAGACTTAATAATTGTGCCACAAGCATGGGAAGAGCAGCACTTAATATATTGGTGGTAATCGAACCATTTTCAAAATCAATACGTTTCATTTTCATCCTCGGAGAAAAAAGGTTGTGAAGTACCGATTCGATACGCCACAACCCTTGAATGTTTCATAAAAAGAAATTATTTGTTATTTTTTTCTACTTCCTGCATTTTCATAGCGCGAACCTTCAGTGGAAGACCGAATAGTGTGATGAAACCATCGGCATCATGGTGGTCATATAAATCTCCGGTTGTGAAAGAAGCAAGAGACTCGCTGTAAAGGCTGAATGGAGAAGTAGTTCCTGCTTTGATGATATTGCCTTTATAAAGTCGGAATTTAACTTCACCGGTCACGTATTTCTGTGTGGATTCTACAAAAGCCTGAATTGCTTCGCGAAGTGGGGTGAACCATTTTCCTTCATATACAACCTGTGCAAGCTTGTTGCCCATGTCTTTCTTAACTTCCATAGTAGCACGATCGAGAACCAGTTCTTCCAACTGTTTTTGCGCCTCCAGTAAGATTGTTCCACCTGGAGTTTCATAAACGCCTCTGGATTTCATACCAACTACACGGTTTTCTACGATATCTACGATACCAATGCCATGTTTGCCACCCAACTCATTTAATTTGCGGATGATGTCGGATACTTTCATTTCTACACCGTTTACACTCTTTGGAACACCCTGTTCAAATGTCATGGTTACATATTCCGGTTCGTCAGGAGCTTTTTCCGGTGGAACACTCAGGACAAGGAGATGTTCATAATTTGGCTCCAGAGATGGATCTTCCAGTTCGAGACCTTCATGGCTGATGTGCCATAAGTTACGGTCACGGCTGTAGCTGCTGTCGGCAGCAAATGGAAGATCAATACCGTGGGCTTTACAATATTCAATCTCTGCTTCCCGAGAATCCATATTCCATTTGGAATCTCTCCAAGGAGCGATTATCTGGATGTCCGGTGCCAATGCTTTGATGGCAAGTTCGAAACGAATCTGATCATTTCCTTTACCGGTTGCACCGTGGCAGATGGCAACAGCATCCTCTTTTCTTGCAATTTCAACTAATTTAGCTGCGATTCCCGGACGAGCCATGGAGGTGCCGAGAAGGTACTTATTTTCGTAAACAGCACCTGCCTGTACGCATGGAATGATGTAGTTTTCACAGAAGTCATCTGTAATATCTTCAATATATAACTTGGAGGCACCGGAATAAAGTGCTCTTTCCTGTAATCCGTCCAGTTCTTCCCCCTGCCCGCAGTCTACGCAGCAGCAAATAACATCGTAATCATATACTTCTTTTAACCATGGGATGATTGCGGTAGTATCAAGACCACCGGAATATGCCAGTACAACTTTTCCTTTGCTCATTTCTATATATCCTCCTTAAATTTCAAAATGTGAACTTTCTATACTATACGTCATTCTGGAATAATATGCAAGTGATTTTTTTGTTTTTGTTAATAAATATTAATTAATGCTTGCATAATATGCAATAAAGTACTATAATTATGAACAAAATACTAATAAATATTCATTTTTATTTATAAAACAGGAGATTGATTATAATAATGAAGGAAGCCGTTTTCGAAAAAGATTGTCCTTAACAGGATATTTATAAATGAAGGATAAGACGGAAAATCTTGTAAAATGATTAAAAATGTGCAATAATAGACAACTAGCACATCGGTCGAGTTATTTAAAATACGATGTATTAGCAGTTTTGATTAAGAAGAATGAATAAAAGAGAGGATGAGATAAATGATTCGAGCAGGAATTATCGGCTCAACCGGTTATGCCGGTCAGGAGATTGTGAGAATATTATTGGGACATAAAGATGTGGAGATAAAATGGTACGGGTCCAGAACTTACGCAGATCAGCCTTATGCAAGTGTTTTTCAGAATATGTTTCAGATTGTGCCGGATATTTGTAAAGGAGAAGATATGGAGAAACTCTGTGGGGAAGTGGACGTAATATTTACGGCAACGCCACAGGGACTTTGCAGTACTCTGGTAAATGAAAATATTTTATCCAAAGTGAAGATAATTGATCTCAGTGCAGATTTTCGTATCAAAGATGTAGAAATTTATGAGAAATGGTATGGCATAGAACATGGAAGTCCTCAGTTTATTGAGGAAGCGGTCTATGGACTTTGTGAAGTGAACCGCGAGAAGATTAAAAAAGCGAGATTGATTGCCAATCCGGGATGTTATCCAACCTGCTCGTTCCTGTCCATTTACCCACTGGCAAAAGCAGGATGGATTGATATGAAATCGATTATTGTCGATGCGAAATCCGGTACTTCCGGAGCAGGAAGAGGAGCAAAAGTCAATAATTTGTATTGTGAGGTCAATGAAAGTATCAAAGCATATGGCGTTGCCAGCCATCGTCATACTCCGGAGATTGAAGAACAGCTATCCTATGCATCCGGACAGGAGACCGTGATTAATTTCACCCCTCATCTGGTTCCGATGAACCGTGGTATACTGGTGACGGCATACGCCAATCTGTTACAGGATGTGAGTCAGGAAGAGATACGTGCACTTTATGAAGATACATATAAAGAGGAACAATTTGTCCGTGTACTTTCCGATGGAATCTGTCCGGAAACCAGATGGGTGGAAGGCAGTAACTATGTGGATGTTAACATCAAAAAAGATCCGAGAACCAATCGTGTGATCATGATGGGAGCGATGGATAATCTGGTAAAAGGAGCAGCCGGACAGGCGGTACAAAATATGAATCTAATGTTTGGTCTCCCGGAAAATACCGGATTGATGATGCCTCCGGTATTCCCATAATTAAAACATCAAGAGTTATGAAACTAAAAGGAGAAAAAACGATGAAAGTAATTAATTCAGGAGTGACTGCAGCAAAAGGATTCGAAGCAGCCGGTCTCCGCGCAGGAATCAAAGCAGGAAAAACAAATAAAGATATGGCACTGATTTATTCAAAGGTACCGGCAATCTGTGCAGGAACCTTTACAAGAAATATTGTGAAAGCAGCTCCGGTACTGTGGGATCAGGAGATTGTGACAAAACAGGGAGTTGCTCAGGCAGTGGTTGTAAACAGCGGGATTGCAAATGCCTGTACCGGTGAGGCTGGCTATAATAATTGTAAAAAAGAAGCGGAGATTACCGCATCACTTCTTGACATAAAAGAAGAGCATGTTCTGGTGAGTTCTACTGGAGTTATTGGTGCGCAGCTTAATATGGATGTGGTGAAAAAGGGAATTGAGATGCTGGTTCCTGCAAAAATGCAGACAGAAGAGGCAGCTTCCCAGGCTGCGGAAGCAATTCTGACCACAGATACTCATAAAAAGGAGATTGCCGTCCAGTGTACCATTGGAGGAAAGACTGTTACCGTTGGAGGTATGTGCAAAGGTTCCGGAATGATTCATCCCAATATGGGAACCATGCTGGCGTTTGTGACCAGTGATGTTGCCATCGAGCAGCCACTTTTACAGGCAATTTTGAAGAATCTGGTAGAAGATACCTTTAACATGATTTCTGTGGATGGAGATACATCCACCAATGATACCTGCCTTGTATTATGCAATGGATTGGCAGAAAATGAAGTTCTCACAAAAGATAGTGATGAGCTTCCGGTATTTGCAGAAGCACTTCAGACAGTTCTTACCTATCTGGCAAAACAGATTGCCGGAGATGGAGAGGGATGTACGAGACTTTTTGAAGTTGTCTGTCATGAAGCTGCATCCAAAGAAGAGGCCAAGATTATCAGTAAGGCAGTAGTATGTTCCAGTCTTACAAAGGCAGCCGTGTTTGGAAAAGATGCCAACTGGGGTAGAATTCTCTGTGCTATGGGTTACAGCGGTGCTTCCTTTGATCCGGAAAAAGTAGATATTACTTTGCAGAGTGAACATGGCACTTTGGATATTGTTAAAGATGGAGTTGCAACGGATTACAGTGAAGAACTTGCAACGGAAATACTTTCCGGCAATCCGGTTCAGGCCATTTTAAACGTTCATGAAGGCGAAGGGGAAGCGACGGCCTGGGGCTGTGATCTGACCTATGAATATGTAAAAATTAATGCAGATTATCGTTCCTAAATATAGAAGAGACAGAAAGGAAGAAAGATGTTGGAAATAAATAATGTTGATGATGTCATGTTAAAAGCGAATACCCTAATTGAAGCACTGCCGTATATCCGTCGTTTTTACGGAAAAACTATCGTTGTAAAATATGGTGGAAGTGCCATGCTGGATGAAAAATTAAAATACAGTGTAATTAAAGATGTTGCTTTACTGAAATTAATCGGTCTTAAACCAATCATTGTTCATGGTGGGGGAAAAGAAATCAGTAAATGGGTGAAATTAAGCGGAAAAGAATCCGAATTTTATAATGGCCTTCGAATTACTGATAAGGAGACGATGGATATTGCTGAGATGGTTCTGAATAAAGTGAATAAGGAACTGGTCGGTATGATGCAGAAGCTTGGAGTAAATGCTGTAGGACTTTGTGGAAAAGACGGAAATATGATCCGGGTCAACAAGAAGATGCCGGATGGAAAAGATATCGGTTATGTTGGTGAAGTGGAGAGTGTGAATACAGAACTTCTGGAGACATTGATGGATCGGGATTTTATACCGGTTATTGCACCGGTGGGACTCAATGATGAGTATGAAGCTTATAATATTAATGCGGATGATGCTGCCTGTGGAGTTGCAAAAGCTATGGAAGCGGAAAAACTGGTTTTCCTGACTGATATTGAAGGCGTTTTTGTGGATCCTTCCAATAAAAGGACTCTGATTTCCGAGATGGATGTCAACACGGCAAAAGAATTTATTGCCAACGGTGTTGTGGGTGGCGGTATGCTTCCAAAGTTAAATAACTGTATTGATGCCATTGAACAGGGAGTTTCCAGAGTTCATATTCTGGATGGACGTGTTGCTCATTGCCTGTTACTGGAGTTCTTTACAGAAAAAGGTATTGGTACCGCTATTTTAAAAGAGCCATTATTTTAGTAGAAAGCAGTAGGAGGATTATTATGAACAGGATGCAGGAATATATGAATCGTGGTGAGGAATATATTTTAAAAACATATACTCGGTATCAGATCGTTCTGGAAAAAGGAGAAGGAGTTTATCTCTATGATATGAATGGGAAAAAATACCTTGATTTTGCAGCAGGAATTGCGGTATTTGCTCTGGGATATCAGAATAAAGAATATAATGATGCACTGAAAGCCCAAATTGATAAGATATTACATACTTCTAATCTGTACTATAATGAGCCAGCCATTGATGCGGCAGAAAAGATTGTGAAGACTTCCGGAATGTCAAAAGTATTTTTCACAAATAGTGGTACGGAGGCCATTGAAGGAGCCTTGAAAGTTGCAAGAAAATATGCATACTTGAAAGATCCTTCTAAAGATTATGAATTTATTGCGATGAATCATTCTTTCCACGGAAGAAGTCAGGGAGCTCTGGCAGTAACTGGAAATGCTCATTATCAGGATGGATTTGTGCCGGTTCCAATGAGAGCTGTCTTTGCAGATTTCAATGATCTGGAGAGTGTGAAATCAAAAATTACCGATAAAACCTGTGGTATCATCTGCGAGGTGGTACAGGGAGAAGGTGGTATTTATCCAGCGCAAAAAGAATTTTTGCAGGGACTCAGAGAAATCTGTGATGAGAAAGATATTTTGCTGATTTTTGATGAAGTTCAGTGTGGTATGGGAAGATGTGGTTCTCTTTATGCCCATGATCTTTATGGTGTAAAACCGGATGTAATGGCCCTTGCCAAAGCACTTGGCTGTGGAGTACCTGTGGGAGCGTTTGTCACCAATGAAAAGGCAGCCCATGCCCTGGTTCCGGGAGACCATGGTACGACTTATGGTGGAAATCCGTTTGCAACAGCGGCAGTAAGTAAAGTGTTTGATCTTTTTGAAGAGATGGATATTGTAGGGCATGTCCGTGAAGTTGGAGCATATCTTTATGAAAAACTGGACGAATTAAAGGAAAAGTATGCCTGTATCGCAGATCACAGAGGAGTGGGGCTTATGCAGGGATTGGAATTTGATGGTTCGGTGGGAGATATCATTTTGAAGGCCATGGATCTTGGATTAATTCTCATTTCTGCCGGTTCGAATATTATCCGTTTTGTTCCTCCGCTGGTGATCAGTAAGGAAAATGTGGATGAGATGATTCAGATTCTGGATCAGAGTATTCAAGCCTGTCAATTACGATAAATAGAATAAAATTGTCACAAGACCTCCATACTAGTATAACGTTGGAAAGAATGGAATACGTTATATAAAGAGCCAGAGTTCTTCAGGAACTTTGGAAAGGAGGTCTTTTATGTTTGGAATGATTGTCGCGCTGGTTTCCGGCGCCCTGATGAGCATTCAGGGAATCTTTAATACACAGTTGACAGAAAAAACAGGATCCTGGTTAACCAATACCTTTGTTCAGCTGACGGGATTCCTGTTGTGCCTTTGTATCTGGATGGTGAAGGAGAGAAAAGACGCAAAATTTGCAGAACTTCTTACTGTGGAGCCAAAGTATCTGCTCACTGGAGGAATTCTGGGAGCCTTTATCACATTTACAGTGATTATGGGAATGTCAGCTCTTGGTCCGGCAAAGGCAGTGATGTTAATCGTGTCAGCCCAGCTGATTGTGGCATATCTGATTGAAGTGTTTGGATGGTTTGGTGTGGAAAAGGTTGGGTTTGATTGGATGAAACTTCTGGGAACCGGTTTCTTTCTTGCTGGAATCGTTTTGTTTAAATGGAAAGGGTAAAGCGAAAATATTCAGAAAGATTTAATAAATGAAACCCCTTGTATTTAAAATAAATATTAGGTATTATATATAAGATTACGGATATTCTCCAAAGAGAAGAGCGTTATTTGTAATTACCATGGATCTGCTTCAATTTCAGAAAGGAGTGTTCTTAAATTGAAGTGGAAGATAAAAAAGAAGAAAAGAATCCAATTTATCTTTTTGTGCCTATGTTTTTTCTGGCTGATGGGATGTGGACGGATTTCCGGTTTTTCAAGAGAGTTAACTGGGGATGACAGGATGGATATGACGACCGAAGAGTCAGAACTGTCAGAAGAAGCAACGACAAAGGGAGACCGTGAGGAAGTGATTTCGGAAATATATGTTCATGTATGTGGCAATGTCCAAAATCCCGGGCTTTACCGATTACCATCGGGTATTCGGGCAGGAGAGGCCATCGAGAGAGCGGGCGGTTTCACTAAAAAAGCTGATACAGAAGCAGTCAATCTGGCAGGAATCCTTGAAGACGGCATGCAGCTTTACGTGCCATCCAAAGAGGAGAAATCGGAGAGCATTTCCGAAACAGAGAGTTCTGGAAAAGAAGTCGGAGAAGAGAATCGTGGAGGAAAACAAAAAGTGAATCTCAATACCGCATCTCTTCAGGAATTGACTTCTTTATCAGGAATCGGGGAGACGAAGGCGGAAGCGATTTTGTCGTACCGTGAGGAAAAAGGTTCTTTTTCTTCGATAGAAGACATTAAAAATGTCACCGGAATCGGAGATGGCATTTTTGAGAAGATTAAAGATTCTATTACAGTATAACTGAGGTGTGTTATGGGAAAGAAAGTGCTTGTTGTCGATGATGAACGTTTGATAGTAAAAGGAATAAAGTTTTCACTGGTACAGGACGATATGGAAGTGGACTGTGCATATGATGGAGAAGAAGCGCTGGAGATGGCGAAAAAGACGGAGTACGATATCGTTCTGCTTGATGTGATGCTTCCAAAATTAAACGGTTTTGAAGTCTGCCAGATGATTCGTGAATTTTCTAATATGCCCATTATTATGTTGACCGCAAAAGGTGATGATATGGACAAGATTCTCGGTCTGGAATATGGGGCAGATGATTATATTACAAAGCCATTCAATATTCTTGAAGTGAAGGCCAGAATCAAGGCAATTATGCGCAGAAGTTCCAGAAAGACAACAGAAGATGAGGAGAAAAAGAAAGTTCTGGAGAAAAATGGTCTGAAGATAGACTGTGACAGCCGAAGAGTATTTACGGATGGAAGAGAAGTGAAGTTGACGGCAAAAGAGTATGATTTGTTGGAGCTCCTTGCCTTCCATCCAAATAAAGTGTACAGCAGAGAAAATCTGTTAAATATTGTATGGGGATATGATTATCCGGGAGATGTTCGAACAGTGGATGTACATATCAGACGACTGAGGGAGAAGATTGAGAAGAATCCGGGTGAGCCTGTATATATCCATACAAAATGGGGGGTAGGATATTATTTCCAGGATTAATATAAAAAATATGTTCCGATATCTTCCAATGCAGATTCTGGTGGGTGTTTTCTGTATGATCGTCCTGTATGTTATGCTGGCTTTTGGAACGAATCGTTTAGTACGTTCTTATGAGAAGAAGGCAATGGAACAACAGACTTCTTATGTGGAAAAACAATGTGGGATATTAGCCAATCAGATTTTGTTAAATGGAATTAACTCCTATAATATGGACAGTGTATCGGAGCATGAAGGATCAAATATTTCTGAATTGCAGCAGCTTGCCAATGATATCGGAGGAAGGCTCATTATCGTAGATAATCATTTTGAAATATTGGCAGATACTTACACAAAAAATACAGGACAGTTTTATGTCACAAAAGATCTGATTCATGCCTTTCAGGAAGTGGATGTCCCTGTGAGGAAGATTGGAGATAAATATATTCAGGTGACATCTCCGGTTTATAATCAGGAGAACGGAAATGTGGAGGCTGTCATTGTTGCCATGGCATCTCTGGGGGACAGGACTGCCATGGTTGATTATCTGAATAATCAGAGAGATACGTTAAATGGAATTTTTCTGCTGGTGGCTCTGATTTTATGTATTACAATCATACTCTTTATGAGAAAGAATTTTAATACAATGCAAAAAAATCTGGATATTATTGCGGAAGGTCATCAGGAGGAAGGGGTTCCGGAGACGGGACTTAAGGAGTTTTATCAGATGTCCACCTCTATTAATCGTATCATAAACCGGTATAAAGAATTGGAAAATTCACGTCAGGAATTTGTTTCCAATGTGTCACATGAATTAAAGACGCCGATCACATCCATGAAGATTCTGGCCGATTCTTTGCTGATGCAGGAGAATGTTCCGGTTGCATTATACGAAGAGTTTATGAATGATATCGTACATGAGATTGACAGGGAAAATCAGATCATCACAGATTTGCTGACTCTGGTGAAGATGGATAAGACGCAGGCTGATTTGAATATCGCACCGACCAATATTAATGAGTTGCTCAATGTTCTTTTGAAACGGATTTCTCCGATTGCGGAGCAGAGGAATATCACGATTCGTCTTGAGACATTGCGGCAGGTAGTTGCGGAAGTCGATGAGGTGAAATTATCACTGGCATGTAATAATATCATCGAAAATGCTGTGAAGTATAATAACGATGGGGGAAAAGTGGATGTATCTCTCAATGCAGATCATAAATTTTTCTATATTCGTGTGAAAGATACCGGTGTGGGAATTCCTGAGGATTGTCAGGAACAGATTTTTGAGAGATTTTACCGGGTTGATAAAGCCCGTTCAAGAGAAACAGGTGGAACCGGTCTGGGACTTGCGATATCTCGAAATGTTATTTTGATGCACAAAGGTTCTATTCGGGTTCACAGTAAAGAAGGGGAAGGTTCTACGTTCCTTATTCGAATTCCTTTAAATTATCTGGGATAAGGGAGATAATATGAAACACCATTATTCTTTTATTTTAATTATGAGTTGCCTCCTTTTTGCCGGTCTTCTGACAGGATGTGGAAAAACAGAAGAAAAAGAGGAAAAGCAGGAGGAAGGTTCCATTGCTCTATACTATCTCAATGTGGAAGAGGATGGATTTGAAAAAACATTTTATAAGCTGGAGAATCCGGATGATCCGCTTCTGGCATCTTATGAGGTGACTTATCATCTTTCTGATGCGGAGAGCAGTTACAAAGATCAATATAAATCTTCCATTTATGATGGAGTGATCGTGAACTCCATTGTGATCAATGACGGAGAGGAGACCGTCGATTTTGGGGCTGGTTACCGTCAGTTAAGTCCGGTAAAAGAAATTCTCTGCAGAACAGCGGTTGTAAAATCTCTTCTTCAGATTGAGGGTGTTGATTCCGTTCGTTTTACGATCAATGGTGACAGTCTTCTTGGGGTGGATGGATCTGCCATGGGCGCCATGACGGAGAAAAGTTTTCTCATGGAAGGCGAAGATGACGGGATCTACGAGGACAGCAGACCGGTCACGCTCTATTATGCCAATGAAAAAGGCGATGGCCTTATGGAATATGAGACCACGTTGGATGCACAGGATAATGTTTCGCTGGAAGCAAAGGTCATTGAAGCGTTACAAACCGTTCCGAAAGGAGCAGATTGTATCAGTCCGCTCCCGGAAGGAGTCAAAGTGAATCAGACACAGATTCATAATAATGTCTGTTATGTGGATTTGAGCCAGGAGATTGAAAATATTCTACCGGGAGTGGAAGATAAAATTACGGTTTACTCGATGGTTAATTCAATCATCTCCCTCGGTTCTGCTTCGTCGGTTCAATTTACAGTCAATGGTAAGAAAGTAAAAAAACTGCATGATTTTGACTCATTTCATTTGTTGATGACTTGCGATTATTCTTTGAGTGATAAAAAGATAGTTGAGGAAAATGAAGAAGAAGTGCAGGAGAATATTGCAATCAGTATTGAGACGGATGAAGAATAAATAATATAATATGAGGTGCAATGGATGCGAAGACCTTTATTCGTATGTTTGATCGGGCTGGTGCTTGGAGAGGCCGCTGCCATATCAACAGATGGGAACGAAGGTTTTGTTTGGGTTCTGTTTATTTTGTTGGCAGGATGTTTTTTTAGAAAACTGTCAGGAAAGAAACAGAACCGTTTTTTTATGAACAGAAGATTTGAATATGATTTAACCTTCCTGAAAGGAATGATTTTACTGCTTTTGTGCTCTGCCATGCTGGGGAATCTTTTGTTTTTGTCTGTTTTAAAGCAAAGTTCTTTGCCTGTTGGAAATGGCGTAGAATCTGTTTCTGGAACCATTTCATGCAGGATTTTGGATTTAAAAATGAATGAGGAAGGCAATTATGATATTATTACGGACAAAGTACTGTTTCAGAGAGAGACATCAGAGGAAGAAGAGAAGGAAACGGTATTACGCTTAAAAGGAAAATGTAGGATAACCGGAATAAATAAAGAGAATATCACACTATATCCAGATGATTTGATTTTATGCCGGGGAATCTTACGAGAGATCCAAAGTCCCACAAATCCGGGAGAATTTGATGCAAAGACCTATTACCTGGCCCGGGGGATTGAAGTTCAGTTTCAGGGAGATTCCTGTAATCTCCAAAAAAGAACAGAGTTTTCCGTTCGAAGATTGGCATTCAATTTACGAGAGAAGATAAGTTATGTCTACAAAACAGTGATGTCAGAGGAGAAAGCCGCTTTATTACAAGCCATGATTCTTGGAGAAAAAGGAAATCTGGATGAAGAACAAAAGACATTGTATGAAGAAAATGGGGCTGCCCATCTCCTGGCAGTGTCGGGACTCCATATATCTATTGTTGGCGGACGATTATTTCACATGTTACGGAAACGAGGATGTTCTTATGGGATTTCATGTTTAGGAGGGGGTTCCTTACTGTTATTCTATGGATGTGTGACTGGATTTGGTAATTCCGTAATGAGGGCAATCATTATGTATCTGGTTTATCTGGGAGCAGAGTTTTTCGGATCAGGGTATGATCTGATTTCTTCGATGAGCCTGTCTGGAATCCTGATGCTCCTCGAACAGCCATGGAGAATTCTGGAAGGGGGAGTTCAGATTTCTTTTCTTTCGGTGTTGTCGATTGGGTTGATTGTACCATGGGTGAACAAGTTGTCGAACCAGAGGAAGAAAAAAGCGGAAGGAGAGATATTTTTTCTTTCTCGCAAAGTTGAACAATTAAAAGAAGCCTTTATGGCCGGTCTCGTTATTACCGGCTGCACACTTCCGTTTATATTGAAACACTTTTATGAATGTTCCCCTTATAGTATTGTGTTGAATCTTCTGGTGATTCCCTGCATGACTCCTTTGATGATAGGGGGATTCTTATGTGGCCTTTCCGGTTTGATATCACTGCGGGCAGCCAGCTGTTTTGGTATATTGCCAGGTGGTATTCTGACCTTTTTTCAGTGGATTTTTGAGAAAGTTCGGATGATTCCCGGCTCTCTTTTCGTAACCGGGCGTCCATCCGTCTTGCATATGCTGGGTATTTATCTGATAGAAATTCTGTTGCTGTTATTCTGGTATTATCGGTTTTGGTGGAAACTGGGAGGAATGATCGTGGTTCTGCTCTGTTTATACTTGTTTCGGTCTTCCTCGGTCCTGCAAATTACAATGCTGGATGTGGGGCAGGGAGATGGAATATTTTTTCAGATGCCAGATGGGAGTAATGTACTCATTGATGGGGGAAGCAGCTCACGAAAAGGCGTAGGAGAATATGTCCTGGTGCCGGCTTTGAAATATTATGGTGCAGCTGCACTTGATTATGTTATAATAACGCATATGGATGAAGACCACATTTCAGGAATCAAAGAGATGCTGGAGCAGGGGTATCCTGTAAAACATTTAATTTTGGCGAATATCGATCAATCAGATGAGGATATCAAGGCTTTTTATAAGCTGGCCAAACAGAACAAAATGATTGTGCGTGATATGAAACGCGGCGAACAACTGACCTTCGGAAAAGTAACCATGTGCTGTCTCCATCCCTTTGAGGGATTTCCTACAGAAGATAAAAATGCCGCGTCTCTTGTGATTTATTTAAAATATGGGAACTTTGATGGGTTATTTACCGGAGACCTCGATCAAACAGGGGAAGAGGCCGTATGTAATTATGTGGAAGAAAAGAAAGAGATTTTTTCGGAACTGACATCTGGTCTTGAAGTTCTGAAAGTAGCACATCATGGTTCTGCATATTCGACTGACAGAGATTTTTTGAAGCTGTTTTGCCCTAAAACAGCATTGATTTCTGTTGGAAAGAAAAACCGTTATGGACATCCACATCAGGAATTGATGCAAAGGCTTGAAGAAGCAGATTGCGAAATATTTCAAACCAGATACAGCGGAGCTGTTGAAATAAAAACAGATGGAAATACATGGGAGATTCAATATGAAAGAAATTAAGCGTCAGATTAAAGAACGTTCTTTTTATAAAGTATATTTATTGACGGGAGATGAGAATTATCTTCTGATGCAGGCAAAGCAGATGCTTAAGGCTGCCATGATAAAGGAAGGAGATGAGATGAACTACACCCTTTTTGAAGACAGTAAGGTTGATATGCAGCAATTGGGTGAGCTTGCCATGACCTATCCCTTTTTCAGTGAAAAACGTCTTCTTGTACTGGATCGAACCGGTATTTTAAAATCAGGTAAAGAAGCCTTGATTGAGATTATGGAACATTTGCCGGAGACTACCTGTATGGTGATATGTGAGCCGGAGATTGACAAGCGTTCCAAAGCCTATAAATGGATCAAAAAGAATGGATATATCGCAGAGTTTCTCAAAAAAAATCAGACAGAAAAAGTATTGCTGCGATGGGTTGCCACCCTGTTGTCAAAAGAGAAAAAAAAGATCCGGGAAAGTGATGCCGGATATTTTCTTGAGAGAGTTGGAGATGATATGTTTCAGATAAAAAATGAGACGGAAAAATTGATTTCCTATGTGGGTGAACGTACAGAAATCGTCAGAGAAGATATTGAGGCAATTGCTTCCGGCGAAATCCAGAATAAAATCTTTGACATGGTTTCAGCCATTGCGAGAGGTGATAAAACACAGGCACTGGATTATTACAATGACCTAATCTTATTAAAAGAGCCGCCAATGCATATTTTGTTTTTGATCATACGTCAATACAGAATTCTTTTAATGATCTGTAATATGAGACAGCGCCATAAGCCGGACAAGGAAATCGCTCAGGCAGCGGGAATCCCTACGTTTGCGATTCGTAAAAATGAATCACAGCTTCGAGGTTATAATCTACATTTGCTGGAAAACTGTATTTTGCAGTGCATTGAGATGGAAGAACAGATTAAGACAGGGAAAATCGGTGATCAGATGGCGGTGGAGCTTCTGATTGTCGGTTTGTCAGAGAGAAATTTATAACAGCTCCATCACAGAACAAAGAGTTCTGTCCCCACGGAGGGTTTTTATGTGATAGAAAATCGAGCAATTTCCTATCACATAAAAAAATACCTGGAAAGCAGCCGCTCTTTCCAGGTTATATGAATCCATTTATAAACTATGCAATTTTGTTCACTGCTTTTGTAAGGCGGGAAATCTTTCTTGCAGAAGTATTCTTGTGGAAGATTCCTTTAGAAGTAGCTTTGTTGATCTCGGAAATAGCAACCTGTAAAGCTGCTGTAGCTGCTTCTTTATCACCTTTTGCGATAGCAACTTCAACTTTCTTGATGCAAGTTTTAACTTTAGACTTGATCATCTTATTTCTTAAAGTTTTTGTTTCGATAACTTTGATTCTTTTTTTTGCAGATTTAATGTTAGCCAATCTGTACACCTCCGAATTAAATTGAATAATATTTTCTCACATTGGTTTGCATTATAATGGACACGGACAATCTAATGTAAACATACTATTACATTCTAGAGGTTCTTTCGCATTTTGTCAATAGTTAATTTTTTGTTTTCCAGAAAAAGTGAATAATTTTTTTACTTTTTTTGATAATAAAGGATAACCAGAAAAAATGCAAGGAGGAAAGAATGTGAAAGGAAAAAGCAGGATATTATTACGGCATACAGATTTGGCAATGGAATTGCAGGAAGAACTGGAGAAAGAAAAAGGAGAGCTTCTTCAGACTGATGGGATAACCATGGAACAGAGGAAGTTTTCAGATAGTGGATTAAAAGAAGTCGTGATCACAGTAGAAAATGAAACAGGAGAGAGGCTCTTGGGGAAACCAATCGGACATTATATCACACTGGAAGGTAAGGATTTGTCGAAAAATGATGGAGGATTTCATGAGGATATGAGCCGGTGTCTGTCCATACATCTGGAAAAAATGCTGGAAGGCAGAAAAAATGTGTTGTTTGTGGGACTGGGAAACCGTGAAGTTACTCCCGATGCCCTGGGACCTCTGGTAATACAAAATCTTCTCATTACAAGACATCTGAAAGAGATGAAGTCTTTTCAAAAGATGCGTTCATCTATGGCGCTTTCACCAGGAGTGATGGCACAGACAGGAATGGAGAGTGGGGAAATATTAAAAGGAGTGATAAAGGAAAGTAAGCCGGAAGCCATGGTAGTCATTGATGCATTGGCGGCTAAAACATCAGAACGATTGAATCGTACCATCCAGATCAGCGATACTGGTATTGCCCCCGGATCCGGGGTAGGAAATCACCGGAATGAAATATCGGAAGCGACCATGGGCATTCCGGTGATTGCTCTGGGGGTACCAACTGTTATTTCCATTCCTGCGCTGGCAGGAGATATTATGCAGTCAGTAATCGGATATTTTGGAGACAGGAAATTGATGAAACAGTATGAGGACTGGCCGGACAGTGAGAAATATCCATTTATGGCACAGGCTTTGTCGGAAGAATTATTCGGATTATATGTAACTCCAAAAGAAATTGATGAATCTGTAAAAAGAATCAGTTATACGATTTCGGAAGGAATTAATTTCGTGATTGCGAGAAAAAATCAGTAGATAAATGATGACGGGACATAATTGGGGAGGACAGGCATAAAATAGATACAGAAAGGAAACCTGTGCCAAAAAACAGAAGCAGAGAAGAAAAAGGATGGGGGAAATGTATCAGAATAAAATAAATTTCACCAGAATTGTTGAAATTCTGTTGATGACAATTTTTCTGGTTTTGTGCCTGATGTTGTTTTCGGGTCACAGGCTGGTAGATAATCCGAGATGGAGAGAGTTTGCGAAGAAGATTCCTTTACGTATGGAACTGTGGAAAGATGCGGGGGAGAGCTGGATCAATCATGCTCAAAATGAGCTGGTCCCGCTTTTGTCATATGAAGAGTATGTGGAAGAAGATAATGTTCTTCTCTCTTTTTTGTGTGCTGTAATACAGACGGAATTATTCCCTGTTCAGCAATATAGTGTGGATTATTGGAACGGAAATGATAATATATCTTCTCTATACAGTGATAAAGTTCCCGATTATTTTACAGAAGCTGATGACGAATCTGTGGAAAATAAAAAAAAAGATCCGGGGAATATGGATCAAACAGGAACAGGAAAGACCTATTCTTTTACAAAGTTAACGGATTATAAATTTTTGTTGGATCATTTTTATATTGTAGATGAAACTACGACCATGACAAAAGCAGATCTTAATGGAAAGAAATTATTGGAAACGGATCTGTCTCTCCCTGTATCAGGTGATAATCCGATGGTTTTGATTTATCATACCCATGGGAGTGAAACATATAAAAAAACAAAAGGAAAAACAGGATCTGTTGTTGATGTGGGAAAGAAGCTTGCGAACGAACTGGAAAATAAATATGGAATTTCTGTCATCCATGATACCTCTATTTATGATCAGGTCAATGGAAAACTGGATAGAAATGCAGCGTATAATTATGCGGGAGACAGTGTGGAGGCTACGTTGAAAAAATATCCATCCATTCAGGTCGTGTTGGACCTTCATAGGGATTCTGTGGAAGATTCCATTCATCTGGTAACTGAAATTGATGGAAAAAAGACTGCTCAGATCATGTTTTTTAACGGAGTCAGTCGCCTGAAAAGTGGTGAGATTGATTATCTTTTCAATCCTAACAAGACAGAAAATCTGGCCTTTAGTCTTCAGATGCAGCTCCTCGCTGCCAAATATTATCCGAATTATACCAGAAAGATTTACATAAAAGGTTATCGTTATAATCTCCATCTGGTAAAACGGGCGATGCTCATTGAAGTCGGAGCGCAAAACAATACAGTAACAGAGGCAAAAAATGCGATGGTTCCGCTGGCCGAATTGCTCTATCGGTTATTGTCCGGAGAAAAAGCATATCAATAGTCTTACGTAAAGAAAAAATTTAGCGAAATGCTGTGGAAAAGTACTTTTCGGAATTGACAAATAAAAAATTTTGTGCTTTAATTAGTTAAAACGATATAAAATATCAATTACAAATGAAACCGATGAGGTGGAAGTAAAAATAATTGTGCACACCCAGAGAGTCCGGAGAGGTGGAAGCCGGATCGAACGCAGATTATATAAATGGTCCACTGAGGGCACAGTCAAAGGCTTATCTTTGTGTTTAGCTGAGTATACTGTGACGTAAGGCGTACGTTAGTTGTCGGAGATATGATAGTATCTCGCTAAGAGCACAGTTTTTGTGAATCAAGGTGGCACCGCGGATGATGTTTTCCGATTATAGCTGAATCTGCCCGGAAAGGGCAGATTGGTGAAACAGGATCAGATAGAAGAAATACAGCACCCGTCCTTGACAACGTAGTAATGCATTGTCATGGAAGGGTGCTTTTGCTGTGCATTTCCTTCTGTGGCAATGAGTCGCATTTCAGGTATGAATATCAATGTGATATCTGAATAAGAAAGGAAGGAAGAAAATGATTAAAGAAGCCATTATTGCCTTAAGTAAAAAAGAAAATCTGAGTTTTGAAACAGCGAAAGAAGTGATGGATGAGATCATGAGCGGACAGACCAGTGACATTCAAAAGAGTGCATATCTGACTGCTCTTGCCATGAAGGGGGAGACGATCGATGAGATTACCGGTTCTGCAGCCGGTATGCGTGCACATTGCCTTCGCCTGCTCAATGATATGGAAGTTCTTGAAATCGTGGGAACCGGTGGAGATCAATCCAATTCTTTTAATATTTCTACAACATCAGCCATTGTCATTTCATCAGGAAATGTGCCTGTGGCAAAACACGGTAATCGGGCTGCTTCCAGCAAATCCGGGGCTGCAGATGTTCTGGAATCATTGGGTGTGAACATTAATGTGTCCCCTGCGAAAAGTGCACAGATGTTAAAAGATAACAACATCTGTTTCCTTTTTGCGCAGAAATATCATTCAGCCATGAGATATGTGGCACCGGTTAGAAAAGAACTGGGAATTCGCACGGTTTTTAATATTTTAGGACCGTTATCCAACCCGGCAGGTGCCAATATGCAGGTCATGGGTGTGTATGAGGAAGCACTTGTGGAGCCGCTGGCAAGAGTCCTCTCTAATCTGGGAGTAAAAAATGCCATGGTAGTATATGGTCAGGATAAACTGGATGAGATTTCCATGAGCGCAAAAACATCCGTTTGTGAGATCAAAGAAGGTGAGTTTAAATCTTATGAGATCGAGCCGGAACAATTTGGATTTGAAAAATGTGAAAAAGAGGCATTGACTGGTGGTACTCCGGAAGAAAATGCTCAGATTACTCTTTCTATTTTAAATGGAGAGGAACGGGGACCGAAAAGAAATGCCGTTTTATTAAATGCCGGTGCAGGTTTATATGTAGCAGGAAAGGCAAAAACGTTGGAAGAAGGCGTAAAAATGGCTGCTGATCTTATTGACAGTGGAGCTGCAAAAGCCAGACTGGATGAATTTATCCGTATGTCCAACGAAGAATAATGGATGAAAAACCTCCTTTTTCCTGACTGAGATCTGTGTCAGCCAGAGAGAAAGGAGTTTTTTAGTAACATGTCAAAAGAATTAACAAAAAATATGACAGAGGGAAATCCTCTGGGCTTGATTTTGAGATTTGCTCTGCCACTTTTAGTCGGGAATCTTTTGCAGCAGGGCTATAATCTTGTCGATGCGGCCATTGTCGGTCGTTTTCTGGGTACCGGGGCCCTTGCCAGTGTTGGAGCATCTAGCAGTGTGCAGTTTCTCGTTCTGGGATTCTGCATCGGAACCTGCTGTGGATTCTGTGTCCCGGTAGCACAGAAATTTGGTGCGAAAGATTACGCAACCATGCGCAGGTACATATATAATAGTTTTGTTTTGACCGCAGTTCTTGCCGTGGTATTGACAATAGCCTGCGCTTTGCTTTGTACCAATATTTTACAAGTCTTGTCCACGCCCTCGGACGTCTTTCAAGGAGCCTGGAATTATCTTTTTATTATATTTTTGGGGATTCCTTTCACGTTACTTTATAATTTGACTTCCGGGATTATGAGGGCAATCGGAGATAGTAAGACTCCGTTTATTTTTCTTGCAATATCTACAATATTGAATGTGTTTTTTGATTTATTCTGCATTACAGTACTGAAATGGGGATGTGCAGGAGCGGCAATTGCAACGGTTACGGCACAGGCGGTCAGCGGTCTCTTGTGTCTCATTTTCATTATAAAAAAATATCCGGTGTTGAAAATAAAGAAAGAGGAATGCCATCTTATCGGAGATTTCCAAAAGCATCTGATGATTATGGGCTTTCCCATGGGCTTACAGTTTTCCATCACAGCCATCGGAAGTATGGTGATGCAGTCTGCCAACAATGGTTTGGGGAGTGTCTATGTGTCTGCCTTTACCGCAGCTTCCCGTTTGAAAATGTTCGCCATGTGTCCTTTTGATGCCCTGGCTACTGCGGTATCCACCTTCTGTAGTCAGAACTATGGGGCAAAAAGAGTGGACCGAATTAAAAAAGGTTTATGGCAGGGTACAGCCATCGCAGTGTTCTATGGAATTGCCATTGGTCTTGTTCTGATTTTCTTTGGAAGAGAATTGTCCATGATTTTTGTGACGGGTGGAGAGGATTCGGTTTTGGATGCCTCTGGTCAGCTGTTACACTATTCAGGATATTTCTATTGGGCACTGGGTATTTTAATTGTAGTACGCCTTTGTACGCAGGGACTGGGATATTCCGGGCGCGCGATTTTTTCCGGTATGGTGGAGATGATTGCCCGTATTGTGGTAAGTGTCTGGTTCGTGCCAATCTTTGGATTTATGGCCATCTGTTTTGCAGATCAGGCCGCCTGGCTGACAGCAGTCATGTATATTCTTCCGACCTGCATCTACTGTGTGAAAAAGATTGAGAAAGAATTCAATTCATGATATTATTTTTCTGTGTCAGATGTTAAGAGCAGTATGACATATATGTAAGAATATTTTTAACAAATGAAATAAATATTGGAGGTAAATGTTTTGGCTGGAATTGACCAGAGTAAAATCAGAAATTTTTGTATCATTGCCCATATTGATCATGGCAAATCAACCCTGGCAGATAGAATCATTGAGCAGACCGGATTGCTGACAGACCGGGAGATGCAGAATCAGGTTCTTGATAACATGGATCTGGAGAGAGAAAGAGGTATCACGATCAAGTCCCAGGCGGTACGTATCGTTTATAAAGCGAAAGATGGAGAGGAATATATCCTTAATCTGATTGATACACCGGGACATGTGGATTGTAATTATGAGGTGAGCCGTAGTCTGGCGGCAGGTGAAGGTGCTGTTCTCGTGGTGGACGCTGCACAGGGAATTGAAGCGCAGACCCGGGCTAACGTGTATCTGGCACTGGATCATGATCTGGAGATTATGCCGGTTATTAATAAGATTGACCTGCCGAGTGCCGATCCGGAACGAGTGGTGACAGAGATAGAGGATGTTATTGGAATTGAAGCGGAAGATGCACCGAGAATTTCCGCAAAAAATGGTCTGAACATTGATCAGGTCCTGGAACAGATTGTAGAGAAGATTCCGGCACCGGGCGGAAGTCCTGATCATCCTCTACAGGCGTTAATCTTTGACAGTGTTTATGATTCCTATAAAGGCGTTATTATTTTCGCACGTATTATGGAAGGAACCATTCGAAAAGGAACTAATATGCTCATGATGGCGACGGGAGCGAAAGCAGAGGTAGTGGAAGTCGGAACCTTTGGCGCCGGACAGTTTTTCCCTTGTGATGAACTGAGTGCCGGTATGGTTGGATATATTACCGCCAGTCTGAAAAATGTAAAAGATACCCGCGTTGGTGATACGGTGACGGATGCTGATCATCCATGTGCTGAACCACTGCCGGGTTATAAAAAGGTGAATTCCATGGTATTTTGTGGTGTCTATCCGGCCGATGGAGCGAAATATCCGGATCTCAGGGATGCGCTGGAGAAATTGCAGCTAAATGATGCTTCGCTTCAATATGAACCTGAGACATCGGTTGCTCTGGGATTTGGATTCCGTTGTGGTTTTCTGGGACTCCTTCATCTGGAGATCATTCAGGAGAGACTGGAAAGAGAATATAACCTTGATCTGGTAACTACTGCACCGAGTGTAATATATAAGGTACATCTGACAGATGGCACGGTATTTGACCTTACCAATCCGACAAATCTGCCGGATCCTTCTACGATTGAATATATGGAAGAACCGATTGTTTCTGCAGAAATCATGGTGACGAAAGAATATGTCGGTTCCATCATGACCTTATGTCAGGAACGTCGTGGAACTTATATTTCTATGGAGTATATGGAGGAAACCCGTGCACTTCTGAAATATGAACTGCCGCTAAATGAGATTATTTATGATTTCTTTGATGCATTGAAATCCCGTTCCAGAGGATATGCATCCTTTGATTACGAAATGAAAGGATACCAGAGATCCGATCTTGTGAAGCTGGACATTCTTATCAACAGAGAAGGCGTCGATGCTCTTTCCTTTATCGTTCATGCCGATTCTGCATATGAGAGGGGAAGAAAAATCTGCGAAAAATTAAAGACAGAGATTCCGAGACATTTATTTGAAATTCCAATTCAGGCAGCCATCGGCAGTAAGATCATTGCCAGAGAGACGGTAAAAGCGGTTCGTAAAGATGTGTTGGCAAAATGTTATGGCGGAGATATTTCCCGAAAGAAGAAACTTCTGGAAAAACAGAAGGAAGGAAAGAAACGGATGCGCCAGGTTGGAAATGTAGAGATTCCGCAGAAGGCATTTATGAGTGTTCTGAAGCTGGATGAAGATTAAAGAGAGGCTGGTTCATGCTGGAATTATATATTCATATTCCCTTTTGTGTCCGAAAATGCAATTACTGTGATTTTTTATCTTTTCCGGAAACGGATGATATGATTGATGCATACTGTCGTGCGTTGATAGAAGAAATCAAACAAACTGGCGAAAGAGTTAGAGGAGAATCTGTGAGAAGTGTGTTTGTCGGCGGAGGTACCCCTTCGATTTTAATGCCGGAACAGATTACGGAGATTTTTTTACAGATCAGAAAGAGTTTTCTTCTGGAAGCAGATGCTGAGATTACCATCGAGTCCAATCCGGGTACCTTGGATGAGGAAAAACTGCAGTGTTATCAGGAGATTGGAATCAATCGTCTTAGTATAGGGCTGCAAAGTACGGATGATAATTGTTTAAAACGTTTGGGACGGATTCATAATTTCCGGGAATTTGAGAAAAACTATGATCAGGCCCGAAAGGTCGGATTTACCAATATTAACATTGATCTGATGAGTGGTCTTCCGGGACAAAGCCTTTCTCAATATGAAGAGACTTTAAGGCGGGTGACAGATCTGAATCCGGAACACATTTCTTCTTATAGTTTAATTATAGAGGAGGGCACTCCTTTCTATGAATCAGAAGAAATCGTAAGGCAGCTTCCGGATGAAGAGACAGAACGGAAAATGTACGAACAGACAAGGGACATTCTTAATGCAAAAGGATATGACAGGTATGAGATATCCAATTATGCCAGAAAGGGAAAAGAATGTATTCATAATCTTGGATACTGGGAGCAGGTGCCTTATCTGGG
Source organism: Lachnospiraceae bacterium (assembly GCA_028721415.1). GTDB lineage: Bacteria > Bacillota > Clostridia > Lachnospirales > Lachnospiraceae > Anaerobutyricum. The sequence goes on along the minus strand of JAQYIU010000099.1, from coordinate 571 downwards.
GGTGGGCCTTGGAGCTTCCTCCTACTATAATAAAGCGAGATTTTCCAATGAAAGAAATTTAAAAAAATATCTGAACATTCCATTTCTTCCTTTTGAAGAAAGAGAAGAGTACGCTACGGTATCTTTGCGGGAGCAAATGGAGGACAGGATGATTTTTGGACTCCGAAAAAGGAAAGGAATTTCCATCTCTCAATTTAAGAAAGAATATGGAATTTCAGTCCGTGAGATTTATGGAGAGGTGATTGACCGATATTCTTCCATGGGGTTTTTGCAGGTGGAAGACGACGTCCTGAAACTTACCGATGCAGGGATTGATGTAAGCAATCGGATTTTTGAGGATTTTCTTTTAGGATGACCCAGTGATAATATATAGGAAACCATTTGATTACATAGCAGTATGACATTTGCGGTAATCGAATGGTTTCTTTTATTGAAAAAATTAGAAAATAATGCTTGACAAGAAATAGAGATAGTGATAACTTATGTATAAAGATATTAGCACTCGATACAAATGAGTGCTAATAACTAAGAAAGAAGGGAAGAAGGTTATGAATTTAGATGAACGTAAGAT
>JAQYIU010000098.1 GCA_028721415.1 Lachnospiraceae bacterium | reverse complement strand
CCGGATATCATTTTATTGGATGAACCAATGAATAGTTTAGATGAGCAGGGGGTAGAACTTATGAGAGAACTTTTTCTTCAGTTAAAGAGAGAAGAAAAAACAATTCTCATTGCCAGCCATGATATGGAGGACATTCATTACTTGTGTGATACGGTATACCGAATGACAGATGGGAAGCTAAAACAATTTAAAAATAATATAAAATAATACAAGGAGAGTGAAAATAGAAATGAATAAAAGAAAGGATATTGTTATATCAGTATTATTAGTGATTGTGGCGTCAATGTATCCATTTTGTTATAGAGTAGCAGATAATTATCGAACAATAACTTTTCAGTCATGGATGAGTTTGATAGTGCAGACTTTATTTCCAATAATCATTGCATATTTTAGTGTTTTGTTAATTAATGAGCAGGAAAAATGTTTATTTGTTCGTTTGATAATGACTGTAATTAGTATATTGGTAGGTTGTTGTTTATTTTTTGGATCTTATACTATGGCTATTTTTCCTATTCAGAATGTCTTTGCTTCGGCTGTTTTATTGTTTGATACTGTTTTTAATTATATGTCATCTAAAATTGAAAAAAGACAGTACTAAAATTTATATTAATTGTAATTTAATAATATAAATGCAGATATCAATTCTACATACTCGTATGAAGTTATATAACAAAATACGAGTATTTTTTTAATTATAATAATTTTTAATAAATATAATAATATGATATAATATATTTATTATTCTTGTTTTATAGGAGCTCAATGGATGAAAATCATCTATTTGGGCTTTTTTTTATTTTTTTAAAAAATTTGCCGAAGACCCGAACATTTAGGGTGTTTCAATCGTGATATTAAGTGAAAGGGAAAATGAATCACTATTATTTGATTGCAATCTGAATAAGGAAGGAGGTGAACTCGAATGGGTAAAAAATCTTCTTCCTTTTTAGAAAAAACAATTATTCATCAATTTGATGCTTTTTGCAAAAAGATATTGAAAAATGAGGTTATAGACTATGAAAATCATTTGGCGTATCGGAGAAAGCATGAAATCCTTTTTTCCGAATTATCTGAACAGGAAATAAAACAACTGTTTATGACAGATGATTATAATCTGGATAATTATCAATTCCGGGTTATGGGATATGACATTGAGGTAAAGGATTCGTTGATTGCTGAAGCATTGCAGTCACTAACAGAAAAGAAACGAAATGTGATTTTGCTGTCTTATTTCATGGACATGAGTGATGCGGAGATAGCCAGAGAAATGAATCTGGTACGCAGTACGATTCATGAGCATCGGAAACGGTCTCTTGAACAAATGAAAAAAATTATGGAGGGAACTTTAGATGGAGGAAAAGAAACAGATAAAAAAAGCTGATCTGCTGCCTTTCCATATAATTAAGGCAGCATCAGAAGGTAATGTGGACGCAATCAATGAAGTTGTAGATCATTACGAAGGATACATAATTAAATTGTCAATCCGGAAAATGTATGATGAATATGGTCAGATTCATTATTGCATTGATGAGACACTCCGCAGACGTCTGGAAACCAGGCTGATTACAAAAGTTCTGGAGTTTAATATCGCATAATCAGTTTCAAAATTTCCCTTTCAAAATATTTGAGTATGTGTACATTGACAATTATATATGGTATTGTTTACAGGACGTGAGGATATGTGGAGCCACTGGGCGGATTCGCCATGAGATATCTGCTCTTAATAGAGTGAACGTGATGGAATGTTGAAATATGATATTGAAGCAAAGGTATGGAGCGAGGAGAATTTGGCAAAAAGGTGTAGCAGTTACACTGGGCGATGAAATATATCCGTAATAATGATACTTCCGGAGAAATTCGGTCAATTTTAATGACGGTGCAAGACCGATGTGGGCAGCGTAATGAACTGCCACCTGTAGTACAATTTTATCTGCTTATTAATATGTAGAAACTCATTCTATCTATTCATAAGCAGATAAAGGAGTACGAAGAATGGAGGACTATATGAAGAAAGATAAAGTGAAGAAGTTTGTTCGATATAAAGAAGGAGCAGAAATGTATAGCATGAGCTTAAGAAAGTTTCAAGATTTGGCAAAAGATGCGGGAGCTATATATAAAGTTGGAAAAATGGTTTTGGTAAACTGTGAGGTATTTGAAAAATATTTGGAAACTTTTAGAATCTGAAAAGGAGAGGTTGTTTGACGAAAGCTACTTGACAATTTGTTTAACAAAAAGTAAACTATAATTAGCTGGAAATGTGAGGTGAGCAAATGGCAAAAATGGGACGACCCAAAAAAAGTGAAATAAAAAATAATAGCATAGGTATTCGTCTGGCAAACGATCAGTATTCCCGTTTGATGCAGTATGCTTCTGAACATGAGCTGACTATAACACAAGTGGTACAAAGAGCTCTGGAATTACTGTTTCAAAGTTCTTAGTAAGATACAGAATCTCTTCCTTTGATATGGATAAAGGAGTAGAGATGGCAAAAGCAAGAAAAGATAATAAAGGAAGAGCTTTAAGAAAAGGCGAAATTCAACGTTCACAAGATAATAGATACGTCTATACATATACTAATCCATATGGAAAAAGGAGTTTTGTTTACGCGAAAACTTTGCAGGAACTGCGAGAAAAAGAAAAACGAATTTTCAGAGATCAATTAGATGGTTTAGATTTGTATGTGGCAGGAAAAGCTGACTTAAATTTTGTTGTAGATAGATATATGTCTACTAAAACTGATCTGGCCAGTTCAACATATGCAAATTACTGTTATATGTATGATCGCTTTTGCAGAGATGGAATAGGCAAACGAAAGATTGCAGATATTAAATATTCAGATGTTTTACATTTTTATCTTGAGTTAATAGAGCGTGGAGTTAAAGTGAAGACGTTGGAATCACTGCATTGTATACTTCATCCTGCTTTCGATTTAGCCGTAAGGGATGATATTATTCGTAAGAATCCCAGTGATAGAGTCCTTTCGGAGGTGAAAAGGAGACAAGGAGGAGAACGGATAATGAAAAAAGCTCTTACCATCGAAGAACAAAAGAAACTGATGGAGTATATAACAGATCATCCTCTTTTTGACGATTGGAGACCTTTATTTACAGTTCTTTTAGGAACTGGATGTCGAATCGGAGAAATATGTGGATTGAGATGGAAGGATGTAGACCTTGTAAACAGGATAATTGATATTAATCATAGTATGACATTTTTTCGAAGAGGTACAAAAGCCCCATATACTTATGAATTTCGTTTTGAACCCCCAAAAACAAAGGCTGGAATTCGGAAAATCCCAATGTTGGATCAGGTATATGATGTGTTGCAGGAACTTTATGAGGATCAGAAAGAGAATGGATTTAGCCGATTAGTGGTAGATGGAGCCACAGGATTTATTTTTACAAATAAATTAGGTAATCTCTATAAACATAATTCGGTAGACCATGCTATTCGGAGAATTGTGGATTGTCACAATGCAGAAGAACAGGTTATTGCCAGGAAAGAAAAAAGAGAGCCGATTATGTTACCTTATTTTTCCTGTCATACCTTCAGGCACACATTTTGTACTCGATTTTGTGAAAATGAAACGAATATAAAAGTGATTCAGGCAGTAATGGGACATTCAGATATCAAAACAACGATGGATATTTATGCGGAGGTCACAGAAGCTAAGAAGAAAGAGTCGATGGAGAATTTATCAAAAAATTTAATAATATTCTAGGAAAGAGTCCGAGAAATGGATTCGTAAACTTTGCAACAAAAATGCAATTATACAACAGATTTGCAACAGATATGTGGTTGATCATACTAATCAGAAAATAATCATGCATGCGTAAAACCGCAGAAACAAAGCCTTTTTAGGTGATAATGCAGTGGAGTGAATGAATGATTATACTCAATCAGGCCGTGTTGCTTCTATCATCGAGTAATCAATAATTAAGTACCATAATATATAAGGTCTATCTACCCCAGACCGCTTGTTAAGCGGTTTGGGGTTATTTTTTTATGTAATAGGAAATTTATCGGATTCATTTATAAAAGAAAAAATTATTGAAAATTTTTCTCAATTTATGTTATTGACATCCAACAGTAGTGAGAGTATACTAACCAACGTAAGAAATAACTTACAATGGCTATTAATATTGATATGAAGAATTAAGAAAGCGGGTGGAGTATGATGCCTTTGACGATGGCTGAAACTGGCAGAGAGATTCCAATCAGAAAGATCGGAGGAAAAGATGATACCAGACGTTTTTTAGAGAGCCTGGGTTTTGTACTTGGTGGTTTTGTCACTGTTATATCAGAAATTAATGGAAATCTGATTGTGAAAGTGAAAGATTCCCGTGTAGCGATTAGTAAAGAAATGGCAAATAAAATTATGATATAAGGAGGATGTTGAGCTGTGGCAACATTGAAAGAAGCAAAATGCGGTCAGACCGTCAAGGTTGTAAAAGTTCATGGAGAAGGGTCAGTAAAGCGCAGAATTATGGATATGGGAATTACAAAAAATGTGGAGATTTTCATTAGAAAAGTAGCGCCTCTTGGGGATCCTGTTGAGGTGACTGTCCGCGGATATGAGTTATCTTTAAGAAAAGCAGATGCAGAAATGGTTGAAGTGCAGTAGCTTTTATTTTTTTTGAACATGAGTTAGTTTTGACTAAAATAAGTTTAGAGATAATAACTGAAAGAGAGGAAACAGATGAGAGTTAAAATTGCGTTGGCTGGTAATCCGAACAGTGGGAAAACGACATTGTTTAATGCATTGACAGGCTCTAATCAGTTTGTTGGAAACTGGCCTGGAGTAACTGTTGAGAAAAAGGAAGGGAAAATAAAAGGGTATACGACTAAGGGAGAGGAAGCAATTCTGGTGGATCTTCCTGGTGTTTATTCATTGTCTCCATATACTTTGGAAGAAGTAGTCTCCAGAAACTTTTTAATTGATGAGAAGCCGGATGCCATCATCAATATTATTGATGGAACGAATCTGGAAAGAAATCTGTATCTCACCACACAGCTTACCGAATTGGGAATTCCAGTCGTAATTGCTGTTAATATGATGGATCTTGTGAGAAAAAATGGAGAGAAATTGAATTTGGAACGTCTTTCCAAAGACACTGGATGTAAAGTAGTTGAGATTTCTGCTTTAAAAGGTGAAGGAATTGATCAGTTAATTCAGAGAGCAGTTGCTATCGCAAAAAGCGGAAAGAAAATTCAGCCGGCTCATAAGTTTGACGGTTGTGTGGAACATGCCGTTGCACATATTGAAGAAGCGATTTCCGGTCGTGTCGATGCCAGTATGGAACGTTGGTATGCGGTAAAACTTTTTGAACGTGATGAAAAAGTGCAGGAGAGTCTGCAGTTTGATAAATCTATTTTAGCACATATAGAAGAAGACATTGTAAATTGTGAGAATGAAATGGATGATGATTCAGAGAGTATTATTACCGGTGAACGATATAATTATATTGGTAATATAATAGAAGACTGTTATGAAAAACGGGTGAAAAAACAGATGTCAGTATCCGATAAGATTGACAGGATTGTGACAAATCGTTTCCTTGCACTTCCGATTTTTGCGGCAGTTATGTTCATTGTATACTATGTGTCTGTCACCACTGTCGGAGCGGTTCTTACAGACTGGACCAATGATACCCTTTTTGGTGAGTGGATCATTCCTGCGGCGCAGAATGGACTGGAGGCAATCGGATGTGCAGACTGGCTGACCGGACTTCTGGTAGATGGTATTATCAGCGGTGTTGGAGCTGTTCTTGGATTTGTACCGCAAATGCTCGTCCTCTTCCTCTTCCTTGCATTTCTGGAAGGTTGTGGATATATGGCTCGTATCGCCTTTATTATGGACCGTATTTTCCGTAAATTCGGTCTTTCTGGTAAATCATTTATCCCGATGCTGATCGGTACAGGATGTGGTGTTCCGGGTGTCATGGCATCCAGAACCATCGAAAATGACAGAGATAGAAAAATGACGATCATGACGACAACATTTATTCCGTGTGGAGCAAAACTTCCGATTATCGCACTCATTGCGGGAGCGTTATTTGATGGAGCTCCATGGGTGGCACCAAGTGCATATTTTGTAGGTATAGCAGCTATCATCTGTTCCGGAATTATTTTAAAGAAGACAAAAATGTTTGCTGGAGATCCGGCGCCATTTGTTATGGAACTTCCTGCATACCATCTTCCAACAGTAGGAAATGTACTCCGCAGTACCTGGGAACGCGGATGGTCATTTATTAAAAAAGCAGGAACCATCATTCTTCTTTCTACAATTTTTGTCTGGTTTGCTCAGAGCTTTGGATTTGAAGGTGGAAGCTTTGGAATGGTTGAAGACATGAATAACAGTATTCTGGCCGCTATTGGTTCTGCCATCGCATGGATTTTCACTCCGCTGGGCTGGGGCGACTGGAAAGCGGCGGTTGCAGCAATTACCGGTCTGGTAGCCAAAGAAAATGTAGTAGGAACCTTTGGTATTCTGTATGGATTTGGAGAAGTAGCAGAAGATGGAGTAGAAATGTGGGGAACTCTTGCCGGAGCCTTCACTCAGGTAGCTGCTTATTCCTTCCTTGTATTTAATCTTCTTTGTGCCCCTTGTTTCGCAGCAATGGGTGCAATCAAAAGAGAGATGAACAATGCAAAATGGTTCTGGTTTGCCATCGGATATCAGACATTGCTTGCTTATGTTGTTTCCCTGTGCGTCTATCAGATTGGAACACTTATCACAACAGGAGCATTTGGAATTGGAACAGTCGTGGCAGTATTATTGATTATCGGATTCCTGTATCTGCTGTTCCGTCCTTATAAAGAAAGTAAAAATCTCAAAGTTACAAAAAGTGTTGCAGGAAATATCAAAGCATAGATTGTTGCAGGAGCTGCTTTAATGAGTTGAAGAAAACAGGAGGCTTGATAAAATGGGAACAGGAATTGTGCTTGTTGGACTGATTGCAGTAGTAGGGTTTATCATTTGCAGCATGGTAAAGGATAAAAAAGCCGGAAAATCATTACATTGCGGACAGGATTGCAGTCACTGTGGTGGCCATTGTCATGGAAAATAACAGAAAAGAAGTGATAGAAAGTCTTAGAGAACAGGGATTCCGCATCACAAAGCAAAGGAAAATATTGATAGATATTATTCTCAATAAAAAATTTAGTTGTTGTAAAGAAGTATATTATCTGGCTTTGAAGGAAGATTCGGGGATAGGAATGGCCACGGTGTATCGAACGATGGATGCCCTCGAAAAAGTGGGAGCACTGGACAGGGGAAATGCATATCGATTATGCAGGGAAAAAAATCCTCCTTCCCATAGTTATCTCGTCAGACTGGAAGATAATTCAACTGTAAAATTAGATTCTGCATGTGTAGAGAAAATGATTGAAGAAGGGATGCAAAAATGTGGCCTTTCGAAAGGAAAAAAAATCAAAGAAATTTCTTTATTACAGTTTGATGAATCCTATGAAGATAATTGATATCCGGGCGTAGACTGTGCACGGATTTGAAGAAGAAATCATTCGATTACATGATCATATCAATGTATTCGAAGGGTTTCTTCTTTTTTTGTTAGAAAAATATCATAATTTGGAATAAAATGACATTTTTTTCGCCTTGATGGAAGAAATAAAATGCGATATAATGAGAAAAATATTATGTTTTTTGAAGTTTGAATTAAAATAAGAAAAAGATTAATGATATGAGAATGATTCTTTTGGGGACAGTAGGATTTGTCCTGTATTTTGTTTATGACATTAACAGCATCAAAATGAAGAATACCATATTACAGCAGTTTTTTGGCGTTGGAAGTTTGTGTCTTGTGATTGCAACAGTGGGAACGATGATAAATCTATGTGATTTCGGACGGTTAAAAAAGCCGATTGGAATGTTTTGTGCTGTGGCGAGTATATTTTTTCTCCTTGTGTTAATCTATACGCTTTTTTTCGCTTTGCCTTTTGATCAGACATATCTGAAGGAAAATAAAGAGAGACTGGCGTGTACGGAAGGGATGTATGCTTTATGCAGACATCCGGGGATTCTCTGGTTTACAGCTCTTTATCTATGCTTATGGGGAATCGTTGGTTTTTCATGGAGAGGAATTTATTTCTTATTGATGATTTTATGGAATGTGCTGTATGTCATTTTTCAGGATCTGTGGATATTTCCCCTGACATTTACCAATTATGCAGAATATAAAAGAACAACTCCCTTTTTAATACCTGATAGAGATAGTGTCTATACATGTATTTCAACATGGAACGGTTGGAACAGAGGCGAAAGGTGACGAAATGAATCTGAAAGAGAAGCTGAAAAAACAACAATATGATGATATCTGGCAGCAATACTGTGGCTTTCTTGATTTGACCATGGATGGCTTTATGAAGATTCAGAAACATCTGATGGAGGAGCAGATTACGCTGTGGAGCAGAAGTGGACTGGGTCAGACAATTTTGAAAGGAAAGTATCCGAGAACTCTGGATGAGTTTCGTCAGATGGTACCGCTTACAACCTATGAGGATTATGCGGATATTCTTCTTGCGAAGAGACCGGATATGTTACCAGGTAATCCAATCATCTGGATACAGACCACCTGGGAAGGCGGCAAACATCCCATTAAGGTGGCTCCGTATACCAGAAGCATGCTTGACACCTATAAGAATAATGTGGTTGCCTGCCTGATTCTTTCTACCAGCAGAGAAAAGGGAAAGTTTGATGTGTCAGATAAGGACAAGATTCTTTATGGTCTGGCACCGCTTCCTTATGCGCCAGGGCTTTTTCCGTTGGCTTTGGGAGAAGACATTGACATCGAATTTTTACCGGCAGTAAAAGATGCAGTGAATATGAGTTTCAGTCAGAGAAATAAAGTGGGATTCAAGATGGCGATGAAGCGGGATCTGGAATTTTTCTTTGGTCTGGGAAGCGTTGCATACGCAGTGAGTCTCAGCTTTTCTGAGATGTCCGGTTCCGGTGCTTCGGCAAGTTTATCCAGTTTGCTGAAATGCAAACCGCATATGGTATATCGTCTTTTGAAAGCAAAGAGTACCTGTCGAAAAGAGGGAAGAAAGATGCTGCCGAAAGATCTCTTCAAGTTAAAAGGATTTATGGTAGCAGGAACGGATAACCAGTGTTATAAGGATGATCTGGAAAGATTATGGGGAATTCGTCCCATGGAATTATTTGCAGGAACAGAACCTTCTATTATCGGAACAGAAACCTGGACGAGAAATGGGATGTATTTTTTCCCGGATACCTGTTTTTATGAATTTATTACCGAAGCAGATATGCTTAAAAATTATGAAGATCCAAGTTTCATCCCGCGTACCTATCTCATGGATGAGGTGATACCGGGAGAGAAGTATGAGCTGGTACTTACCGTGTTAAAAGGCGGTGCTTGTGCCAGATATCGTTGTGGAGATATGTATCGGTGTGTCGGTCTGGAGAGTCGGGAAGATCAGACGGTGATTCCAAGATTTGAGTATGTGGACCGTGTGCCGTGGATTATTGATATTGCCGGTTTTACAAGAATTTCTGAGAATGGAATTAAAAGTGTGATTAAACTGTCAGGTTTACCAATCACAAACTGGGTGGCTGTGAAAGAATATAACGAACAGCATCGCCCATATTTTCATATGTATGTGGAGCTGGAGCAGAATGCGTTGATCAATCATGCGATGAGTACGGAGATATTAAAAGATCTGCTCAGTACATATTTCAAATACATTGATCAGGATTATCGCGATCTGAAAAAAATACTGGGGATGGATCCTCTCAAGGTGACAGTACTGCGTTGTGGAACATTTCAGACTTATGAGTATCATACTGGGACCAAGATACGTCAGATGAGTCCTTCCTATCATGATCTTTCGGAATTGATTCGAATGCAGGATAAAGTTTATGTTGTTAGATAAGAGGTAACTATGGGAACATATGGTTATATTTCAATAATAGCAATGTTTTGCTACGGATTTATGCTGCTGACATTTTTGGCAGCGAAAAAAGATAAAATGGTGAACAGTTTTCTTGTTGTGCTGGTTGGACAGATTTTCTGGACAGGTGGCTCTGTTTTTATGCGTATGAGTCTCTGGCCAAACTATATGTTCTGGTTTCAGGTTTCTTTATTGGGAATATTATTATTGCCATATGCCTACTGTCTGTTTATAGATTCGTTTATCGGAATATCCGGACGCTTTCCGGAACGGGTATATCTCGTACTCGTGCTTCTTTGTTTTATCATTAACATCCCAGGAGGAATTTTTCTGCAATATCCTTCCCTGGTAGAACGCAATGGAACGCAGTATTTTGAGTACGATCTTAATTGGACGGTTGCTGTCTATTTTATTCTGGCAGCATTGATTCTTATATATGCATTTCTTAACATTATCAGAGCCTGTAGAGCAAGCCGCAGTATGAGTAAACAATTTGAGCCGATTGTTCTCGGAATGATCTTATTATTTGTAGGCAACCTTGCCATTGGTTTGCCGTTTTTTAAAGGGTTTCCAATTGACATTTTAAGTGGTTTGCTGAATGCTTTTCTATTACTGTATGCATTGATTCGGAGAAGACTTTTCCGCCTTCAGATGCTGGCTTCTGAGGGATTATGCTATGGTATTGGTCTTGCATTTTCCTTGACGTTGTTTGTTAACCTGTCACCGTATATTCAGGCGGTGGTGAAACAATTGGTTCCATTTAATAATTTCTATTATCCTTTGATTTTTGCCGTATTATTTCTGTTGGCATATCTTGGATTCACTTTTATCTGGAAAGTTCTGGTAAACAATGTATTTGTAAAAGAAGAGCTCCAGCAGGCGGAAAAGCTTAAGAAGTTTAGTTCTGCCATATCCAAAACTCTGCGTATGCAGGATATCATGGATGAAACCATCGAGATGATTAAAGACACCATCTCTGTGGAGAGTATTTATGTTTGTATGCAAAAAATGCCGGGAGAGCCTTATCAGGGATTATATAGTAATCGGCCGCTCAGCGATCTTTCTTTTACTCTGAATGAGACAAATCCGATCATTCAGTGGTTAAAAAAGAATGATGAGCCGCTGATTTACAGAGAGTTTCGCTATACCGTAGAATATAAATCCATGTGGGAAAGTGAGAAAAATCAGCTGGAACGGATGGGAGTACTATGCTGTGTCGGGCTGAAAGATGATGGTCAGTTGACCGGAGTGATTCTCCTGGCAGGACATGGGGTAAAGAATCGGATTGGGTATAATGATTTGCAGATTTTATCTTCGATTACCTCCGTGTCTTCGATTGCAGTGAAAAATGCCCGTCTTTATGAGCAGGCTTACATAGAAGCCAGAACCGACGAGCTGACAGGATTGCTTAATCGCAAGTATTTCTATGAGGTGCTGAACCGGGAGTTTGAGAAAAACCGGAAAGGTTCCATTGCATTGGTGATTTTTAATGTGGATGATTTTAAATTATATAATCAGTTATATGGTTTGAGGGAAGGCGATAAATGTCTGAAAAGAATTGCGGATATCATTCGCTACAGTGTCGGAGAAAATGGATATGTTGCCAGATACAGCGGAAAAGAATTTGCAATCCTGCTGCCGAAATATGACGCATTCTCAGCCAGAAATCTTACAGAATCCATCCGCAGTCAGATTTATAACATGAACAATCAGGAAAATGGAATTAAATTAAAGGCGGTTACTGTCAGTGCGGGAATCAGTGCGGCACCGTTTGCCGCAAAATCAGTACGGGAGTTACTTGATAATGTTGATCTTGCCGTTTACCATGTGAAGCACAGGGGTAAGAATGGGATTCAGGTGTTTGACACCATGCTTCAGAATGGAGATAATCTTCAGATAGAGCCAAACCATGAACATATTTATCGGGAGTATGAATCGACAATATATGCTTTGACAGCAGCGATTGATGCAAAAGATCATTATACGTTCAGTCACTGTAATAACGTGACTTACTATGCCACAAAACTTGCCAGATATCTGGGCATGAACGAAGATGTGGTAGAGATTATCCGACAATCAGCGTTATTGCATGATGTAGGAAAGATTGGGATTCCAGAAGATATTTTAAATAAACCAGGAGGGCTCACCCAGGAAGAATATGAGATTATCAAAGGACACGTGGAGGCATCTATCGATATTATCCGTCATTTGCCATCACTGGATTATGTCATTCCGGCAGTGATCGGGCATCATGAACGATTTGATGGAAAAGGATATCCGAGAAGAATCGCCGGAGAAGATATTCCTGCCACGGCAAGAGTACTGTGTATCGCAGATTCTTTTGATGCGATGACTTCAAAACGCTGTTATAAAAAAGCATTTTCGCTGGGAAAAGCCAGAAATATTCTGTTGGAAGAAGCTGGAAAACAATTTGATCCAGATATGGTACAGGCCTTTGTAGAATGTCTGGATATCGGAAGAATTAAACCAGTAGATGGAGAATTTTGTGGAAATAAAATGGTTTGATGATATAATAGATTTTAAAAATATAAAAGAACAGGAAGTTTGATATTATATTATGAGAAATCTTGAAACAAATGACTGGATATTATTGAATAGTATTATTTACAAAATTCATACTATGGAAAACATGACGCAGATGCGTACGCAGCTTCTGGAACAGATCCGAATGCTGGTGGATTTTGACAGTGCGGATTTTTATCTGGCTTCTGTAGATGGAGAACAGAAACTCACTTCACCGGTATTGTATAATTGTGAAGAGGATTTATCGGAAGTATATGATGATATCGATTACAGTAGGGGAATCCTGTACAGCGGGTAGTCTCTCATTTATCGGGAAACCGATATTATTTCCGATGATAAAAGAGTGGAGACTGAGTATTACAAGAAAGTCTATAAACCAAATAACTGGCATTATTCTCTTCAGATGATTATGGGGAGAGAAAAGGAATTTGTCGGGGTTATAACGTTTTATCGCACTCTTGGAAAAGATAATTTTCAATATGATGACATTTTTATTCTTGATATGTTGAAAGATCATCTGGCTTTTCGGCTTTACAAATATAAAAAGAGCGGGGATCTGGCAGAGGAGAAGCTTACAGTGTCAGCAGCGGTAGAAAAGTTTGGTCTTACCAGAAGAGAGCATACCATTCTTAAGATGCTCATGGAAGGAAAAGATAACCATGAGATCAGTACTGATTTGACCATTACAGAGAACACCCTGAAGAAACATATTTTGAATATTTACCGCAAATTAGGTATAAAAAAAGGGTCCAGATGTTCAAACTCATTAAAGAAAAGGAGTAGATTTACTTAAAAATAAGTAGATAAATGGTATTTTTGGTGAATTGTAAAGTGAATAAGATTAGATTATTATTATGTACATAAATTAATAAAGAGTACATGAGCAAAGGAGCTGTCAGCAAATGACGGCTCCTTTCTTTTGTTAAAGGAAACCGTTTGCATGAAGGAGGATTTTAGAATGAAAGAATTAGTGATGATTATCAGACCAGAAAAGCTGGAAGAGATTAAAAATATTTTGGATGAAATTCATTGTGGTGGTATGACATTATCAACCGTTATGGGATGTGGAACCCAAAAAGGTGTCGTGGACGAAAATGGTGTGAATGAAATCAAAGGATTTAAGACAACCATCAATCTTTTGCCAAAGATTCGTGTGGAAGTCGTGGTGGAAGGTAAGGATGTGGATCCAGTCATCATGAAGGTCAGAGAAATCTGTGCGACCGGTCATGTTGGGGATGGTAAGATTTTTGTCAGAAATATTGAAGAGGCAGTCAGAATCCGTACCGGAGAGAGAGGAAAGAAAGCATTATAGGAAAGTATTTTCCAGATAAGATTTGAGGTGATCAAGTGGGACATATTGTAGAAATCGAAGGTGTGAATAAGATATATGGAAAAAATCATGTGGTAAAAGATCTGAATCTTACGGTGGAAGAGGGAGAATTTCTTACATTTCTGGGTTCCTCCGGATGTGGAAAGACAACCACCCTTCGTATGATTGCAGGTTTTGAGGAGCCGACTACCGGAACCATCAAGGTAGAAGGCGAGAATATAGAGGAAAAAGAACCTTTTGAAAGAGATGTCAATACAGTATTCCAAAGTTATGCTCTTTTTCCCCACAAAACCATTTTTGATAACATTGCCTATGGCTTGAAAATGAAAAAAGTTCCGAAAGCAGAAATTAAAGAGAGAGTCACCGAGATGATGGAACTGGTACAGTTGGAAGGTTTTGAAAAAAGATATCCAAGCCAGTTATCAGGAGGACAAAAACAGAGGGTTGCAATTGCCAGAGCGCTGATCAACAGACCAAAAGTTTTGCTGCTGGATGAACCCCTGGGGGCTCTTGATTTGAAACTTCGAAAACAGATGCAGTTGGAACTGAAACGATTACAGAAGAAACTGAACATTACATTTATTTATGTTACCCATGACCAGGAAGAAGCACTTACCATGAGTGACCGAATTGCTATCATGCATGATGGAATTCTGGATCAGTTGGGGACACCGACAGAGATTTATGAATCGCCGGCGACGAAATTTGTGGCAACCTTTATTGGAGAGACTAATATTTTTGATGGAACGGTAAGTTTTGTTCAGGGTGATCATGTACAGGTCATGATAGAAAATGGATTTATTTCCGGCATTGGTGACGGCTTCCGTTTTGGAGAATATATGACAGTTTCCGTGAGACCGGAAAAGATGAAATTCTCCGATAGTCCGGTGGATGGATTTGGAATTACTGCCTTTGTAAAAGATTATGTTTATGTCGGATCTGTCATCAAATGTATTGTGGAACTTCCAAATGGAAACGAACTTAAGATTGAACGATTGGCAGGGCAGAGTCTTCCGGCAATCGGTTCCCGGATTTATCCATATTGGAATAAAGAAGATGCCGTTCTGATTCACAGTAAAGAAAATTCTATTTTTGAAGCACTCGACAACATTGTATTAGCATAGGAGGGATGGATATGGGAAAAAAACATTCAAAACATGAATGGAAATCCAATACACTTCCGGCTTTCGTGATGGTTGGACCTGTGACGGTAATGTTGATTCTTCTGGTGGCAGTGCCTCTCATTTATGTGGGGATTATGAGTTTTTGTACCACGGATGCCTATTACAATGTTGTATTTAAATTCTCCCTGGAGAATTATGCACAGCTGTTAAGTCCGGATTATGTGAAGATATACGGTCAGTCCATTGTCATTGCATTGATTACGACGATTCTCTGTATTTTGATTGGATATCCATTTTCATATATCATTGCTCGTACAAAAAGCAAGAAAAAACAACTTCTGTATATGCTGGTCATCATTCCGTTCTGGACCAATTCTCTGATTCGTATTTATGGATGGAGAACGTTTCTGGGATCCTCCGGATGGCTCAACAGCCTGTTACAGTTTTTACATATTACCAGTGGTCCGGTAGATTTTATTTATAAACAGGGAACTACAGTACTCGGTATGGTCTACTGCTTAATCCCGTTTATGATTCTTCCATTGTATACAGCCATTGAGAAGCTGGATGGTAATTTGCTGGAAGCATCTTCGGATCTGGGAGCTAAACCGGTATCTACTTTTCTCGAGGTGATTCTTCCCCTTACCTCCGGCGGTATTTTCTCCGGAAGTATCATGGTATTTATCCCGTGCCTTGGATATTTCTTTGTGGCAAATATCCTCGGTGGAGGTAACTCGGATGTCATTGGTAACCTGATTGAAAGGCAGTTTAAAAGTGGAAATAACTGGCCGTTAGGAGCAGCATTGTCGATCATTTTGATTGTGGTTACTCTGATTCTGGTGAAAATATACCAGAAAGCCGGTGGAGATATGGATAGTCTTGGTGTGTAGGAGGTGTGATGAATCATGAAGAAAAAAACAAAAATTCATAAAATAGGAAACATCGCCTTCTGTGCGCTGGTATATATATTTTTATTTCTGCCCATTCCGGTTGTTGTGGTAAACTCCATGAATGCTACGACCAGTAAATCCTACCTGTCCTGGAAAGGATTTACCCTGGACTGGTATGTGAAGTTATGGGATAATACGGCACTCTTAAGTTCCTTTGGAAATACGATAATCATTGCGGTAGTGAGTACCATTCTGGCGACAATCATTGGAACTCTTGGTGCTGTAGGAATGTATAAATATAAATTTAAAGGCAAAGGAATCATCAACGGATTCCTTTATATCCCGGTGGTTATCCCGGAAATTGTTCTGGGTATTTCTCTGCTGACAATCTTTGCGAAAACAAATATACCGCGAGGTATGCTGACGTTGATTCTTGCTCATGTAACTTTTTGTGTCCCTTTTGTCATCTTTAATGTCAGGGCGAGACTTACCGGTTATGATAACTCCATTGAGGAGGCGAGTATGGATCTGGGAGCGAATCGGATCGTCACTTTTTTTGAAATCACTCTTCCGGTATTGGCTCCGGGAATTGCAGGTGGAGCCCTTCTGGCTTTTACCCTTTCCATTGACGATGTCATCATCAGTTATTTCGTGAACGGTCAGACCAAAACTTATCCACTTAAAGTAATGGAAAGCATCAAAAGCGGGGTGGCTCCGGATGTAAATGCTTTATCAACCCTTATTTTGCTGGGAACGATCCTTTTGGTGGTTCTGACCCAGAGTAATTTGTTTCATAAATCAAAATCAGAATAAATCATGACAGAGAAAAAAGAAGAAGAGTTTCCTTATCCATCTTTTGGGGCCAATAATATTATCGGATCTAAATTTACTGATATGGCCCATGATGGAATTATTTCCAAAGACGAAATCACTGATTTAGGAGACATTATTTTTGGAAAAAAACGGGAAGAGTCAGTGAAGATCAGAGTTTTGTTTATTCTGTAGGAGGCATGCCGGTGGAAGACGTGGCATGGGGAAAAATCTGTTATGAAAAAGCAAAAGAATTAGGATTGGGCATGAAACTTCGTCTTTGGGAAAAACCAGATTTGTGCTAGAAAAAATCGGATAAGATATACCCGAAATGAAACTGGGAAAGTGAGGAAATCATATGGGAACAAGAATTGCAGAACACCCGATTTTAGGAGAGCAGGAAAAAGGAAATCCTGTAACTTTTACCTTTGATGGAAAAGAAATGAAAGGTTATGAAGGAGAACCAATCGCAGCAGCCCTGAAAGCGGCTGGAGTGATGGTGCATCGTTATACAAAAAAAGAACATAAACCGAGAGGAATTTTCTGTGCAATCGGGCGCTGTACAGACTGTGTCATGGTGGTGGATGGGGTGCCGAATCTGAGAACATGTATCACTCCGCTGAAAGCCGGCATGGATGTGCGAACTCAGTACGGTGTCAATGCAGAACCTTTTGAAGAGCAGAAATAGGAATAGCAGGTGAGAGAAATGAAACGATATGATTTGATTGTAGTAGGTGCCGGTCCTTCCGTATTATCCGCAGCCATCGAAGCGGCCTCCTATGCTATGATTGAAGGCAGAATGGCAGGAATCGCCGCTGCCGAATATCTGGGATATATCGATAAAGATGAATTGGATTCAGAGTTAAAAGAACTGGACAGTGCCCTGGATGGATTAAGACAGGGAATGTTTGCTCCAAAGAATAGAGGAAAATCCATTGAACAGACAGAAGAAGGCATTGCTATTTCCGAGAATTTACTGAAAAAAGGCTATGTATCGGATGACGAAATCGAGCGGTTTCCGGGAGTCACTCACAGAGTGGCATTCATCCGGTGATGGAATGTACCCAGAATATTCCTTGTAATCCATGTCAGGATGCCTGTCCAAAAGGATGTATTTCCATCGGAGAAAATATTACTTCTCTTCCGATCGTTGTGGAAGATGCCCAGTGTATCAATTGCGGTATGTGTGTGGCAAGCTGTTCCGGTCAGGCGATTTTCCTTGTGGATGAAGATTGCGGAGATGGAACAGCAACGGTTACATTACCTTATGAATTTCTTCCGTTTCCGGAAATTGGTGCAAAGGGATGTGCCCTGGGAAGAGATGGACAAAAAATCTGTGAGGCAGAAATTGTCAGCGTGAAAAATGTAAAAGCCTATGACAA
>JAQYIU010000097.1 GCA_028721415.1 Lachnospiraceae bacterium | reverse complement strand
ATAAATAACAATAGACAATTCGATTAGGAGGAGATTGAAATGAAATCATTATTTCAGACCGAACGTGTGAAAAAGATCAAAGACCGTATTTTATCCGAACCAAGATATGCATCCATCGAACAGGCGATGATTATTACAGATACATATAAAAAAAATGAGGGGAAATCGAGAATTATTCAGAGAGCATTGGCTCTTAAGGCTTCTCTGGAGAAGATTACCATCACAGTACATCCGGATGAACTGATTGTAGGTAATCGTACTGCAGGGGTACGAGGTGGTGTGGTATTTCCGGAAGCCGGAAGTTCCTGGGTGGACAGGGAGTTTGAGACTCTCCCGACAAGACCGCAGGATAAATTCAATGTTCATGAGGAAGATATTGAGACATTCCGAAAGGAAATCTATCCCTATTGGAAAGGAAAATCTCTGGAAGATGTTCTGGATGAACGGTATGGAAAAGAAATCAAAGAAATTGAAAAAGTTGTAAAGATTAATCAGAAAGATCATGCTCAGGGACACATTAATCCGAATGTACCAGAATGGTTACAGTATGGTCCTGCCGGATACCGCAAGATGGCAGAAGAAAAATTACAGACAGCAAAGGAAGAAAGCCAGATAGAGTTTTATCAGAGTGTTGCCATCGTGATGGAGGCAGTACAGAATTTCATGATGAGATATCATGATCTTTTGCTGGAAAAGGCAGAATCGCAGTCAGACGAAGCGAAAGCTTCCATGAAAAAAGTTGCAGAAATCTGTAAAAACATCAGCGTTCGTCCGGCAGAGAGTTTCCACGAAGCCGTACAGGCAACCTGGTTCTTATTTGTTGTTTTACAGATGGAATCCAACGCTTCTTCTTTTTCACCGGGAAGACTGGACAGACATCTGATTTCCTATTATGAGAAGAGTATTTCTGACGGAACCATGACAAAACAGGATGCACTGGAAATTATCGAGTGCATGTGGTTGAAATTTAATGAAATTGTATATATGAGAAATTCTGGCGGAGCGAAATATTTTGCAGGATTCCCGATTGGTTTCAATATTGTCATTGGAGGTCAGGACGAGAACGGAAAAGACTATTCCAACGACCTGTCTTTCCTGTTTCTGGCAGCACAAAAACATATCGGACTTCCACAGCCGAACCTTTCTGTGAGACTTCACGAAGAAACCGGGGAAGAATTGTTGAAAGAATCAGTTCGTACCGTGGCTCTCGGAAGTGGTATGCCGCAGTTCTTTAACGATAAAGCGGTGGTTCCTGCCATTGAAGAATTGGGGATTGAAGAAAAAGATGCACTGGATTATGCCATTGTCGGCTGTGTGGAACTGACCACCCAGGGGAACAATCTAGGCTGGAGTGATTCTGCCATGTTTAATCTGAATAAAGCTCTGGAAGTGACTTTGACCGGTGGTGTATGTTTACTTACAGGAGAACAGATTGCACCGAATTACGGAAGTCTGCCGGAATATGAGACCTTTGAAGATGTGGAAGAAGCATTGAGCAAACAGATTGATTATTTTATGGACAAAATGCTTCTCGCCTGTGAGGAAGTGGAAAAAGCCCATATTGATCTTCTCCCTTCTCCGTTCCTTTCTGCAACCATTGATAACTGTATGGAAAAAGGGATTGATGTAACTGCCGGAGGAGCGAAATACAATCTCTCCGGAATCCAGATGATTCAGGTAGCAAACCTGGCTGACAGTCTGGCATCCTTAAAACAACTGGTATATGATGAAAAACGTTTTACAAAAGAAGAAGTACTGGATGCTTTAAAACATGATTTTGAAGGATACGAATTCATGAGAACCGTGATGTTAAATAAAGTGCCAAAATACGGAAATGATAATGAATTTGTGGATGCCATGGGAGCAAAATGGGCTAATTACTTTAAAGATCGCCTTCGTACCTTCACCAATCACAGAGGTGGTCCATATCATACCGGTATGTATACAGTGTCTGCCCATGTGCCGATGGGACAAAATGTCGGTGCCAGCCTGGATGGACGTCATGCCAGAGAACCGCTGGCAGATGGTGGAATGTCACCGGTTTACGGAAGAGATATCAAAGGACCGACAGCTGTCCTGAAATCTGTTTCAAAACTGGACAAAACATGTACCACCAACGGCGGTCTTCTCAATATGAAATTCCTGCCTGAATTCTTTTCCACAGAAACCGGGGTACAGAAATTTGCCAACTTCCTGAGGACTTTTGTAGATCTGGAGATTCCGCATATTCAGTTTAATGTAGTCAGAAAAGAAGATCTGATTGCAGCCAAGAAAAATCCGGAACAGTACCGTAGCCTTACAGTACGTGTGGCAGGTTACACCGCATACTTTACAGAATTAGCCGGAGACCTTCAGGACGAAATCATTGCAAGAACAAGTTATGGAGACATTTAATATATGAATGGAAAAGTGTTTGATATCCGCAGATTTTCCACCCATGATGGGGAGGGCATACGGACAACCGTCTTTTTAAAAGGATGTCCGTTATCCTGTGTCTGGTGCCAGAATCCGGAAGGAATCGCGCCGGAAATCCTGCCGGTCTATTTTGAAAATCGATGTATTCATTGTAATATCTGTGTTGCCCTCAGCAAAAATGGGGGCTGCACCTGCACAGATGGAAAGGTTCATCTTTATAAAAAAGCAGAAGAAGACTGGGAGAAAATGATTTATGAATGCCCATCGGGCGCTTTGGAGATGGATGCCAAAATCATGAGCGTTCAGGAAGTCATGGAAGAAATCCGAAAAGACGCAGCATTTTTCCGTCATGG
>JAQYIU010000096.1 GCA_028721415.1 Lachnospiraceae bacterium | reverse complement strand
CTGAACCTGATTTTTTCCCTCTTCTTCCAGCTGATCAGCCTGATCTTTACTGACGTAATATCCTTCTGCATATCTTGCAGGAATTCCAAGAGTGCGATATGCCAGAACCGCAACCGTAGCGAAATGAACGCAATTTCCCTTTTTTCCTTCTTTCAGAAACCATATGGCAAAATCGGTATCTTCCGGCAAGTCATCGGGATGTTCCGTATAATCTGCCAGGATATCCAAAATCAGACGAATTCTTGAAGTGGCACTGTAAATACTTTTTGTCTTCTCTTCATTATCCCACTCTTTTTTCCAGCTGTCACCGGAAAAGAATAGTTGTTCTATCTGCTCTTTCTGCTCTTTACTGATATCCAGATAATGTTCTTTCACAAAAGTTCGATATACTGCCTCGCTTTCCCGATAAGTCTGGATATTTTTTTGATTTTCTTCCGTAAGCCATTGGGGTTCTGTCATAATTTCTGTCGGCTGGACTCCCGTTAATGCCTGAAACTGATATTTTGCGGCTCCTGGAAATCCTGCAGCCTTCAGCTGCCAATCCTGATTTGTTCTGTATCGGACATCGGTTACATCCTGCACCGTATTAGGAACATAAATATACTCTCTGTCGGCGCCATTATTGATTACTGTAAAGGATTCTGATTCCAAATCGACAAGTTGCTGTTGTTCGCCATTCCCATATTGTTTTTCCATATTCCAGCAGGAAGCATATTCAAACACAGAAGAAAACTGCTGACTTTCCAGCCATTCGAGCATTCCTGTCTGTTTTCCCTGATAAGCTTCATTTGGCAACTGACTCCAGGAATCTCCATCATAGATCGCACCCACATATCCCCTTAAATACATTTCCTCCATATGTTCAAAGGAAAGTTGAAGGGTGTTCTCATCCTCCCCTTTTTCTAACAGTTTCCCTGATTTTTTCAGATTTCCTTTCGGCAGAGAATCTTCTCCATAGCGCAGCCGGTGCATCGTCTCCTGTAATTCTGTTTTTATGGCAACAATTTTATCGGATTTATGGTAACCTTTTAAAGAAATAACTCCCAATCCCCCGACAATCAGAACACAGAATCCGAGGAAAAGTCGTTTCCTCCATCCGGTGTCTTTCTCCAACACTTCTCCAGCCCAGATTCCAATCCAGCCTGCAACAAGCAGAATACCGGAAAACATATTTTCATATAAATGCAGGAAACAACTTAGCCCTGCTAGGACAAACACAAGTATACTACACACTGCCATCCATCGGTACCACACCACATAACAAAGAAGCAAGCCCAGGAAAATTCCCAGTATCACTGCTGTAATCCGGAGATCTCCCTGTGTCACTCCGGCCACTGCAAATGCACTATGATAGGTCGATAAGGTTTGATTCCACTGATCCAATATTTGGTTAATTACCATAAGCAATCCTTTTGCCACCGATGAGGTTCTTAAAAAGAACAGCGACAAAGCTGCCAGGAACAGGAAAACCGGAGCAAGGAGATCTGTCTTCTCATTTTTTCTGCTGAGGAAAAAGATGCCACAGGTAATCCATCCGCTTCCCACAAGAGCCCATTTCATTTCTCCCACTGCTGGCAGAGCTGAAAAAAGACCGATACTTCCGAACAGACAAAGAAGGCAAAAGAAAAAGTCTGTTGCAGTAGACAACCAAATATCATTTTTTTGTTTTTCCCGGCGTTCCGGTACCACCGTCATCGTTTTCTTTCTCATTTAACAACTCCTGTTAAATATACAAATAGATTGCATTTTTTTCCATTTCTCCAGAAGAAAGATCAAGAACATCATACCCTCCGCTGGAATCGTAATAGTCTTCCTCTCCTTCCTGTGGGACAATAATTGATACATTCACCAGCCTGCTCAATTCTGACACCGCCCGCTCGTCAAAACGTTCTGTAATATAAATTACCTTTGTATATTGACGATACATTTCCAGTTTCAGAAAAGTCTGTATCATATCCGTACTGCCTTTTTCCGCTCTCATACTCATCATACTCTCCACCATCTGTGCAGCGGCATCCTGAGAATCTATCGTATTGATCCTGAGAGTTCCCCGGATCACAAATCCAATCTGATGTCCCATGTTTAATTGCAAGAGTCCTTCCATCACCGCTCTGGTAAGGTAAGCAATCATATTGATGGAATGCTTACTGTCTGAATCTTCTTCTGGTCTTCTGTGAAATTCAAACAGTAAAATCGTATTGTAATTTGCCGGTCGACTGAATTCTCTTACCAACAGATCATCTGTCTTTCCGGAAAGTTTCCAGTGAACAGTGCGAATGCTGTCCCCTTTTTGATATTCTCTCAGATCAAATGTTTCACTGACATCCTCGCC
>JAQYIU010000095.1 GCA_028721415.1 Lachnospiraceae bacterium | reverse complement strand
TATTACTGATGGTGGTATTTTACTACTTTACAGTAGTGAATGCAAGTTTTTTTGAATTATTATACAAAAATAATTATTTATTACTTTAAATCTAGTGTAATTAACATAAAAAAACATAAAATTAGAGTAAACGCTGCATTGCCTGTATTCTAAGCCTTACCTTCAATCGATGCCTGAATGCTGCACTGCCAAAATGTTGTAAATGTTGTAGGAAATGTGCATATTTGCTGAAGTCAGGTGCTCTCTTTTATTTCAAAAATGAAAAAGTAAACCTGAAAAGCCACAAATCGTTGAAAAGTAGAAAAAAGGGGTTACTTTTTGCTGTTCTTAATCTTATAAATTGATATGCAGAAGATGAAAAGTAAACCTGCTAAACCTTGAAGCCATTGAAAAATGCAAATGCAGGTTTACTTTTCAGTGTACATGTAAAGGAAACTTTGTAACAGTTTTTTTAAACGTAGACCCTTAGGGTTCGCTAATCATTGAAATTTAAAAAAGAAGGTCTACTTTTTAGCTTTTAAAAGATTTTTACATTCTCTCGGATTCAAGTCCCTTCTGATTGTACATAATAGAAAAAGAGATGCCGAAAGACGAGGCCACTGAAAAAGTGCCTCTGATTTGAAGGCCGTCTTAACACAAAAGAAAAACCGATGATTTTTCATCCATAAAGATGAGAAATCGTCGGTTTTTTAATGCTATACCTGCCTATTTTTCTTCCATTAACCGCAGGATTCTTTTCATATTTACTGTAAATATAGTCACTGCTCCCTGTAGTTCCATACCAAGCAGACCTGATGATGACGCCACGTCATAACCATGTCTGTGCTTCAGTTCACTGTTTTTTGCTTCAATTTTGTAACGTTCCCGTGCACGTTCCTTAAAGTAATCCGTTTCCTGAAACGCCTGATGTTCTGTATGGGTATTTGAACGTATGGTTACGGAATAACTTTTTGTTTTTGCACCGTCTCTATAGCAGCCTTCACGATTAGGACAGTGTTTGCATTTTTCAACATCAAAGAAATAGGTTTCTACCGTACCGGTTCCTTCTTTGGCATGTTTTTTCGGACGATTACTGGTTTTTCGTATACTCATGTGACCCTGTGGACATACATACATCCCGGCATCCTTGTTGTATTCGAAGTCCCCATTCTTTCGTTTTGGTCCGTGTGTAACCGTACGGGTGAGCTTTGATATCAGTTTAATTTCTTCTTCCTTTGCATATTCAAGATTATCTTTTTCGGAATATGCAGCATCGCCTATGATTTCTTCTACAGGAAAACCTGCTTTTTCGCTTTTTTCGACCAGTTCCTTCAACTGCTTTCCATCATGCTTTTCACCGGATGTCACTACAGCCGCAGTAATAATCCGATCTTCACTCATTGCGAGATGTGTCTTGTACCCAAAGAAAGAAGTATCGCATGTCTTGTGTCCGATTTTTGCATCCGTGTCATTTGACAGTTCCAGTTTTTCTAGATTGTCTTCCACATTTTCTCCCAGCAGGTTCAGTTTTTCTTTTACATTCTGATTAATGCAAAGTTTATCCTCTTTTTCGATGAGTCCAATTAATTCTTTGCAGTAGGCAATTTCGTCTTCCAAAATACCGGTATTGGGTTTCTTTGGCATTTTTTCTTTCATAGACTCATCGACATGATAGACGGCTTTTCGTAGATTCTTTGAAAGTTCTGCAAGAGCCTCTCTTGGAGTCTTTTGGTTGTATCTGGCTTTTGTATGGGTTGAATCCACAATGATGGCATGGCTTTTTAACAGATTGTTGTCTATTGCAATTTCTACAGTCTTTCCAATCAATAGATCCAGCATTCCAATGTCCTTTAGACGTAACTTGCGGAATTTCGTCAGAGAGCTGGCTTCGATAACAGGTTCTTCCGGAGTCATATCCAGGAAATATTTGAAAGACATATCATATCTTGAACGCTCAACGACGTCAACATCAGATAGATCATACATTACCTTCAAAATCAAATACTTAAACATTCTGATGGGGGATACTGCATTTCTGCCATTATTGAGACAGTAATTTTTGCTCAACTCTTCTTGAATGAAACTGAAATCAACAAGTTCCTTCATCTTCCGTAAAATATTATTCTGTGGAACCACAATATCATAAAGGGTCTGATAAGTTGAAAACTGCAATTGTTCCTGTACCTGTAACATCGAGATACCGCCTTTCTGTATTCTATCTCTATTATACTAAAAAACCGACGATTTCTCATCTTTATGGATGAAAAATCATCGGTTTTTCTTTTGTGTTAAGACGGTCTTCAAATCAGAGGCACTTTTTCAGTGGCCTCGTCTTTCGACTCCTTTTTTCAAAACTAAAGATTGGGAAAGCCCTCAAAAGGGGCATTCACAAGTTAAATATATCATACATAAGAAAAAAGAGCAAGAAAAAAAGAGCAGCCATTTAGACTGCTCTCAAAATGTGGGCAAAGTGCTTCATGAGCAATGGCTCAGAAACCATTTAAGCTAATTGAGCGAATTGAAATAATTAATCTCATAGATTTCTCCCTCTATTTCATCAGGAGAAGGTTTTGCAAGGTTGTTCTTTTTTAGATATTCATCCACGCGGCTATGTATTAGCTGAAGCGGTGCTTCATACTTTGCCTGATAATCATTCCAGTACGCATCTTCGGTCATGTTCATTTGCTTTGCGATTGTACGGACGAGATTGTGGCTATCTTCGGTGGATTCTACCACAGCTCTCATCTCATCAGAACATTTCTTTATTTCTTCCTGAGTAGGCATAAAACCTTCTTTTATAGCAAGGTTTCGCTCATATATTTCAAGTTTTATAAGTTCCCATGCTCGTTTTGCAGGTTCCTTTGAGCCGGTTGCTTTGCAGAGACTATATTCCCAGTTAAAATAATCTTTTGAAATTTTTTCACCAAGAACGACTCCCATTGTTATTTCATCACTTTTTTTTGACGGGTCTATTAACGCATTTACAGATTCCGACATTTCAATCCCTATTTGCGTAGCCTCTTTTTTACCAGGGAAATCCTTACTTGAAGCAACAGCTATTCCAAGAGAAACACACAGTATAAGAGTCACTATTATAATAATAAATTTGCGGTTCTTCATTTTCTTATACCTCCATTACTATTTTGGTGTGCCTATGTACAATGTCCCTGTATAAGTCCTTTTATAGTATAAATTGGCATCTTCATATGTGAAGAGAAAATCTCCTCTTTCTTCGAGACCATAATAAAAGTACTGATTCATTGTACAATATAAATTAAAATAAATGTGCGAGGGCGATGGAAAAATTCCACTTGATGTCATCCAATATGATGCTGGTGGTCGCAGAATATGCCGCGTTGTTGTATTAGAGGAAAAATCAACGGTTTCTGTTATAGAAACATCTACAAAACCATTCGAAATCCCACCGGCGCGAGGTGGGTGTATATATGCTACGGCACCTAATCTTGTAGCCTTATATGGCATTGAAGTATTATCGTATTCTACAGTCAACCCACAATTAACACCCCAAGATACAAGTATTCCTTGACCTTCAACAGCTGCGGAGAAGACTTCGTAGCCATTATGCGTAGCAGTAGCGGCATTTGCATTTTCTGTCATTAAAATGACAAACAATAATATGGCTATAACTATAATTGTTTTTATTTTCTTAATAACCATTGTTACCTCCTCAATATAAATTCAGCGGTAGCATTAAATTATAAAACATATATAGCTATAATGTTATTGCTAATTGTAAATGAAAAACGAATATTTGTCAATAATTTAACAAAATATTTTTATATTTTTTTAAAACTATGCATAAAAAGTTAAGCTGCGTCGCATAGCAAGGTTAAAAATTCCATTCGGTTTTTTCAACGATATTTCATTCCCACGAAATTAGATTATATATGAAAATTTCCAGCGATTTGACTTTTTACGAAAAAAAGCCACGAATATCTTGTGATATTCATGGCGGTTATCTACAGTCCTAAGAGCAGCCATTTAGACTGCTCTTAAATTATGCTTTATTGGTAAAGCGCCTTTATTTTCTGTGTAAGAAGGGTAGGGAGCTTTTCCAAATCTGTGATGTCGAGGAAGTGTTCTTTGCCGTAAATAGCTCTGATTGTATCTTTGTCACTGTCAATTGCAGCGGCCAGAAGACCAATATCTTCCTTGTTACATTCACGAACTATTTCCTGAAGGTCTTTTGCCGCAACGGTACCTTGATAATCGGTGTCATTCGGACTGCCATCAGAAACAATCATGAGAAGCTTCCTGTCTCCGGATTCTTGAACAAGCTTTTCTTTTGCATAGCGTAAAGCATATCCATCACGGTTACAGCCTCTGTCATTAATGTTCATAATACGATATTTATCGTTTTCATCGTCCTTATCAAAGTCAGAATAACACATAATTGTTACTCCACCGCTACCTGCAGTATTTACATTATTATCAGACATTGATGTAGAGTGTCCTATAATTAAGACTTTCGCATCGATTTTTTTGCAATACAGGTAGGTGGTAAGAGCAAGCTGCCGCGCGTATTTTATTTTCTGACCGGACATAGAACCGGACTCATCTATCACAAGAGCAATAACAAGTTTCGGCGATTCCTCCGGAATAAGGTCACTTTCAAAGTATTTGTAGTTTCCCTTGTAGACTTCTTGAGCACGGAATCTTTTGCCTGAATACCTTAAAACCGGAAGTTCCATATCTGTATCTTGGAAATTATCACTTTTTTTAGCCATGTCATTTGCCAGCTTTTCCGCCTG
>JAQYIU010000094.1 GCA_028721415.1 Lachnospiraceae bacterium | reverse complement strand
ATTGCAGCCAAGAAAAATCCGGAACAGTATCGTAGCCTTACCGTACGTGTCGCTGGTTACACTGCATACTTTACAGAATTAGCTGGAGACCTTCAGGACGAGATTATCGCAAGAACAAGTTATGGAGATATTTAAAAATATGAATGGAAACGTATTTGATATCCGCAGATTTTCCACTCACGATGGGGAGGGAATACGGACAACTGTCTTTTTAAAAGGATGTCCGTTATCCTGTGTCTGGTGCCAGAATCCGGAAGGAATCGCACCGGAAATTCTGCCGGTTTATTTTGAAAATCGCTGCATTCACTGTAATACCTGTGCTGCCCTCAGCAAAAATGGAGGCTGCACATGCACAGATGGAAAGGTTCATCTTTATAAAAAAGCAGAAGAGGACTGGGAGAAAATGATTTATGAATGCCCATCGGGCGCTTTGGAGATGGATGCCAAAATCATGAGCGTTCAGGAAGTCATGGAAGAAATCCGAAAAGACGCAGCATTTTTCCGTCATGGAGGAGGAGTTACCCTGTCCGGTGGCGAACCGCTGATGCAGTATTCTTTTGCAGCGGAAATTCTGAAATCCTGCCGGGAAGAAGGGATTCATACTGCTTTGGAATCTTCCCTCTACGCCAGTGAGAAAGCCTTTCGGACAGTGCTGGCACATCTGGATATGTCATTTGCAGATCTCAAATTAATTGACGATGAAGCCCATAAAAAATATGTGGGAGTTTCCAATGAACGGATCAAGGCGAATATGGAGATTCTTCTTACTTCAGAAATCAAAGACCAGGTGATTGTCCGTACTCCGATGATTCCCGGAATCACAACAGACAAAGCCAATATCATGGGAATTGCAGCATTTATCAGCGGAATATATCCGGATGTAAAATACGAGATCTTAAATTACAATCCTCTGGCAGAAGCCAAATACCACCTGGTTGACCGGGAGTTCTGTTTTAAAGAAAAACAGCCGAAATACACCTCAGCAGAAATGGAACAGTTTAAAACCTGGGCTCAGGATGCCGGAGTGAAAAACGTGATCATAGAATCATAACGATAGATGAAAAAATGGAGAAAAGCTATGTTATCTCAAGGGGCAAAGGATATATTAAAAGTATTGGTGGAAGAAAATGGTATCTATGTTACAACTAAAAAGATTGCACAGCTTATCCATATTTCAGAGAGAAGTGTCAATACCTATTTGAAAGAGGTCGGAGAATTTTGTGATAATAATGGGTACTGTCTGATTCGAAAAAGAGGAAGAGGTATCTGTCTGCAAGCAGGCAGTGATCTGGAAGAAATAAAAGCAATCATTTGTGAAAAAGATAATTCTTTTGATAATAGTTCAGCACGAATCAATTATATTATTCGTACGCTGATTGACAATGGAGGAGCATATACCAGCTGTCAGCTGGCAGATGAATTATATGTTTCCCATAAAACTGTGCGCAGCGATTGTGAAAAAATAGAAGAAAAATTTAAAAATGAACCCCTTTCTTTGATAAAAACCTGTGGAAAAGGGGTGCAGATTATTGGAAAAGAAGCAGATCTTCGTAATATGCTGATTTCCTGTAACAAAAAAATATTCTTTGATCGTTCGTCGAAAGTCAGCAAAGAACCAGATTTGCGAATGCCCGCTTCCACATATGTAAGATTATCGTCACAATATACAGAAAAAATAGCAGCAGGAGTCATTTCCTGCCTGCAGCAGTTAGAAAGAAATACAGGTTATCAATTTAATGATTATACATTTAACATGTTGATTGAGTATACCTGTTGTCAACTTAGACGCATTCGCAGAAACTGTTTTCTGGATCAGGCTCCGATCAGCAAATTAACTCTTGTCAATGAAATTCTGGATTGGGCCGATCAATTTGTTCAACTGTTAAATCGAAAATTTTCTATGAATATTGATCCCCGGGAAAGTTTATATATGTATATTTTATTCCTCGGAGCAGAAGTGCAAAATAGCAGTAAGATTGTTAATAAGGATTTTCTGATTGAAAAGGAAATCAGTATTGAAGAAATTAATAATAAGATTATTCTTTACATGTCTTCCATCATAGGGGTGAATTTTGAACAGGATTATATTTTGGCCAGATCTTTGGCATTATTTTTAAACAGCTCACTGGTGAGGGTTAAATATGGGCTTGAAATAGAAAGTCCGTATATGGAAGATATAAAACATTATTATTCTGTATTATTTTCTGCATGTATGACAGCTTGTCAGATCTATGAAGAGCTGGTAGATCATTTCCCATCAGAAAGTGAGATATCTTATATGACGCTATTGTTTGGCGGGGCTATGCCGGAAAATGAGAGAAAAAGAAGCATTAATACAGCCATAGTGGGAAGTGGAAGTATCGGAATGATACAGATTGTTGCCCAGAAAATTGAAATGAAAGTAGAAGAAATCAATGTTGTGAATGTTGTGCCATCTAATACAGGAATGTTTATAAAACCGGAGCAGTATGATCTTGTGATAACAACACTACCTGATTTGAAAATCCGGCATTCCAATGTGGTATATACAACACCGCTTGTTAATGTGCAGGATGTTTTTCGTATAAAGAAGGTATGTAAAAACATAAAACATCATAAAATCATTCAAAAAGAAGTGACATTATCTTCTTTATTGAAAAATGAATTTATCATGTTTGAACGTGCGTTAACCAGAGAAATTCTTTTGAAAAAGGTTTGCGACAGATTATTGAAAGAAGGTTATGTGAGAGAAGGATTCTATGAAAGTGTGATGCAAAGAGAAGAAATCAGTTCTTCTGCACTTGGAGGAGGGATTGCAGTGCCCCATGGAATGTCTCAATATGTGATCAGGCCGGCAGTGGCCATAATAAAAACAGATGACAAGGTTCAGTGGGGGGACAGTACGGCAGATGTCATTTTTTTATTGGCTTTAAACTTTCAGGAGATCGAGTCAACAAGAGCTTTCTTTTCTGCATTTTATGAAATTACCATGCAGACAGACGCGGTAAATCAGATTCGGATGGCGGGAAATGTGGAAGAAATACGCGAGATAATACAAAAATATTCATAAATATGGATAATAAGGGAAAGGCAAAATAATATCGAAAAAAGAGATTGTATACATAGTGTTTGTGCTGTGTGTATAATCTCTTTTTTTGCTTGATGGAAAAGATAATTTTTATTTAGTTAAAGCAGAAATTGCAGAAGTTAACTGCAAAATAAAAAGGATGTTTTATTGAAAAACAATAAAAAACAAAATATAATAATAAACAGAAAGAGGAAACGATAAGAAAGAATACAAGGAGGCATTATCATGAAGCTTATTATTGATGACGCAAACGTTGAAGCAATCAAGGCATTATATGAATATTTTCCAGTAGATGGAGTGACAACAAATCCATCCATCCTGGCGAAAAGTGGAAGAAATCCTTATGATGTTTTAGGAGAGATTCGCGAAATCATTGGACAGGATGCAGAACTTCATGTACAGGTTATCTCAAAAGACTCGGAAGGTATGATCAAAGAAGCACAGATCATCCGGGAAAAATTAGGTGAGAAAACTTATATTAAAATCCCAACTACAAGGGAGGGATTGAAAGCTATGAAGGCACTGAAAAAAGACGGTGTCAATGTAACTGCAACTGCAATTTATACGGCACAGCAGGCATTTTTAGCAGGAAAAGCAGGTGCGGATTATGCAGCTCCTTATATTAACAGAATTGATAATCTCGGTGCGAACGGAATTGTAACAGCAAAAAAAATTCATGATATTTTCCAGTTAAATAACCTTCCTACATCTGTATTGGCAGCCAGCTTTAAAAATTCCCAGCAGGTACTGGAATTGGCAGAATATGGTGTGGGAGCTGCAACAGTAAGCCCTGATGTCATTGAAGGATTAGTAAAAAATGAAGTTGTAACATCCGCTGTCGATGCATTTGTAACAGATTTTGAAGGACTGGTTGGAGAAGGAAAGACCATGGCAGATTGCTAATGGAAAGTGAGAGGAAAAACGATGGCAAAAGATTTAATGACAAAAGAAATTGTTGCTTTCAATGTGGAAGCGGAAACAAAAGAAGAAGTAATCCGTTATATTGTGGATATGATGGATAAAGATGGAAGATTGGTAAATGCAGATGGATATTATGCAGATGTTTTAAAAAGAGAAGCAACTTCTTCTACTGCAGTTGGCTTCAGCATTGCAACACCTCATGCAAAATCAGAACATGTTGCAGAACCATCATTAGCATTTATCAGACTTGCCAAACCAATGAAATGGGATGATGAAGAAGTCTCCATGGTATTTCAGATTGGTGTACCATCTCCGGGACAGGGAGACAGACATCTGGAAATCCTGGCAATGTTATTCAGAAATCTTGTTTATGATGAATTTGTTGGAAAACTTGCCTCTTCCGAATCAGAACAGGATATTGTAGACATGTTATCTACAATCTAAAAGATTGTACCAAATAAATAAAAGAGAAAAGGGGAAAAACAATGAAACAAATTGTAGCTATCTTAAAAGACACAAGACAGCACCTGATGAATGGTGTATCTCACATGATTCCGGTCGTTGTAACCGGTGGTATCCTTTATGCTATCGCAACGATGTTATCTATGAATTCTGTACAGACAAGCGGTGCAGTAGAATCCTCGAACATTGTAATTGATGTTTTAAGTCAGATTGGCGGTGTTGGTTTAGGATTGATGGTTCCTGTGTTGGCAGCATATATCGCAGCATCCATTGCAGATCGTCCTGGTATTGCTCCTGGTCTTATCTGTGGACAGCTTGCTGTTAATGTTGGAGCAGGTTTCATCGGTGGTGTGGTTGCCGGTTTACTTTGTGGTATCGTTGCTCAGTTATTAAAAGGTATCAAATTACCAAAATCCATGCAGTCCTTAATGTCTATTTTGATTATTCCAATCTGCACATCCCTGATTGGCGGAATCATTATCATTTGTGTAATAGGTAATCCATGTGCATGGTTATTAACAACATTAACAAACTGGTTAACAAACATGAGTGGTGCATCAGCAGTTTTAGTTGGCGCAATCACAGCAGCAATGATTGGTTTTGACCTGGGAGGTCCTGTAAATAAAGTAGCATACTCCACAGGAGCAGCTGTTGTAGGAGCAACCGTAATCACAGGAGCAAACTGTACATTCATGGGACCAATTTCCATGGCAATCTGTGTACCTCCAATCGCTTTAGGTATTGAAACATTTATCTTAAAGAAAAAATTCTCCCAAGAAGAAAAAGATGCTGGTGTTGGTGCAATCATCATGGGTATCTGTGGAATCACAGAAGGAGCAATTTCTTATACAGCAGCAGCTCCGATCTTAATCCCAATCAACGTAGTAGCTTGTGCTGTTGGTGGTGCAGTAGCAGGTGCACTGGGAACATATAGTAATGCAGCTTGGGGTGGTCTTGTTGTACTGCCTGTAACATCTGGTATTTCCTACCTGATTGCCCTTGTAGCAGGTGTTGCTGTTCATGCTGTACTTGTAAAAATCTTCAAAGCAGATTTTGTAGAAAAAGAATCAGATGTTGAAGGCGATGATGTAGATATCGAAATTGAATTTTAGAAAAATGAATTGAATATAAAAAGGAGACAGAAAGATGAAAATATTAGCAGTAACAGCTTGTCCATCTGGTGTAGCACATACCTATATGGCTGCAGAATCTATTGCAAAAGCATGTAAAGAAAAAGGACATGAGTGTAAAGTTGAAACACAGGGTTCTATTGGCATTGAAAATGTAATCACAGACGAAGATGTGGCATCTGCAGATTGTATTATCCTGACTACAGATATGCCGATTAAAAATGTGGAACGTTTTGACAGCCTTCCAAAAGTGAAAGTTAAAATTGGTGATGCAGTAAAGAAATCACCAGCTATTATTGCAAAAATTGAAAAAGCAATGGCATCCAGATAATTCTGATTTGCATATAATACTACCTGAATAATAGAATAACCGGAAAGGGAGATAGCGTCCATAATAAAGTTCGTTGTCTCCTTTTCTTTTATCAGCTTTTCTCTGGGAAAGAAAATCATAGATTTTTTTCTAAAAATAATATACAATAATAAAAAATGATAATTATTCTAAAAATAGAGGTAAAAAATGTTTGTAGAAGAGAGACAGGATAAAATATTATCTTTCATAAATCAGGATGGAAAAGTAAAAGTCAAGGAATTAAGCAAATTATTTGGTGTCACAGATGACTGTATTCGTAAGGATCTCGCCAGTATGGAAAAGAGAGGGCTTCTGAAAAGGACTTATGGGGGAGCCGTTCCTCTCGAAACCGGCAGTACCCACCCTGGCCATACGGTTTATGTTTCTTCCCGTACCAGAATGAATCTGGAAAAGAAACAAATCATTGCCCGAAAAGCGGTGGAACAGATCAAAGAAGGAGATATTATTTATCTGGACACTTCAACCACAAATGTTGTACTTGCCCAGGAAATCCTTCGAAATGGATTAAAAATCCACGTGGTAAGCCCGATGCTTGACATCGCCAATCTCTTCGCGGTCGATTCTCCGGCAGAATTTATTCTGCTCGGCGGCCAATACAACCTGACTCAAAACAGTTATATGGGTATGCTCACTATGCAGATGCTCAAAAATATGAGATTTGACAGCGCATTCATGGGTGTGGTTGGTGCTGATCTGGAAGATAACGAAATTACCACCTATATGCCGGAAGATGGTGTTATGAAAAACGAAGTGGTGAAGAGAGCCAATAAAACGTATCTCATGATGGAATGTGAGAAATTTCAATTTAAAGGAACCTATAAATATGCAGACTTCGATTCCATCCATGGGGTAATCTGTGAGAAAGAACCAGAGAAGGAGATATGTGAGGCATTGGAAGAATATCATGTGAAGGTGATCAGATAGATTAGATAGGTTTGTCACAGCAATGTCCAAATGATTATACTATAGTGAGTAAAAAGGAGTAAACGAGCTGTTTTGTTCGTTTACTGGTCACAATCTGCATTCCCAATGTATTTTCAATATATTCATAAATGGAATCCTCTGCAATTTCTTTAGTGAGACCCGGAACCAGAGATTTCAGAAATAAATTTACATCAAAAATTAATGGTTTTTCATCCAGATAACGGATACGTTGCAGATAATAAAGCTCACTGCCTACAGGAAATCCGGTTTTCTGGGCCAGACGTTTATCGGCGGTAATTTCTGTAAATTCGGCTACTTCGGTATGGCGTTTTCTGTGATTGCGTATGGCAGATTCTTTAAAGGATTCGATTCCCCCAATGGTAAAGGAAATCTGGTCTACGGGTTGGTAGATAATGCGGACTCCTTTTCCATGCAGGGGTTGAACATAGCCTTGGTCAGCAAGTTTTGCCACAGCACGGCGAATGGTATTATGGGAACAACCGTAGATATTTACCATGGCATATTTTACAGCACCTGCATATTATAACATCGTCCGTGAAATGCCAGCAGGAAAAGGCTTTGCCGATTTTGTATTTATCCCAAGAGCAAATGCGGGAAAACGCCCGGCTATGGTTGTGGAATTAAAATATAACAAATCTGCCGATACTGCGATTAAGCCGATTAAAGAAAAAGAACAACTTGCCTGGTATTGTCTCCAGTGTGATTGTATTGTGATTGCTTGTAAAGAATTATTGATCGAGTATTGAATGTGTAAAGAGCCGCTAAATTAGCGGCTCTTTCGCATTTATATCCTATTCCATTTCGATATTGCCAACAATATATTGAATTGAATCTAATATAATCTTACCGTATATTGTGCTGAAATCTTGATATTCTCCTGATTCTAATGTTTTTCTAATTATTTTGCAAGCAAATTGCAAGCAGGGAAAGGAGACTCTATTATGCCATCAATCAAGGGCCTCCATCGCATCTGAAAAATTGCTGTATCTTTTCGCATTAGTCTCTTTGCTGAGTCTCTTTGCTTCTTCCATTGCTTCAAGAACCTCGGATTTATATTGTGGAATTACTACCTCAAATGGAAGACCGCCTCTCATAACGCACTGTCTGAGAAATATATTCATTGCGCTGGACATATCCATTCCTAACTGTGAAAAAAGCTCTGTAGCCTGTTTTTTTAAATTTTCATCAATTCTTACTTGTGTAGGTACTGTAGCCATGTCGACACCTCCTATATAACAAAGTTGTTTATAGTATATTTTTATTTTTGGTTTCTTAATCTTATTATAGAAACAAAAATAAGTTTTGTCAATAAAATGGTTTACAATGTAATGGAAATGTAATTTATCATATGCATTTTAATGAATTGTATCAATTGTTATAAAAAAGTATATATATTTATATTTTACATATGAATTTTTGTATGATAGAGTAAGAGCAATTGATCTGAAGGAGGCAGGAAAATGTTTATTTATCTGATGGCCATTGATGATTATAATGACCGAATTAAGTTTGTAACAATATATGAGAATTATTTACAAAAAATGCAATTTGTTGCAGAATCTATTCTGAATGATAGTAGTGAAGCAGAGAATATTGTTCATGATACATTTCTTGTGATTATTGATAATTTGAATAAAATTGATGAAGCAGATTGTCACAAAACATGGAACTATATTGTTACTATATTAAAAAACAGATGTTTTAATGTTTTGAAAAGAAATAAAAAAATTGTATATTTGGATGATTATACGATATTTAATGAAAAGATTGGAAAAACAAATGAAGAAGCTATGATAGAAAAGGAATCTGTGTCATGTATGGTGGAATTGATTAGAAATATGAAATCACCTTATAAAGAAGTTCTATATTTAAAGTATTATAATGAGATGAATTTAAGAGAAATCGCTGAAGATCTTCAAATGAATTACGATAATGTTAGGCAGATTTTAGTGAGAGGGAGAAAAAAATTAAAAGAAAAAATGAAAGAAAGCGGGTATTTTTATGAAGATGAATCAGATATTTGAGGATGAATTAAAAGAAGCGATTCAATTTGCAGTTGAGCAGGATTATAGACAATTAGAAAAAGATACATTAGGCTATAATCATGAATTTTCTAGAGATTTTAAACAAAAAATGAATGATTTGATTGGGAAGGAAAAGAAACGTATATTCAGGAGGAAGATTAGATTTAGCATTTTAGTAGCTGTGATGCTTTTGCTCATCGGTACAACTGTAGTTCTGGCAAATGATGTAATCCGAGATAAAATTGTAAATATTCTTATCGAATTTTTTGATGATCATGTGGATATAAAAAATGAATCAGGGAAAATATGTGATGAGGAAAGTTTTGTTCCGTATCCATTGAAGTATGTTCCGGATGGATTTTGTCTGGAAGAAAAGGAAGAAAATCCGATTAATATATATTTTGAAGATTATGTCGATGAAAAAGGTAATACGATTTCTTATACACAATCAAGAAAAGACACAACTTTAATTAGTCTGACTTATAATGGTGAGAGCCGGGAGAAAAAAATGCTGAAAGGAATTAGTATTTATTATATATCTGATGGGGAAATAGAGACTATTGTTTTTGAACGAGGGGCATATATATATGATATTTCTACAAATAAAAATAATAGGATATTAACAGAATTATTTGAAAAAAATTTTTAATATAATGTCACAAAATGCCTCCTCTCATTGTTCCTATAGTAAAAGGATCAATGGAAGGAGGTATTTTATGAAAAAAGTATTGATCTTTGTTATAACTTGTTGTTTTGTTTTGTCACCGATGATGATTAGTGCAGAAGAAATAGATGTATATATTCCGCCAGATAATAATATACAGTATATAAATATTTCTAGTATTAATTGTTCAATAAGTTCCAAGTCTGGAAAAGTTAATCCATCTGTGTTAGTACGAGGTAAAAAAAGTTATGATATGAATGTTACATTAATTTTACAAAAGAAAAATGGTACTTCCTGGACTAATGTTACAAAATGGACAGCTCATTCTTATGGGACAAGAATGGAAATAAATAAATCTATGAATTGCACAAAAGGAATTACCTATCGTGCGGTGTGTAATGTAAAGGTTAATAATGAAGTTGTTCAAAAAAGTTCAGGAAGTGTAATTGGAAAATAGTAGTGTAAAAGGAGGAAGTTAGTGTGAAAGAAAGTAGAGGAAAGCCATAAATTGGCGCACTTAAATAAGCTGTCTAAGGCAGGCAACTTTTTGAAGTGTTATAGGGTTAGGAAATTAGATCAAGAAGCTAATGGCTCATCAGGGGAAAGTAATCCTTCCCGTTGTAATAGATTCCTGGCTTGTTTGATAGCCTTTGCCTTTTGTTTTTCAAGGAGAGGTGCAGGCATATCGATTTTGTAAAGATCGCTCGGATTCCACTGCTCGCCAGTAGACAGCATCTGGTAGATGGCGGTAAGAATCATACGGGCAATAGCGATAATGGCTCTTTTCTTGCCACGGCGTTTAACAAGAGATTCATATTTCTTTTTGTAGTAAGGAGATTTGTCAGATTTTACGGCTGCATGAGCACACTGTACTAATGCAGGTTTGAGGTAGACTCCGGCACGTGTAATCCGAACGGATTTCTTCTTACCAGCAGATTCATTGCTGCCTGGTGTTAAACCAGCCCAACAACATAAACGCTTGGAACCCCCGAACTGAGACATATCAGTACCGATTTCGGAGATGATAGTGATTGCACTAGCATGTTTTACACCCGGAATGGTACAAAGGAACTGGACAGCATTTTCAAAATCAGGATTAGAAGAAATCATATTTTCTATCATTTTATCAACATCATTGATTTCAGCTGTGATATAATCCATATGTGCGCGGACAAGGCGCATACGGTATTTTTGGGCATCAGTCATCTGATATCCTTCGATGGATTCTATAACAGCATCTTCTTTGGATTTGAGGCTCCGAAGAAGTTTAGATGCGATTTCTTCGTGGTTAATGGATGTACCCGATTGTTCAAGCAGACAGTCGATAATGGATGTGGATGACTTCCCAAAGATATCGGAAACAACAGAATCTAATGCGACATTACAAACGGTAAGAGCATTCTGATATCGATTCTTTTCACTTGAACGGCAGGAAACAAGCTTGTAACGATAGCGAGTGTATTCCCTGAGAATACGGACTTTCTTGCAAGGAATATAGCTGCCTTTGACAAGTCCAAGACGGAACAAATCTCCAATCCATTTCGAATCTTTGGTATCATCTTTGTTGCCTTTGACGGCCTTTACCCATTTAGGATTGGCAATGACAACATTGATTTCATCTTCCAGAAGATTAAAGACAGGAACCCAGTATTTACCTGTGGATTCCATACAGACATCATGGCAATCATTGTCGAGAAGCCATTTTTTGAATTCAAGAATTGAATTGTTGAAGGTGGAAAAGCGCTTTTTTTGGTAAGAGGGCTCGATACCACCGGTAGTTTTGACGATTGTGGCAACGAGAAAAGATTTGTGAACATCGACACCACAACAGGTTTGATAAGTAACTTTCATAGTCAGACTCCTTTCGTAAATAATAAGAAGCCATTGACTGAACTGCCACACAATTAAACTAAGGCGTTTAAACAATTCTTAGTGTACGGATTCGTGATGCCACTTATTTGTGCTTGAAAAGGCAGAACTTACACTGATTAAAATGCTGTCTAAAACGAAGAAAGTTATTACAACTCCTCCTCCCGTGCTTTGTAGTGTAGCTTCTCGCAAACTATTTTACAGCACAGCGTAGCGAGTTGGAACACTTTCATTACTATTTGTGCCGCCAGCCGAAGGCGGCGGA
>JAQYIU010000093.1 GCA_028721415.1 Lachnospiraceae bacterium | reverse complement strand
CAGGCAATCGGAATTATTATGGGTGCCAATGTAGGTACCACTATCACTTCCTGGTTGCTCAGCCTTACTGGCATCGAGGGCGGCAATTTCTTTCTGACATTATTAAAACCATCTTCATTTTCACCGATTCTTGCCGTGATTGGTGTCATTTTTATTATGTTCACAAAGGACGATAAGAAAAAAGATATCGGTATGATTCTCATTGGATTTGCTATCCTTATGACAGGAATGGAAACCATGAGTGGAGCCGTGGCACCGCTTGCGGATAATGAAAAATTTACAGGAATCCTCACGATGTTTTCCAATCCGATTCTCGGACTCATTGCAGGTGCGATTTTAACCGCAGTCATCCAGAGTTCTTCCGCATCTGTCGGTATTCTGCAGGCCTTATGCGCTACGGGAGCAGTGGGCTATAGTACAGCGATTCCAATTATTATGGGACAAAATATCGGAACCTGTATCACTGCCATCATGTCCAGTATTGGTGCCAGCAAAAATGCGAAGAGAGCAGCTGCCGTTCACTTGTTTTTCAATGTGATTGGAACAGCAATTTTCATGATTGCCTTCTATCTTCTCAATGCATTTCTTCATTTTTCCTTCATGGATCTGGCAGCAAATGCAGCGGGTATCGCCGTGGTACACACCTGCTTTAATATTTCCGCAACTGTAGTACTTTTCCCATTTGCCAATGTTCTTGAGAAATTGGCAATCATGGTGATTCCGGATAAAAAAACGGACGAAGAAGGACAGGCAGAGAACAAGGCCCTTTTACCGGATATTGCAAGACTGGATGAGCGTTTCCTGGACAAACCGGGTCTTGCCATGGCAGAATGTCAGATCGTATCTGCAAATATGGCGAAAAAAGCAAGAGAAGCTCTGTTCTTATCTATTGAACTTCTGACAAAATATGATAAAAAAACAGCCGAATATGTGATAGAATTAGAAGACCAGGTCGATAAATACGAAGATATGCTGGGAAGCTACATGCTTCGCTTAAGCAGCAAAAATCTGTCTCCGTCCGAAAGTCAGGCACTGTCGATCATTCTCCACTGTATCGGTGACTTTGAGAGAATCTCCGATCATGCCGTCAATTTAAAAGAAGCAGCGGAAGAGATGAAGAATAAAGGACTACAATTTTCTGAGAAAGCAAGAGAAGAACTGGTTGTATTCTCCAGTGCGATCATAGAGATTATGAATAAGGCAGTGGATGCCTTTGAAAACAACGATCAGGCTCTTGCCAGCAAAGTAGAACCGCTGGAACAGGTGGTAGATTACCTGAATATGGAAGAAAAACAGCGTCATATCAGCCGTCTCCGTCAGGGTAAATGTACCATCGAGCTCGGTTTTGTTCTCTCTGATATTTCCACGACATTCGAGAGAGTGGCAGACCATTGTTCCAATATCGCCCTCTGTATTTTACAGGTAAATGAAGGTGAATTTGACACCCATGAATATCTGGATGTTCTCAAAGAAGAAAATGATGAGACTTTCCGAAAAGAATATCTGGAATTCCGGAAAAAATATGCTCTTCCGGAAAGCAGACATTCCCAGAGTGGAAATGTTCTTAAAGAAGAGTAAGGAAATCAGACGAAAAAGTGCAATTGAAAGAAGCATAATAGATAGAAGGTAGATGAAATGGCAGTAATATATGTAGTAGAAGATGACACCAATATTCAGGAAATTGAATCAATCGCATTAAAAAACAGCGGACATAAGGTCTACACCTTTGAGGATGCTTCTCATTTTTATAAAAAACTGGAAGAAAAGGTGCCGGATCTGGCAATTCTTGATGTGATGCTTCCTGATGAAGACGGATACGAGATTATTAAAAAAATCCGGCAGAATCCTCTCACAAAAAAACTGCCGGTTATCATGGTAACAGCTAAAACATCAGAAATTGATATGGTCAGAGGCCTGGATATCGGTGCGGATGATTATATTAAAAAACCATTCTCTGTGATTGAACTGATTACCCGTGTGAAGGCAGTTCTTAGAAGAACCATGGAGCAGACCGATAATAAATTCATGTCTATCGGAGATGTATTTCTGGATGATGAGAGACATATGGCTTATGTGAAAAATGAGGCAGTGGAACTGACCTACAAGGAATACGAATTACTTAAATTACTGATGAGACATGCCGGTATCGTCATGACCAGAGAAATGATCATGCAGAGAGTATGGGATACAGAATTTGAAGGTGAGTCCAGAACTGTGGATATGCATATCAAAACGTTGCGCAAAAAGCTGGGTGAAAATGGTGCCAGAATCAAGACAGTACGAAATGTCGGATATGTGATGGAATAACTACAACGATATGAGATGTAACACAGGAAGGAAGAATCATGAAAAAGAAGATTAATTTTCAGTTGATTGGAATTTCCATTTTGGCAATTTTTGTTACCTTGATGCTGACACTTACAATTTTTTATGATCTTTATAAAAAACAGGTGCAGGATGACCTGCGAACTACCTGCAGGGTGCTGAAAAGTGCCAATATTTTCCGGGAAGATAACAGAGCTGGGTATCATTTTGATATCAAAGAGCTGCGAGTTACCTGGATCGATAAAGATGGTACGGTTCTTTACGATAACGATGTGGATGCCAACACCATGGAAAATCATGCGAAAAGACCGGAGGTTATCAGTGCGTTTCAGAAAGGCTACGGAGAAGAAATCCGAAAATCAGCCACCATGAATAAAAGTACCTTTTATTATGCCATGCGGCTATCGGACGGTACAGTTCTTCGAGTCGCAAAAGAAGAAGGAAATCTGTGGAGTCTTGTAAGTAGTGTCGTCCCGATCATCGTTCTTGTGATGATGTTTATGATTCTTTTGTGTATTTTACTGGCGCAGATTCTCACGCGAAGTATTATTCGTCCAATTGAGGAAATGACTTTAAATATAGATGATTATTCCATTGCTCCGGCTTATAAAGAACTGGTTCCTTTTGTCCATATGATTCGTGCGCAGCATGCAGATATTTTAAAAGGAGCCAAAATGCGTCAGGACTTTACCGCAAATGTAAGTCACGAGCTGAAGACTCCGCTTACCGCAATTTCCGGTTATGCTGAATTGATGGAAAATAACATGGTAGCGCCTGATGAAATCTCCTCATTTGCTGCTAAGATTCGACAGAATGCAGAGCGCCTGCTTTCTCTCATCAATGACATTATTCGACTGTCAGAACTGGATAATGTGGAAGAAAAGACACTTTTTGAGGCCTTTGATCTGAGCGACCTGGCAAGACAATGTGTCGAAAACCTCAAAATGTATGCGCACAAACACGATGTGACCATCGTCTGTATCGGAGTGCCGACCATCATAAACGCCAACAAAGATATGATATCAGAACTACTGGAAAATCTCTGCAATAACGCTATCCGTTACAACAACAAAAACGGAAACGTGATTGTGGAAGTCGGAACCAAAGACGGTCATGCCTTTCTTCAGGTCAGAGATACCGGTATCGGAATCCCAAAAGAACATCAGGAAAGAGTCTTCGAGCGATTCTACCGGGTGGACAAAAGCCGATCCAAACAAACTGGCGGTACTGGCCTTGGACTGGCCATAGTCAAACATATTGTGGCAATCCACGACGCAGAACTGGCCTTAGACAGTGAGGTGGGAAAAGGGACCACCATAACCGTTCTTTTCTGATATTTTACACTAATGAGAGAGTTTTACTGAGATAAAAACCGATTTCTTTTCATACACAGACCCGTTGCTTTCCTTGTGTTTTGAAAAGAAATCGGTTTTTTATCGTAGTAGAAAGATTCTCTATTTACAAAAATACTGACCATATTAAACAAACTTATTTTGAGTATTTTAATATGGTCATATCTGTTTTAAAGTTGTTGCATTAATTGGTTTGTCCCCTGGATCAGGCCAGAATTAAGGAGGATATAAAGATGTCTATTGATGCAAAGAGACAGTATGAGTTAAATAAGGAATTGGCACAGATGTTAAAGGGTGGAGTGATCATGGATGTTACGACACCGGAGCAGGCGAAAATTGCGGA
Organism: Lachnospiraceae bacterium; assembly: GCA_028721415.1. GTDB lineage: Bacteria > Bacillota > Clostridia > Lachnospirales > Lachnospiraceae > Anaerobutyricum. The sequence goes on along the minus strand of JAQYIU010000093.1, from coordinate 39,906 downwards.
GGCAGCGGGTGCCTGTGCAGTTATGGCATTGGAGCGTATTCCGGCGGATATTCGTGCAGCCGGTGGGGTTTCCAGAATGAGTGATCCGAAAATGATTCGCGGTATCCAGGAAGCGGTTTCTATTCCGGTTATGGCGAAATGCCGAATCGGACATTTTGTAGAGGCACAGCTTCTGGAAGCGATTGAAATTGATTATATCGATGAAAGTGAAGTACTTTCTCCTGCTGATGATGTTTATCATATTGATAAAACGAAATTCAGAGTTCCTTTTGTCTGTGGTGCAAAGGATTTGGGAGAAGCCCTTAGAAGAATCAACGAGGGTGCATCTATGATTCGTACGAAAGGTGAACCGGGAACCGGAGATATCGTACAGGCGGTTCGTCACATGAGAATGATGAATCGTGAAATTGCACGCATTTCTTCCATGAGAGAAGATGAACTGTTTGATGTGGCAAAAGAACTTCGTGTTCCTTATGAACTGGTGTTACAGGTACACAATGCGAAAAGACTTCCGGTTGTTAATTTTGCTGCCGGTGGTGTGGCAACACCGGCTGATGCCGCACTGATGATGCAGCTTGGAGCAGAAGGTGTTTTTGTGGGCTCTGGTATTTTCAAATCCGGCAATCCGGAAAAGAGAGCTAATGCCATTGTAAAGGCTGTGACAAACTTTACCGATGCGAAAATGATTGCGGAGTTATCCGAAGATCTTGGAGAAGCCATGATTGGTATCAATGAAGATGAAATCCAGCTTCTGATGGCAGAAAGGGGCAAATAAAATGACTGTTGCAGTTCTTGCAGTGCAGGGAGCATTTATCGAACATGAGAAAATGCTTCAGAATCTGGGAGTAGAAACTATCGAGCTTCGTCAGAAGGAAGACCTGAAACAGCCGTTTGACGGATTGGTTCTCCCCGGCGGGGAGAGTACCGTTCAGGGAAAATTGTTAAAAGAATTGGGTATGTTTGATTCTCTGAAAGAAAAAATCGAAGAGGGAATGCCGGTTCTTGCCACCTGCGCGGGGCTGATTCTGCTGGCTGAGCAGATAAATAACGATGACAAACGCTATTTCCAGACCCTTCCTGTTACGGTGAAAAGAAACGCTTACGGAAGACAGCTGGGTAGTTTCCATTTTGAAGGAGCGATGCAGGGCTCCCTTCAGGAATTGGGAACTTATCCTATGGAATTTATCCGTGCACCTTATATTGCGGAAGTGACACCGGAGGTGGAAGTGCTGGCACAAGTTGATCAGAAGATCGTGGCAGTTCGGTATCAGAATCAGCTTGCTATGGCTTTTCATCCGGAATTGTCCGGAGATGACAGAATTCATCAATCCTTTATTAAAATGATGGATAATTAAGAAAACCCTTCATTTTGTGACAAAAAAATCGAAAGAAACATTGCATTCTTTATTATTTCATGTTATTATAACTATAACTTTTTATCTGTATATTTTCAGATGATAATTGAACAGGTTTTGATATGATTTCAAAGAGGAAATTCCGGCTTGGAGTTTCCTCTTTTTTGTTTTTTCGGAAGGAATGATCAAAATCCTATGATCTATGATAATATGCAGAAATTATTCTTAAATATTATAGATAAGGAGAGAATGAGATGAAAAAGAAATTGTTAAGTATTGTTTTGGCAGTAACAATGGTAGTTGGGCTGACAGCCTGTGGCGGTTCCTCTTCCAGTGAACCTGCAGAATCCACAGAGGCAGCAGGAAAAAAGACGTTAAAAGTCGCAATGGAATGTGGATATGCACCATATAACTGGACGCAGTCGGATGACTCGAATGGTGCCGTTCCAATCAAGGACAGCAAAGATTACGCTTACGGATATGATGTCATGATGGCAAAGAAAATTGCAGATGAACTGGGATACGATCTGGAAATCGTAAAACTTGACTGGGATTCCCTGGTTCCTGCCGTTCAGTCCGGAACCGTTGATTGTGTTATCGCCGGTCAGTCTATCACTTCCGAGAGACTGGAAATGGTTGATTTCTCAGATCCATATTACTATGCATCTATCATCACTCTGGTTAAAAATGATGGGGCATATGCAGACGCCAAAGGCGTGTCTGATCTTGCAGGCGCAACCTGTACTTCTCAGTTAGGAACCATCTGGTATGATGTCTGCCTTCCACAGATTAAAGATGCCAATATCCAGCCGGCACAGGAGTCCGCTCCGGCTATGTTAGTAGCACTGGAAAGTGGTCGTACAGACGTAGTTGTTACTGATATGCCTACAGGAAAAGCCGCACTGGTTGCTTACCCTGATTTCAAATTACTGGATTTTGCCGGAACAGAAGATGATTATGAAGTTTCTGACGAAGAAATCAACATCGGTATTTCCGTACAGAAAGGCAATACAGAATTATTAAATGGAATTAATTCTGTTCTTGCTACCATGACAACAGATGACTATGATGCGATGATGGACGAAGCAATTTCTGTACAGCCATTGTCCGAATAATGAAAAAAAATAGATAGCTGCAGATTACATCTCAGAAGTCCTAAAATTATCTTCTGAGATGTACGGAAAATGGAAAGGGAGACAATTATGATTTCCGAGATGAGTTTTCTGGAGCGGATAATTTATCTTCTTCAGCAATATGGTACCTCTTATCTGAAAGGCGCCGGAACAACCCTTGTAATCGCTCTGTTCTCGACTTTTATCGGTTGCCTTATTGGTTTTGCCGTTGGAATTGTTCAGACGATTCCCGTTGACAAAAAGAGAGACAGCGTGGCCAAAAGAGTGTTGTTAAAAATAGTAAAAATAATATTAAAGGCATATGTTGAGCTTTTCCGTGGAACCCCAATGATCGTGCAGGCCGTTTTCATTTACTATGGAATGGCACAGGTCTTTGGAATCCAGATGGGAATGTGGACCTCCGCATTCTTTGTTGTGTCGATCAACACCGGAGCTTACATGGCAGAATCCGTCCGCGGAGGAATTATTTCCGTAGATCCGGGCCAGATGGAAGGAGCAAAAGCCATTGGAATGACACATTTTCAGGCAATGATTCATGTGATTCTCCCTCAGGCATTCCGAAACATTATTCCGCAGATTGGAAATAACTTTATCATCAATATTAAAGATACATCCGTACTCTCCATAATCAGTATTGTAGATCTGTTCTTCGTACATAAAAGTGTGGCAGGTGCTCTCTACACCTACTTTGAGTCGGCGACCATCGTCATGTGTATTTATCTGACCATGACCCTGCTTTCCTCCCGCCTTCTCCTTTTATGGGAAAAGAAACTGGATGGCAGTGATAACTATGAGCTGGTTGACGTGATGGGAATCGGAACCCAACTGGGCAGTGAGCGAAAGGAGGGGAGATAGATATGGATCAACAGTCAAATATTTTAAATGTCTCCCATCTTGTAAAAAGTTTCGGCTCCCACGAAGTGCTTAGAGATATTGATTTCACCGTAAATAAGGGAGATGTCATTTCCATTATCGGAGCTTCCGGTTCCGGAAAATCTACGATGCTACGCTGTATCAATTTACTGGAAACTCCGACGGGAGGAAATATTTATTATCACGGTGAAGATATTACAAATCCGAAATTATCGGTTCCGGCATACCGGGAAAAAGTTGGTATGGTTTTTCAGAATTTTAACCTGTTTAATAATCTGACCGTGTTGGAAAATTGCATGATCGGTCCGGAAAAGGTGGCAAAAAAAGATAAAAAGACGGCAAAAGAGCTGGCGATGAAGTTCCTGGAAAAGGTTGGCATGGAACAGTTCATCAACGCGAAGCCGAGACAGCTTTCCGGCGGACAGAAGCAGAGAGTTGCCATAGCCAGAGCACTGGCCATGGAACCGGAGATTCTGCTGTTCGACGAACCGACATCCGCATTGGATCCACAGATGGTTGGAGAAGTATTAAATGTCATGGGAACTCTGGCAGAAGAGGGGATGACCATGCTTATTGTCACACATGAGATGGCTTTTGCCAGAGACATTTCCAGTCATGTAATCTTCATGGCTGACGGAGTGATTGAAGAAGAAGGAACCAGCGGGCAGATTTTTGGAAACCCGCAGAAGGAGAAAACCAAAGAGTTTTTAAGCAGGTTCCGCAATTTATAACTTAACATAATAAAGAAAAATCATCGGTTGACAATACTATTGCAAGATAGTAAAATTTATTAAATGAATAACAGAAATTGATAGAGGTGCGGTTTTTATCAGTAACGCAACACATGTATCAGGGAAGATAAATTGCGTGAAAGGAATAATCGCCGAAGAGCGTATGGGGATTCCCGGTGAATCATATCAGAGGTTAGACCTCCGGAGTAGTTCACACCCATATATCTCTGGGACGCAGTCAGAATATGTTGCGTACTGTCACATCAGTGGAGCGCTATCATTGATAGATTTTACGAGTATTATTTTTGACCAATAGATAGATTCTGATTTTGGAATTACGAAGTAGATTTGTCATGAACACGCTTCCAGAGCGTTGTTCATGACTTTTTTTGTGGAAACTAACCAACAACAAAAGAGAGAAAGGATTTTTTAAAATGAAAGAAAAGAAAAAATCACTGTGGCTCGTGTTCGGAATGTTTTGTATCCTTGCCATGAGCGGTCTGCCGGTTTGCGCCGCAGAAGAAGCAGCGGAATATGTACCGAAGATGTATGCATCCTTCTGGTCTTTGGTTCCGCCAGTTGTAGCAATCGTACTTGCTCTTATCACAAAGGAAGTATACAGTTCTCTGTTTATCGGAATTGTGATCGGAGGAATCTTCTATTCCGGATTTGCCTTTGAGGGAACTGTACTTCATGTCTTTCAGGATGGCATCATAGGAGTTCTTACTGACAGTTATAACATGGGTATTCTGGTATTTCTGGTTATCCTCGGTATTATGGTATGTATGATGAACAAGGCGGGAGGTTCCGCAGCCTTCGGAAGATGGGCCAGCGTTCACATCAAGAGCCGTGTAGGAGCACAGCTTGCCACAATACTTCTTGGGGTGCTGATTTTCATCGATGATTATTTTAACTGTCTGACCGTCGGAAGTGTTATGAGACCAGTAACAGACAAACATAATATTTCAAGAGCCAAACTTTCTTATTTGATTGATGCCACAGCTGCACCGGTATGTATCATTGCACCGATTTCATCCTGGGCGGCAGCGGTAACCGGATTCGTAGAAGGAGAAGACGGATTTTCCATTTTTATCCGCGCTATTCCATTTAACTATTATGCGATTCTCACCATCGTAATGATGGTTACCATCGTTCTTTTGAAAATGGATTACGGCCCGATGAAACTTCATGAAACGAATGCCCTCAAAGGTGATTTGTATACAACTCCGGACCGCCCATATGCCAATGCAGAAGAGGATATGGTGGAGACCAAAGGTGGCGTTATCGATTTGATTTTCCCTGTGGCAGTGTTGATTGTCTGCTGTGTTATTGGAATGATTTATACCGGTGGATTCTTCAGCGGAACCGGATTTATCGAAGCATTTTCCGGCAGTGATGCTTCCGTTGGTCTTATGCTTGGAAGTTTCTTTGCCTTTATCATCACCATCGTATTCTATGCAGTCCGTAAAGTATTGAAATTCTCTGATTCCATGTCTTGTATTCCTGACGGATTTAAGGCCATGGTTCCAGCCATTTTGATCCTTACCTTTGCCTGGACTCTGAAAGCTATGACAGACAGTTTGGGAGCGAAAGAATACGTAGCTGGTGTAGTAGCCAGTGCAGCAGGTGGATTCATAGTACTCTTACCGGCAATCATTTTCCTTGTGGCTTGTTTCCTTGCTTTTGCAACAGGAACTTCCTGGGGAACTTTCGGTATCCTGATTCCAATCGTAGTAGCAGTATTTGCAGGAACCAACGAGGCCATGATGATCATGTCTATATCCGCATGTATGGCGGGTGCTGTTTGTGGAGACCATTGTTCACCGATTTCCGATACGACGATCATGGCATCTGCCGGAGCCCAGAGTAATCATGTTAATCATGTTACCACACAGCTTCCGTATGCTGTTACCGTTGCCTGCGTATCCTGTGTGACCTATATTATAGCGGGTGTTTTACAGCAGTTCCTGGCAGCACCGATTGTTGCAGTAATTTCACTGGCTGTTGGTATCGTTCTGATTATCGGTACACTTCTGGTGATTCGTGCGATCACTGCAAACTCTGCAGCAGAAGTCGAGGAATAGAATTTCTCTGAAAAGAGGCCCAATCATTTAACAAAATAATAGACAAAAAAGGAAGGGGTTTCGACCCCTTCCTTTTTTAAAAAGAGAGAAAAGTATGAAAAAATCTATGACTATCAAAACAAGTTCTCTTTGTTTTGATGATGTTAGTATACTCCGAAAATGTGTTTAAATTGTCAACACTTTTTCAAGAATTCATGAAGAAATCTTACAAAAATCTGAAGATTCTGATAAAGAAGAAACAATGCGACAATTCTACTATCTTGTCAGTTTTTCCATATCCCATTCTAAGATTTCACCGGAGTTTGCGTCAATTTCAAAATGATGCTCACGGTTTTTATAGGTAATCGTACCCTCATAAATAGTTTCCCCGTCTTCTGTTTCCTTGTGAATATTCAGGTGGGAAGTGTCGGCCCCACTTACATGAGAAAGAGCGATTTCAGATGCTTCCTTCTTCGAAATCAGATTTGTTGTATCCTTACTGGTATCGGTATTGTTAGTCGTATTGTCATTTCCTGGAGCGGTCACATCCGCTGTGCCGTTATTCGTTCCCACGTTGTCATTGGTGGCATTATCCTCGTTCAAGAGGTCGTCGTTATCGCTGGCGTCATTTGTCACACCAGTGGTATCCATATCATTGTTTGTCCCATTTGTATCATTATTATTTACATTGTTTGTGGCATCGGTGCCGCCATTGTTCTCATCGATATTACTGGTTGTTCCATCCATCACATCGTTTTGGGTAGTATTATTGTCGGTGGCATTATTATTGCCGAAGCATCCGGTCAACATACTCATGCTGAGAACGGAAGCAAAAAGAACGGTTAAAATTTTCTTTTTCATAAAAAATGTACCTCCAAAATTTATTTTTATTTTTCAGAAACAGTATATGCAGGAGAATAAAATCTATTCAAATTTGAAGTTTTTTAAAATTTATTGTTGAATGATAGAAATATCCATATTATACTTAATTGAATGATTTTGAAGTGGGGAGTGGAAAAATATGGCAAAAAAGTGGTGCCCAAAATGTCAGACATCCAGACAGGTGAAAGTTACAAGAACAGAGTATCCGACGATGGAATCTGGGGATCGAACAGTGACCATCACAACACAGTGCTCGGTGTGTCAGATGGTGATAAAATCAGAAAATAAGGTGGTAAAACAGTCGATACTGGAACAATAGAGCATGATGGATAATGAGATTGTTATAGACTGTATTGCATAAAGCAGTCAGAAAGAAAACAGGAGAAACAATTATTATGGATAGGCAGTTGCTGGAAGAAGAGATTCGAAAGCAGTTATTTGAAAAGCAGGATCCGGGTTATAAGGCATTTCATGAGAAACTGATTCCTACTGTGGAAACAGAGAGGGTAATCGGAGTTAGAATACCTGATCTTCGTAAGATGGCCAAGACATTTTCCAAAACTCCGGAGGCAAGGGAATATTTGCAGATACTGCCTCATTACTATTATGAGGAGAATAATTTACATGCTTTTCTGATTGAGAATCTAAGAGATTATGAAGAAGTGATGGAACAGACCGAAACGTTTCTTCCCTATATTGATAATTGGGCAACCTGTGACAGTTTTTCACCAAAAATTTTTCGAAAACATCCGGAAGAAGTATATCAGAAGGTGTTGGAATGGTTGAAGAGTGAGCATGTTTATACTGTTCGATATGGAATCGGAATTCTGATGGGGAATTATTTGGATGAATTTTTCTGTCCGAAGATGGCAGAGCTGGTTGCAGGAATTGTTTCCGATGAATATTATGTGAATATGATGTGTGCCTGGTATATGGCAACGGCTCTTGCAAAGCAGGAGAAGACGATTCTGCCATATCTTACGGAGCGGCGGCTCAGCAGCTGGGTTCACAACAAGACCATTCAGAAAGCAGTGGAGAGTAGAAGGATTTCTCCGGAGTTGAAAGAATATTTAAGAACAATAAGAATAAAGTAGATAGGCGATGCTTCGTGAAACGATGGGCATCGCTTTTTTATTTGATAGAAAATTACTACATTTTCTATCAAATAAAAATCCTCCGGAGGATGCATACTCGCGCGATAAGAAAATGTCGTTTGCACGACCGCGCTCGGCGCGAGAGTTCCGTAAGCGGAACTCTTTGTTATTAAGATTTTTTTAAGAAAGATTAAATTGACAAATGTCAAAAGAAACAGTATATTAAGCGTACTAATAATATTAATACAGCTAGCCTTGAGTACATTGCCATATCGGAAAAAGCATATGGGATGTTGTAAAAGTTGGAAAGGAGGATTTCATGATTATCATAGATTACAATGATAAACGCCCCATTTATGAGCAGGTGGCAGATAAGATGCAGAATCTGATTATAAATGGTGCATTGGAGCCGGATTCCAAACTCCCTTCGGTCCGCTCTCTTGCGGTGGAATTGTCTATTAATCCCAATACGATTCAGCGGGCCTACAGCGAATTGGAGAGAAACGGGTTTATTTATTCCGTAAAAGGCAGAGGGAATTTTGTTCGTGCCGATGAGAATCTGAAACAGAAACATCAGGAGAAATTGCTCAAAGAACTGAAACAACAGGTGAGTGTCTGCAAAGAGCAGGGGATTTCGAGAGAACAGGTCAGAGAGTGTGTGGAAGAGATTTATGAGGAGGTGTCACAATGATTGAATTGAAACAGGTCAGTAAGTCCTATGATGGGATTGAGGCTGTCAAAGAAATCGATCTTGTTATACAGAATCAGAATGTTTTTGGAATGTTAGGAACCAATGGAGCAGGAAAGAGTACCTTGCTTCGAATGATTGCCGGTATTTTGAAACCGGAAACCGGAGAAATCCTGATTGATGGAGAGCCGGTATGGGAGAATCCAAAAGTCAAATCGAAGTTTTTCTATATTTCTGATGATCAATTTTATTTTGCCAATGGTACACCGGAAGATATGGCAAGATTTTATCAGAATTATTATACAGATTTTGATGAGAAGCGTTTTCATAAATTTTTGCTTCGATTTAATCTGGATGCCCATCGGAAAATCCAGACCTTTTCCAAAGGAATGAAAAAGCAGCTCTCTATTTTGCTTGGAATCTGCACCAATGTGCCATATCTGTTATGTGATGAGACGTTTGACGGTCTGGATCCGGTGATGCGTCAGGGAATAAAGAGCCTGTTTGCCAGAGAAATCGATGAACGAGGGCTTACGCCGGTGATTGCTTCCCATAATCTCAGAGAATTAGAGGATATTTGCGATCATATCGGGTTATTGCACAAAGGAGGAGTTCTTCTTTCAAAAGATCTGGCGGAACTGAAATGTAATCTTTCAAAGATTCAATGTGTCCTGCCGGAAGGAAATGATAATGTGTTGAGGAAACAATTGGATGTTCTGCAGTTCAATCGACGAGGCAAACTGATCACCATGACTGTTCGTGGAGATTCGGAAGAGATTTTACAGAAAATAGAAGCATTTCATCCTGTATATTGTGAGGCACTTCCATTATCTTTGGAAGAAATCTTTATCAGTGAAACGGAGGTAGTTGGTTATGACATCAAAAATCTCATTCTTTAAAATAAGAAAAGAAAATATGAAGCATCATCTGGCGATTCTTTTGCTGACAATCTTTTGTTTTCTGATGCATATTCTGGCTTTTGTGATTCGGATTCAGAATCTGACAGACAGTTCTGACTGGAAATATAAAGAGGTAGCGGAAAAAGTGGCATCCTGGGCAGAACCGGGATACCTGCAGGCTTTTGGAGTCATTGTATTTGCGATGATCCTTGCCATGAGTGGTTTCAGTTACCTGCATTCCAGAACGAAAACAGATTTTTATCATTCTTTACCAATAAAAAGAGAAGCAATTTTTGCAGTGATAACGATGAACAGTCTGTTGATTTTTGCACTTCCATTTCTGGCAGCCTGTGTAGCGGAAACAATGATTGTGGGGATTACCGGATTTTTGACCGTGACATTTGTAAAAAATGTATTTGCATCGATTCTTTGTTATTTCCTTGTATTTATGATCAGTTTTCTGACGGCGGCACTCGCGATGATCATGACGGGCAATCTCATTGTAGGAGTGCTGGGATTTGGTGTATTTACAGGGTATGCCCCGATTCTGGTTAAAAATATTTTTCCATGTCTGGCGAGTGTGTTTTTGAAAACATATGTGAGTGTAACGCCGGAAAAAGGAGTGTTAGATTATCTTTCTCCGGTGTCGTTATCTTACTGGATTACCCACGCAGATTCAGGATGGAGTCTGAAAGCCCATGCAGGAATCTTAGCGGTAACCCTTATGGAAATCATTGCACTGCTGATACTTTGTCAGAAACTATTTAAGATACGTCCGTCTGAGGCAGCGGGAAAAGCCATGGCTTTTTCGAAGATTAATTCGGTTATTCGCATCATGTTAGTCATACCGGCATCCTTATTTGCGGGAGTATTTTTCTACAGTATGACCATGATGGAGCACAAAACCTGGCTGGCTATCGGTGTGATTATTGGAGTCGTGTTATTCCATGGATTGATTGAAAGTATCTACCAGTTTGATATTCGTGGATTCCTTTCCCACAGAAAGCAGCTGGGAGTTTGTCTGGCAGTGTGCTTCCTGATTGTAGGAATTTTCTATACCGATACTTTTGGATATGACAAATATGTGCCGAAGGCAGAAAAAACAAAGGCTGTTCTTATAGAACCACAGTTCTTTTCTGATCGAAAAGATTCTTTCTGGGGAGATGCGCAGGAAGGTATCACCGGGCAGAAGATGGAAGATGTGCTGGAACTTTTGAGAAAGAAGGCAGAGCAAAAAGACGATTCAGAAGATTTTTATCAGGAAAATGTTACGGTTACTTATACATTAAATAGTGGAAGAAAAGTAAAACGTACTTATCTTTGTTCCAGAGAAGAAGAGTTGAAAATTATGGAACAGATTTTCTCCTCCAGAGAGTATAAAAAGAATCTGTATTCTTTATATACTGCGGATTGGAGCAAAATCACAGAGATTACATGGGATAATCAGATGGACTTGGAAACGTTAAAGTTGACACCGGAAGAAAAAGAAGAATTTCTGAATACCTATTTGATGGAACTGGACACTCTTTCTTTCAATGATATGACGACAACAGCTGCTACCAGTGAGTTCTATCTTACCTGTGAGGAAGGGAGAGCGGACGATTATTATTATGTGTACCCGTCTTTCACCAAAACGATTGCGTTTCTGAAAGAAAAAGGATGCAGTGCCGATGAAACTATGAAAGATCGAAATGTGGTTTCTCTGGAACTGGATTCTTATGGTGATGATGGCGTGGAAAATACCTGGACGGTGACGGAACCTGCTCTTATTGCGGAGGTTAAAGATAAACTGGAAATTAGTGGATTCTATGGTAATGGATACAATATGTATCGTTCTACGAATAATATCAATGTGGATATTACGGCGAATATTGTCTCGAAATATGGTAGTCAGGCAGTGTCCGTGACCACCGATGATGAGACTCTGGAGAAGTTGCTGGATACCTCCACTTCTGATTGACGTCTACTAATAAAAAGTCAGGACAATATTGGATTCTTCGTGTTATACTGAAAGAAAAACGTGGGGGAGAGTCCAATGGATGAAAAGAATTTAAAAATAATCATTTCACCGGCAAAGAAGATGAAAGAACGAGGAGACCTCCTTCCTCATGCTTCTCTGCCGGTTTTTTTAGAGAAAACAGAGTATCTTCTTAAGTTTATGAGAGATATGGATTTTGAACAGCTTCAGTCTTTGTGGAAGTGCAATGATAAAATAGCACAGGAGAATTTTGAGCGGATTCGGGATATGGATATGAGGAAACGGCTGACACCGGCGATTCTGGCCTATGAGGGGATTCAGTATAAATACATGAGTCCAGCGGTGTTTGATGAGGCTGCCTATCGATATCTGGAGAATCATCTTTATATTTTATCGGGATTTTATGGGGCACTGCGTCCCTTTGATGGGGTGACTCCATACCGGCTGGAGATGCAGGCAAGATTTCATCGGGACGAGCTGGATTCTCTTTATGATTTCTGGGGAATTTCCATTGCGGAGCAGGTTTTTGACGGCTGCAGCGGGATGGTGAATCTTGCTTCTAAAGAATACAGTAAATGTGTCACCAAATATTTACCAGGTGATCTGCCTTGTGTTACCTGCGTGTTTGGTGAGTTGATTAATGGAAAGGTAAAAGAGAAAGGTACTTATGCCAAGATGGCCAGGGGTGAAATGGTTCGTTTTATGGCGGAAGAAAAGATAGAAGAGCTGGAAGGTCTGAAAAAGTTTGACAGGCAGGGGTATCATTATGCCAAAGAATGGTCGGATGAGAAAACTTATGTTTTTCTGAATAAATAGGCTGATGATTGAAAATCCTTTTTTGTGGATATATTCTAACAAAACACTGCAAGAAAGGAGAATCAGTTTGGATACAGAAAAGAAGCTGGAACTGGTCCGCGTACTCATTGACAATGTAGCGGATGATTTTAATGAGGAAGATATTCTTCACATGATGTTGGAAAAGAAAATTTCGGCGGATATTGAGAGAACGGACGGGGAAGAGTATACAACTGCCCAGAAGGCGGCCGATAAGATTGCACATTTTGCAGGAAGTTGGGTCTTTATTTTTTCGTTTACCGGATTATTGCTGGGCTGGATGGTCATAAACAGCCTTCTTGCTTCCAGGGCTTTTGATGCCTATCCCTATATTTTGCTCAATCTGGTGCTTTCCTGTGTAGCAGCCATTCAGGCTCCGCTTATCATGATGAGTCAGAACCGACAGGAGGAGAAGGACAGGGTTCGGGCGGAAAATGATTATAAGGTGAATCTGAAATCAGAATTTATCGTAGAAGATCTCCACAAAAAGATGGATCTGATTCTGGATAACCTGGAGAAAATAGAAGAACAATTGTGGACAAAAGAGAAATGATGATGGTATACTTTGTCTGTTATAATCATTTTACAACGAGGAAAAACATAATATGGCAGAAAAACAAAAGAAGATCCGGGGAATCATCTGCGCCCTGGCTGGCGGGACTGCCTGGGGATTTTCAGGAGCCTGTGGCCAGTATATTTTTGCAAATTGTCAGATGAATTCCGGTACATTGGCTTCCATTCGTATGTTGGGAGCCGGAATTTTACTTTGTATTTTTAATTTAATTGTGAGAAGAAAGACGATGTTTGATATCTGGAAACATCCGGTGGATGCCACAAGGTTGGTGTTATTCGCTCTTGGGGGATTGATGTTTACGCAGTATGCCTACCTGACTGCCATCGGTTATTCCAATTCGGGAACGGCGACGGTACTTCAGAATCTGGGAATCATTCTTTTGATGATCGTCACTTGTATTCTCGATAAAAAGCTGCCAATGAAAACAGAGATCATGGGAGCAGTGCTGGCCTTGGCTGGAGTTTTTTTGCTTGCGACCCACGGTAATCCTGCAGACCTTGTGATATCGGGGGATGCACTGCGATGGGGATTAATCGCTGCGGTGGCATTATCCTGTTACACTTTGCTTCCGCGGGGACTTCTGGAAAAATGGGGAACTCTTGTGGTGGTGGGATTTGCCATGTTGATCGGTGGAATCGTCCTTTCCTGCGGGTTCCGGATCTGGGAAGAACCGATGTACTATGGGTGGAATATTCTTGCCGCTTTGGCAGTAATTGTAGTGATTGGAACGCTGGCGGCATTCTCCCTTTATTTACAGGGAGTTTCTGATATCGGTCCCATCAAGGCAAGTATGCTGGGATGTGTGGAGCCGGTGGTGGCGACAATTTTGTCAACAGTCTGGCTGGGAACAATATTTGCTGTGATTGATCTGGCAGGATTTGTACTGATTATCGGCAGTGTACTTTTAGTATCTGTTAAGAAAGAACCAGGGAGGAAATCATGAGAAAGAAAGAACGAGCAGCCATCGTCATTGAACGGCTGAAAAAAGAATACCCGGATGCCGATTGCACTCTTGATTATAATGAGGCGTGGAAACTTCTGGTCAGTGTGAGGCTGGCTGCCCAGTGTACCGATGAGAGGGTAAATGTAATCGTAAAAGATCTCTATGCCAAATATCCGGGCGTCAATGAACTGGCGGAAGCAGAACCGGAAGACATTGAGGCCATTGTAAGACCCTGTGGGCTTGGCAGAAGTAAGGCGAGAGATATCAGCAAATGTATGAGAATGCTCAGGGATGAGTATAACGGAAAAGTTCCGGAAGATTTTGACGAACTTCTTAAATTGCCGGGAGTGGGCAGAAAAAGTGCCAATCTGATTGTTGGCGATGTGTTTGGCAAGCCGGCCATTGTGACGGATACCCACTGCATTCGATTATGTAATCGAATTGGTCTGGTAGATAATGAAAAAAATCCGAAAAAGGTTGAGATGGCTCTCTGGAAGATCATTCCACCGGAAGAAGGAAATAATTTCTGCCATCGTCTTGTTTTCCATGGCAGAGAGGTGTGTACCGCCAGAACGACACCGCATTGTGAGCGTTGTTGTCTGCAGGATGTATGTAAAGAATATGCAAATATCGTAAAAAAGAAAAAATAGGAATTGTATAATCGAAATCTTTGTAGTACAATTAGCACCGAGTGAACTTGTTTTTTCTATTTATAATATATTATGATGATATACAATGTATCATGAAAGGAAAGAGGATAGTACATATGAAAGAATTTACACCGATTAAAGAAGGTAAAGTACGTGAGATTTATGATATTGGAGACAGTCTGATCATCACAGCGACAGATAGAATTTCTGCCTTTGACGTGATTTTGAAAAACAAAGTAACAGATAAAGGAGCAATCCTGACTCAGATGTCAAAGTTTTGGTTTGATTTTACCAAAGATGTGATTCCGAACCACATGATCTCCACAGATGTGAAAGATATGCCGGAATTTTTCCAGAATGAGAAATACGATGGCAACAGCATGATGTGCAAGAAACTGGAGATGCTTCCGGTAGAATGTATCGTGCGTGGATATATTACAGGAAGTGGCTGGGCAAGCTATCAGGAAGATGGAACGGTTTGTGGAATCAAGCTTCCGGAAGGTCTTCAGGAATCCCAACAGCTGCCGGAACCAATCTATACTCCATCCACAAAAGCAGAGATTGGAGATCATGATGAGAATGTTTCTTATGAGAAAACTGTAGAGCTTCTTGAAAAACAGTATCCGGGCAAGGGTGAGTTTTATGCAGCAGCTCTCAGAGATAACACCATCGC
Organism: Lachnospiraceae bacterium; assembly: GCA_028721415.1. Lineage (GTDB taxonomy): Bacteria > Bacillota > Clostridia > Lachnospirales > Lachnospiraceae > Anaerobutyricum. Next base: position 24,536 of record JAQYIU010000093.1, on the reverse strand, counting down.
TCTCTACAAAAAATGTGCAGAATATGCTTTAAGCAAAGGCATCATCATTGCAGATACCAAGTTTGAATTTGGTCTGGATGAAGAAGGTAATGTGGTTCTTGGTGATGAGATGCTCACACCGGACAGCTCCAGATTCTGGCCAAAAGAAGGATATGAACCTGGAAAAGGACAGCCTTCCTATGACAAGCAGTTTGTAAGAGACTGGCTGAAAGCCAATCCGGACAGCGACTATAATCTTCCGGAGGAAGTAATTGACAAAACAGTAGAAAAATATAAAGAAGCATATCAGTTACTGACAGGAATCGATTTTGATTCCCAGAAATAATTTTTCTGATGTGTTTTAGAAAAAGGATTATTTTCTTGAACAATAAAATGCCGCAGAGCCGTTTATGATGGCTCCTGTGGCATTTTTCAAAATTTCCTTTTCTGATACCATGATCTGATTGGAAGTAATGTCTTAGAATAAAATAATTGGGAGAAAAGAAAAATGAGAGAACAGATTAATGATTTTACAACGGGTAGTATTCCGGCCAAATTGGCTAAATTTATGATTCCCATTCTTTGTGCTCTTATTTTGCAGGCCATGTATGGTGCGGTAGATTTGCTGGTGGTTGGCTGGTTTGGAACAACCGCCGGCCTTTCAGCGGTATCTACCGGAAGCAATATTATCAATTTGGTGGTATTTGTTACTGCAGGGCTATCCATGGGCGTGACTGTTCTGTTGGGACAGTATATTGGGGAACAGAGACAGGAACGGTGTGGGAAGGTTATTGGGGGAGCAGTGTGTTTCTTTGCAGCCGCATCTATTGTGATTGGTATTTTTATGCTCATTGCAGCCAGACCATTGGCGGTTCTCATGCAGGCCCCTGAAGAAGCTCTTGATCTTACGGTTCTTTATGTACGTATCTGTGGAGGCGGTATTCTATTTATCATCGCCTATAATATGATCAGTAGTATTTTCCGAGGATTGGGAAACTCGAAACTGCCCCTTATTTTTGTAGCAATCGCCTGTGTGATAAATATTATCGGAGACCTGGTATTTGTGGCTGGCTTTCACATGAATGTGGCGGGTGCTGCTCTGGCAACAGTGCTGGCTCAGGCAGTTAGCGTCATTTTGTCTCTGATCATTATAGAAAAGCAGAAATTACCGTTTTCTATTTGCAAAGAAGATTTTTGTTTCAATGATGAAATCCTGAAATTTTTGAAAGTAGGTTCCCCGATTGCTCTTCAGGAGATTTTGACACAATTTTCGTTTTTAGCATTGTGTGCGTTTATCAATCGTTTAGGATTGGATGCCTCTTCCGGATATGGGGTGGCTTCCAAAATTGTTACCTTTGTTATGCTGGTTCCTTCTTCTCTAATGCAGTCCATGGCATCTTTTGTGGCACAAAATGCAGGTGCAGGAAAAGAAAATAGAGCAAGGCGCTCCATGCTGACAGGTATGGCAATCGGTGCTTCCATTGGAGTGTTTATTATGCTTCTTGCCTGGTTTAAAGGTGATTGGCTTGCAGGCATATTTACAAATGACAAAACGGTAATTGTGAGAGCCGCAGAGTATCTTAGAGGTTTTTGTCCGGAAGCCATCGTGACAAGTGTTTTATTCAGCTTTATGGGATATTACAATGGGCACAGCAGAACCGTTTTTGTCATGTTGCAGGGGATAGCGCAGACATTTCTGGTTCGATTGCCGATGTCTTATTTGATGAGTATCCAACCAAATGCAACATTGACAATGATTGGTCTTGCTGCTCCGACAGCAACCTGCTTTGGTATTATAATAAATATTGTTTATTTTATCTATTTATCAAAAAAGTTGGAAAACAGGAAAGTAAAAGGTATGTAGAATGAATGGAAAAAAAGATATTTTTGACAAAATTATGAGTCTTCCCATTCTTAATCACTGGATGGAACCTTATAAGAAATACAAAGAAATTCTTCTTTATTTATTTTTTGGTGGATTGACTTCCGTGGTCAGTATCGTCTCCTATGCTTATTGTGATGTAATCATGGGAATGAATCCGTTGATTGCTAATGTAATTTCATGGATTCTTGCGGTGACTTTTGCCTATATTACCAATAAAATCTGGGTATTTCAGGTGGAGATCCATGGGAAAAAGGAATTATTGCAGCAGATGGTCAGTTTTTATACTGGCCGTCTGCTGACTCTTGGAATTGAAGAGGTAATTCTTTTTATTTTTATCACAAAATGTGGGTTCAACAGTCTTGTTGTGAAGATTGTGGCGCAGGTTGTTGTGGTGGTATCCAATTATATTATCAGTAAATGTTTTGTATTTCGGGATAAAAAATGAAGGGATACCGATGAACAGACGCCGATCAGACGCCGACGATGCGGTTATGGGGCTTTCCACATTGTTATTTTGTGTTAAGGATTTCCAGAATAAAAAGTTCATTTTCTTCTACGCGGAATCGTATGTCATAGTGGTCGAATTCCATGCCGTAAATTCGTTCCGGGTCATTTTGGTAGGAGGGACGTGGGTCCAGTGAAAGGGTGTCAAGCAGGGGTTGTTGTTTTTCTCCTGGAATTCGGGAGAGGAGTTTTTCTTCACAATGAACATTCAGGTGATGCTCCAGTGCGGTGTCGGAGAAAGAGCCGGTGGCGTCCGGATGGCTGTCTGCATAGGGAATATAGGGTTTAATATCGTATATTGGTGTTCCATTCATAAGATCAGCACCGGAAATGTGTAGAACAGGACCGATTTCAGGCTGCAATTCCACTGATTCCAGGCATACCGATGATAATCCGAGTGGATTTGGGCGAAATGGAGCTCTGGTCGCAAATACTCCTTTTCTAACATTGCCGCCAAGTCTTGGCGGACGGACTGTAGGAGTCCATCCGGCGTTTTGATTTTCTGAAAATTCCCAGATCAGCCAGAGATGGGAGAATTCTTCTATGCCTCGAAAACAATCAGGATTTCGGAATTCTGGTTCAAAAGTAATGTAAGCCTGTGCGCTTTTTACCAGTCCACTCTGTCTTGGAATGCCGAATTTGGTCGGGTAATCCGTGTGGATGTGACCGATGATCTGGAGGGGGGCAGGCTTTTCTTGTATATTGTTTGTAGTGTTATGATTGCTCATACTTTACCTCTTTTCATAAAATTGATTTATCTCCGTAGGATAAGACTCTCACCTCTATAGGTGAGTAAAAAATTCTTCTCTCTTAGTGGGAGTCAAAATCTCACATGTGTTCGATTTTAATATATTGAGAAAGCAGAAGCAAGTATTGATTCCGGCCATTCAGCTCTTTTTTTCTGAAAATAAATTTGGTATCATATATCAGGTATAGTCATGAATAAGGAGATGGTTTTTATGAGAAGAAAAGATAGAGAAATTACAGATTTTAATGAAATTATGGCGATCATAGATAAATGTGATACCTGTCGTTTGGCATTGTTTGATCAATACAAAGATGATGAAAGTTACAACTGCCTTTCGATTAAAAGGATTGGATATGACAGGAAAGAGGAGAAATAATGTTCATCCTGGGGAAAAGGATGCAACACATGTGACTATGTAGGTGGAGAACGACAATGAAATTATACGCAGCACCGATGGAGGGGATAACCGGGTATGTTTACCGCAATGCTCACCATCATTATTTTAAGGGAATTGATAAATATTTTACTCCTTTTCTGACGCCGAAGAAGGGGAAGGGATGGACATCCCGGGAGAAAAATGACATTTTGCCGGAACATAATCAGGGAATAAAGGTGGTTCCTCAGATCATGACAAACCAGGCAGAGGATTTTATCCGGATTGCCAATCAGTTGCAGGAATGTGGGTATGACGAGGTAAATCTGAATCTGGGATGCCCTTCCGGCACGGTGGTTGCCAAAGGGAAGGGATGCGGATTCCTCAAAGATACGGAGGTTCTCCGGGCGTTTTTTGAGCAGGTTTTTGAGAAGGTGACAGTAAAAGTATCCGTGAAAACCCGGCTGGGACTGGATGATCCATACGAGATTGAGGAACTTATGGAAGTCTATAATCAGTTTCCTCTTTATGAGGTGATTATTCACGCGAGAGTTCATAAAGATTATTATCGAAAACCGGTGAACCGGGATGCATTTCGAAAAGGTTTCTTGATGTGTCATCATCCGGTATGCTACAATGGAGATATCTTTACAACAGAAGATTATAGAGCGTTTTGCAGTGCATTTCCTGAGGTGGAGAGCGTGATGCTTGGAAGAGGGATGACAGCCAATCCGCAATTGCCAGAGCAGATCGGTGATGGAGAAGTTCGAGATAAATTTCGGTGGAAAGCATTTCATGATGAGGTGTGTCAGGAATATGAGGAGATTATGTCCGGAGAGAGAAATGTTCTTTTTAAGATGAAAGAACTCTGGAATTATATGATTCCTGAATTTGAAGGTGCTGAAAAGATGGGAAAGAAAATAAAGAAGGTTTCCGGATTACAGGAATACAGACAGCTGGTTGATCTGTTGTTTCAGCAATATGAATTAAAGGAATCATTGTGAGGAGAAGGATGTTTTGGATGCTTTGAAGAAAGGAAAGATGAGGGGCAGGAATATGGGTAGACGAAAAAGAATCAGAAAATGTTATTTTGGGAGTTGTATTCTATTACTTTCTTTCTTTTTGCTTACCGGTTATATCCAGGTAAATGCAGAAGATTCTGTGGAAATGCAACAGATTTCTTCCTATTCTGATATATCAGAATTGATTTCGGATACTTGGGATGAGAACTATTTTGGAAAAATCATTCTCGATTCAGATACCGGAAAGATGGAAAAAGATGGTGTCCAGATTGATTTCAATAAAGAATTTGATGTGGAGTCTTCTGAAAAAAATGCTGTGATACAGTCGGAAGATTCTCTGGAAGAATATTTTGACAATAATAATGGCGATAACATATACGAGACAACAACCAATGAAGATGGTGATATTGAAATAACAGCCCCTTTCCAGACAAAACGATTGATCGTGGACCAAAATCTGATGGAAGATTATGGGGCACAAAGCATTTTTTATAATCAGGAAGATCAGGAAATGATTCTCCAATTTGATACGCAGTATGAAACGAAAAATGCTTATGACAAAATTTGTGCAGAATACGGAACCGAGGTGTGTCATCCGGATGAAATCTATTATCTGAATGACATTTTGATGGAGACGGGCGCAGAAAATGTGTCGTCAACTTCCTGGGGAAACAGTTATATGGGGATGGATGTGCTGAAAAGTAAAGCGCCAACTGCGGGATATCATAAAGCAGTGACTGTGGCTGTGCTTGATACAGGGATTGATCGTTCCAATGCCATGTTCCAATCCAGAACGATTTCATCGAACAGTTATAATATTGCCGATCACAACAGTAATATCGAGGATAATCACGGACATGGAACCCATGTGTCAGGAGTCATTGTCGATGCAACACCGGCAAATGTACATATTATGATGCTGAAAATTGCCAACCGCAGTGGATATTCTTCTTTATTAACCATCCGAACTGCCCTGCAATATGCAGTGAAGAAAAAAGCAGATGTCATTAATATGAGTGTTGGATTTGTCAGTGTCCAGGCTGATGAATGTACCTATCTGAACGCAATCATAAAAAAGGCCTATGAAAAAGGAATTCCTATTGTAGCAGCAGCCGGCAATAATGCGGTGGATGTCAATTATTGTTATCCTGCCTGCGATACGAGAACGATTGCCGTCTCTGCATTGAATGCAAAAGAGCAGCTGGCTTATTATTCCAATAGAGGGAAAAAGATTGATTTTTGCGCTCCGGGAAGTGATATTGTCAGTGCAAAGGCGAAGGGAGATGTGGTCAGTATGACCGGAACCTCCATGGCAGCCCCTCACATTTCTGCATCCATTGCCTATGTTAAGATGATGCAGAGTAATCTGTCTGTTGCAGGAGTATATCAGGAGCTGAAAAGTCATTGCAAAGATCTCGGAAAATCAGGGAAAGACACCAGCTATGGATGGGGATGTCCGATTATTACAGATTTATTTGATACCGGTATCTTAAATCCGACCAAAGTAGTAACTGTACAGAACAGTCCACAATTAAAGTCGGTAAAAAATACAAAAAATGGAGTTAAGATATCCTGGAAAAAAATTGGAAACGCAGAAAAATATCTCATTTATCGAAAAAGGGGAAGTGGAACTTATAAGAGAATAGCGACGGTTTCCTCTAAGAAAACAACATATTTGGACAAGAAAACCTCGCAGGGGATTCCATATACATATGGTGTAAAAGTAGTAAAATCGAAAAAGACAAGCGGACTCAGCAATGCAAAAACCATTGTGAGTTTGAAACAGATTAAAAAGACCAGTGCCAAAGCCAGAAAAGGGAAAAAAGTTGTATTATACTGGAAGAAACAAAAAAATGTAACGGGATATCAGATTCGTTTTGCAACAAAAAAACTTCTGAAGAAATCCAAAGTCATTACCGTTTCAAAAAAGAGTACTAAAATGGTACGAAAAGGATTAAAGAAGAAAGTGTACTGTTATCAGATTCGTTCTTACAAAAAGACCAGTACAGGAATCTCTTATTCGCCATGGTCCTCCGTGAAAAAAGTAAAAGTATCCTGAATTTAATTAAGAAAAGAAAACAGAAATGATGAAAAAAACAGAAAACAAGAGAAAAAGCAAATTGCATATCAAAAAAGTTGCAGTTATCCTGATAGCGATACTTTTATTGCCTTATGGGGAAGTCTGTGCAGAGGGCATCACAGCCGATGAAGAAACACTTCAGGCTAAAAGAGAAAATCTTCAATCGGAAGCAGAAACAGTACAAGAAAATAACGCTGCGATTGAAGAACTTAATAAGCTTATTGATGAACAGTGGGAGGAAGACTATTTTGCTGAAATGATCGTGGAAACCGGTTCCGCCCTGATTGAAGTTGATGGGGATACTACTGATTTCAGGGAGGAATTTGATCTTTCTGTGGGAGAAGCCAGACAGATAGTGGATTCTCAGAAATCCATTGAAGATTATTTTGAAAAGGATGCCGATGGCTGTTATGAAACCGAGAGAATTGGGTCTGAAAAGGTGCGGGTAACAGCACCTTTTCAGACCCGAAGACTTATTGTGACAGGTGTCTGTTTGAGAAATACTTATGGTGCCTCTGAAACGATCACTTTCTCAAAGTATGATACGATAATTCTTCAGTATGATACCGAAGAGCAGGCGATAGAGGCTTATGATAAGATCAGAGCCACTTATGGAGATGATGTCTGTCAGCCGGACCGGGTATACAGTAGTGACCAGCTTCTTATGGAAAACACAGAATCGGAATATTATGAGTGTGTTTCTTGGGGTGTGAAACGGATGGGACTGGAGAATTTAAAGAACCAGACCGGAGATAAGATATCACTGGCTGCCGATAAGGTTACGGTGGCAGTAATTGATACGGGAATCAATTCTGACAGCTATTTTTTTGAGGGTCGAACGATCACAGATACCAGTCGGAATTTTCAGGTTTCATCAGAAGAAAATCAGGAAGTGGTAAAGCAGGATGAAGATATTTCTGATCAGGCAGAAAGTACGAAAGGACATGGCACTCATGTGGCGGGAATCATAGCTGATGCCACCCCGGATAATGTACAGTTGATGATTCTCAAGGTATTTAATGATGAGGGAAGGGCTCCCTATATTGCCATATATGCTGCTTTGGTGTATGCGATCGAACAGCGGGCAGATGTTATTAATATGAGTTTGGGGTTCAGTGGAGTTGATGAGAGCCTACGGTCACAATTTGCTTCGATGGATGCGGTGATTGATCAGGCCGTCTCCGATGGGATTCCAATCTGTGTGGCTGCCGGTAATGAAGGCGATGATCTCGCTACCTGTTATCCTGCCTGTAATGAGCAAGTGTTTGCAGTCGGCTCAGTAAGATCAGTCAATGATGAATTAATACGGTCAACCAGTTCGAATTATGGTGATGAACTGGATTTCTGTGCGCCTGGAGTGAGTATTGACAGTGCGTCTTATCAGGATAATGAGGGAACTGCCACGAAAAGCGGAACTTCCATGGCAACGCCACATCTTTCGGCAGCAGTAGCCTATGTAAAATTGTTATATCCCGATATGAGTGTGAGTCGTATGGAAGATTTCATAAAGTCATATTGTAACGATTTAGGAGAGGAAGGCTGGGATCAATATTACGGATGGGGATTGCCATATCTTGCAGAATTATATCAAAAAGAAAATGATTCTACGGAGTCACCGGATTCAAATGACTCATCTGAGTCATCGAAGTCAGATGTTTCTCCGGGTTCAGATGCTTCCTCGGGTTCCGTTGTTTCCTCAGGTTCAGCTACATCCCCGATATCTTCTGTTTCTCCTGCACCAGTCAGTACGGAGCAGTCCAAGACGGTCAGTAATCCGTCTGCGACAGCAGGAAATGTTGTGCGGAAATTATCCAAAGTCAAATCTTTCAAAGTGAAGCAAACGAAGTCGCGCAGAATTGTGGTTCAGTGGAAAAAGAGCAATGGGGTGTCAGGATATCAGATTCAGTTTGCGAAGAAAAAGAATTTTGCGGGAAAAAAGAATATTTTCATTAAAAAGGCGGGAAAGACCAGATATGTTCTGAAAAAACAGAAGAAGGGGCGGACATATTATTTTAGAATTCGTGCCTATAAAATTGTAAATGGTAAAAAAGTATATTCATCCTGGTCGGCGAAAAAGAAAATTAAGATAAAATAATGGCGATGCATTTCCTAATAGCGTAATTTTTGCTATAATAATAGCCAGGTTTTTGGAAAGTCAAAATAAAGAGGATTGGTGGTACATAAATTGAAAGAAAAAATTGATTTGTTTGAAGAAAAATCGAAAAATGATTCGATTCCGATTCCGCGTATTTCTGTGACAAATCTGGAAATAACCATAGAAGAGGGAAAAGTATATAAAGATTCTTTTATTGTGGAGAGTGAAAATCAAGTTCCTATTCGGGGATATGTTCATTCCACCAACGATAAAGTTGGGCTGGAAATCCAGGAGTTTGAAGGTAATCGCATAGAGATTCCTTATTATTTTAAAGGAAAGCTGGCGTTTGCAGGAAGTGAATTTGAGGGGGATTTTATTCTGCTCACCGATGCCGGTGAATACAATATCCCTTATCGTTTTATTGTTGTTCCCAAATCTGTCGATACCACTATTGGAAAGATTTCCAATATGGAAGAGTTTACAAAGTTGTATTATGAGAACCGACAGGAAGCGATGGAACTGTTTTTCCTTCCTAAATTTGCAGAAGTTTTTCTGAAGGATATGCCGGAACAGAACGCAATGTATCATAGCCTGATGAAAAGTCGTTCAAAAAATCTGATCATGGAAGAATTTTTGTCCGCTGCGGAATATAAGGAGCCGGTGAATCTGGAAGTAGATAAAAAACAGGTGGTTTTAGATGCCGGAAGAGATAAGGACACATTTTTATTAAGACTGAGCACAGATGGATATCTGGAAGGACGGATAAAGAGCACAAAAGGACAGGTGCAGATATCGCCGGAGAGCTTTACCAGTAAAGACTTTCAGGACGGAGTTCTTAAAGTGACGGTGGAAAAAAATCACAATTATGCGATGGGAAGCGATGTGATCCTTGTCCGAACTGTTCGTCAGGAATTTGAGCTGCCGGTCGAATGGTGGGGAACGCTGCCAGCTTATACAAAAGAAAGAGAACAGAAAAATCGTATTCAGAGACAGCGGGCAGAGCTGATGCATAATTATCTTTCTTTCCGGACAGGAAGCATTGGATTTGAAGATTTTGCAGAGGAATCGGAACGCGCGGTGGAGGATCTTCTGTTTCTTACCAGAGAGGAAGAATGGAAACTTTATAAGCTGCATTTACTGCTAATGGAAGAAAAACAGGAAGAGGCCAGGGACTTGCTGGCGGGACTGACGAAAGAAGATAAGGAGCAGCACTTTACGCCGCTGGCATCCAATTATCTGTTATATTTGAAAGCGATGCTCTACCGCACCCCTGAAGCTATTTCCAATGCGGTATTATCCATCCGGGAATTTTATGAAGTCTCAGACCATAAGGCGGAGGCTTTGTGGATGTTAATCTATCTGGACAGAGAATATGTCTACAATAAACGACTGCAGTTTGATACGATCAAACAATTATTCCAGGGAGGTAATAACAGTTGTCTGTTATACTTTGAAGCATGTGAGATTCTCAATGAGAATCCAAATTATATGGAAGATCTGGGACCGTTTGAAGTCAGTATTTTCCGCTGGGGTGTCAGATATGGATATATTTCCATGTCTTTGGCTTATCAGTTTGCAAGGCTGGCGCTGAAATTAAAATATTACAGCAGTTCTATTTTCTATATTGCGGAGAAATTATATAAAGTGGAACCAGATGAGAGATTCTTGCAGGTGATATGCTCTCTTCTGATCAAAGGCAATCGAAGCGGAAAGGAGTATCATGAATATTTCCGAAAGGCAGTATGTGCAGATTTGAAGATTATCGGTCTCAATGAATTTTTTATCCGCAGTATGGATTTTCAGGCTTTTGAGAAAATTCCACAACGAGTCCTGATTTATTTTACCTACAGCAACAGTCTGGATTCTCTGGAAAAAGCCTATCTGTACTGTAATGTGATGAAAAATAAAGAGGCATATGATGAGGTTTTTGGTGCTTATTATTCTAAAATGATACCTTTTGTGGAAGAACAGCTGGTGAAGGGAAAGATGAATGAGTACCTGGCTTTTCTGTATACCTGTTTCCAGCAGGAGATTCTGGAAAAACCAGCCAACACAAAAGCCGTTTGTGATATTATTTTTTATCAGAAACTTACCTGTCATAACAAAAATATGATTGGTGTTTATGTAATGAGACCGGAGACCGGAACAGAGACATATTATCCGCTTTCCAATGGATTTTGTTACGCAGAGATTGTGAATAGCCGTTCTGTGCTCTATTTTGTTGACAGCAATGAACAGAGATATGTTCGTGGGATTTCTTATGAACTCCATCCGTTTCTGCGTCTGGAACAATTCCCGAAGGAATGGATTCAGAAAAATATGGCGAATAAGAGGATTCTGTTAGCACTCTCCGATGTGGTTGACGGTGAGTTGAAAGAAACTGATTTGTCATTGGTGAAAAAAATTGCCTGGAATGAGGATTATCAGATCTGGCTCCGGGGACGAGCTCTCGAAAAACTTCTGGTTTATTATGAGAATCATCAGAATAAAAAAGAACTGGCCCGATGCCTGGAACGCACCGATTATTCCGATATCTCCGGCAATTTCCAGAAGCGCCTGATGGATTATTATATGGAAGTCGGCATGATCGAGAATGCCTATTTTGGGATTGAATTATTTGGATCTCATATCATGGGGGCTTCCAAACGTCTGAAGCTGGCATTGTTTGGAGTGAAATATAATCAGAAAAAGAAAGATGAAACCACACTCTATCTGGCATGGTCTGCTTTTATGAGCAAAAAATATAACAGAGATACCCTGAATTATCTCATGAAATATTTTGAGGGCGAAGTGGAAGACCTTCTGTTGATCTGGGAGAGAAGTCGTAAATTCCAGCTTGACACCAGCAGGTTTGAGCGGAAAATATTAGGACAGAGTATGTTTACAGGCAATGATACAGAAGGGGTATTTCCGGTTTTTGAATCCTGTTATGAGCACAACAGAGAGGATGATATGGTCGGAAAGTATCTGGAATATGCGATTCTGAAGGAACTGAAAGGATCCATGGAACTTTCCGAATCCATGCATGCGATCATTGGTGAAGAGATTCTGGCGGAAAGAATTACATCCAGAGAATCAAAGATATATTTTCTGTATTATTTTGCAGATAAAGAAAAATGGTTTGATAAAATCAAAGATGTGGTCATAAAAATCATAGAGCAGTTATTGGAAGAAGGGGTATATTTGCCTGTCTACTATTCTTACAGAGACTGGGTATCCTTCCCGATTCATTATCTGGAGCGAACCTTCCTGACTTACCGCGGCCCAAGTGGCAAGACAGTTATTTTGTATTACCAGATAGAAGGGGAAGAGGAGAATACAAAAGAACGACATTTGCAGGAAATATTGCCTGGAATGTATGTTTGTTCCATGCATTTTTATCAGAAAGATCATGTCAATTATCATCTGGAGGCAGATGGAGAACCGGTAAATGACGAAACTCACCTTCAGTTTGAAACGTTTGAATATGAAGGGGAAGACAGCCGGTTTTTTGAACTGAATCATCTGAATTCGGATGAAAGAAATCAGGAAGAACTGAGAGATTATCTGAAAAAAGCTTATTTTACAGATCATTTTATGAAGCTGCTTTAAGATAATCCAAAGAACCGTTTGAGAGGACATTTTATGGGAGAACTTGAAACAAGAAAATATGCGGGAATAGATATTGGTCTGACATCCGTACAGGTCAGCATTTATGATGAAGCGATGACGGAGATGACAGAGGAGAGTTTTCCACTTAACAGGGAAGAGCAGGAAGATTATATTGCCGGCGGCATATACTTTGTCAGAAAATATATGGAGGCAAATCATCTGGAGTGGAGTGATTTTCAGGCAGTCCATTTCTCCATGGAAGATACCTCGGAAGCAAACAGAAATCATTTGAAGGAAACTCTGGATGCATCATTTTTTGAGAGGCATTCTCTTTGTGTGATCACGAGACTGCGGGCGTTTGTAGAATATGTTTTTCATCAGGAGCGAGTGGTGTGGGATCGCAGTACTCTCTTGATGGATTATGAAGGCAATCGGCTTCGCTATATTCTGGTGGAGCAGATCCGTCGCGCAAAACAAAAGGCGTACAGAGCTTCCTTAGAAGAAATAAATCTGAACTCTTATGATATTGTGGAAGGAGATTCGGAACTGGATTATAAATTTAGCCGCCTCATGAAACAATTTCTGGTAAAGAATCCGGCACATATCATTTTTCTGACAGGAAAAGGATTTGAAGGAAACTGGATGAAACGGACTCTTACGTATCTGTGTGCCGGACGGAGAGTTTTTATGGGTCAGAATTTATATGCCAATGGAGCTGCTCTTATCGGAACCGGAAGTATTTCCTTTATGGATGAGGGAATGCTTCTCATGCAGGGACCGGATATGGTGTATCATACGATAGGACTCATCACACAGGAAGCCGGCAGGGCACAGTACGTTCCAATCACATCCATTGGCCGGGAATGGTATAATACGAAAGGCAGTATGGATATCATATTGGATAAGAGTCAGAAAGTGGAATTCTTCTATCATAATACAAAAGCAAATGAGATTGAATGTGCTACCTGTGAGATAAAAAATCTTCCGGCAAGACCGCCAAAGACAACGAGAATGCATATTGAAGTACAATTTACATCAGAGACAGAAGGAATCATTTTGCTGAAAGATCTTGGATTTGGAACCATGTTTCCGGGAACAGGGAAAGTTACGGTATTTCCGTTTAAACTGATATCATAAGGAGGAAAAGTATGCGAGAATCAATCGTCTGTATTGGACAGATCGGGACAAAATCATATCGTTTTCCGGAAACGGGAATACAGATTTCTTCTTATGAAGAGTTATGTTATTATTTGAGCAGACATATGGTCTGCTATCTCTATACTCTTCCGGAGGAAGAACTGCTATACTATATCCGTGATGAACTGAAATTGGATAAATTATATCGTCAGCTAAGTAAATTAATGAATCCGGAAAAGGAGCAGATGAAGTATTTTGCGGCATTATTTCGGGAAGGTCATTATTTTTCGGAGGAAGAGATCCGGCAGATTCTGGATGAATATCGCAGTTTAAAGAACGCACCGTATTCACTCCAATGCAAATGGATGGGAGATTTATCCATTCGTTCAGGCAAATCGGCAACGGCTCTTCATTATTATAAGGAAGCCTTGAAAAAGGGAACGCTGGATAAAGAAGAGCTGGGGAGCGTTTATCATAATATGGCGGTTGCAAAAGCAAAGCTGTTCCGGTTTCAGGATGCGAGGATATTGTTTTTAAAAGCATATCAACATGGTGGAGAAGAAGAATCTCTGTTTGATTACTACAGTATTATTGCTTATACAGAAGGAATGGATAAGGCGGCAAAGGAATTGCAAACTTTCCAGGTGACAGATCTTCTGCTGGAATCTTTTGAAGAGCGTTTTGCACAACTGGAAGAAGATTTTGACTGTACTGATCAGGCAGCGAAGCAGAAACGGATTCAATTTTTAAATGAAAATCACAAAGAAGAAGAAGCTTCGGCGATTTATGATCAATATGTGAGAAAATTACAGAAAGATTTCCGGTCAGAATTGGAACTGGAAGATAATCTTCCATCCCTTAATCTGCCGGTTGCCAGACAGAAAGAGCTAAATTAAGTAAAAAAGAATGCCACAAGGTGAAGTACTTGTGCTATAATATTACACTGAGTATTTTGCTTTGAAGAATATAGGAGGACATTGCAATATGGCAACAGAGATGAATAAGACCTACAATCCTGCAGAGATTGAAGACAGGCTTTACCAGAAATGGTTAGATAAAAAATATTTCCATGCGGAAGTTGACCGCAGCAAAAAACCTTTTACGATCGTGATGCCGCCACCAAATATTACCGGACAGCTTCATATGGGACATGCTCTCGATAACACTTTACAGGACATTCTGATTCGTTTTAAGAGAATGCAGGGTTACAATGCATTATGGCAGCCGGGAACCGATCATGCCAGCATTGCCACAGAAGTAAAGGTAATCAACAAGCTGAAAGAAGAAGGTATCGAGAAAGAAGATCTGGGAAGAGAAGGCTTTCTGAAACGTACCTGGGAGTGGAGAGAAGAGTACGGCGGACGTATCGTAAGCCAGCTTAAAAAACTGGGCTCTTCCGCTGATTGGGACAGAGAGCGCTTCACTCTTGATGAGGGCTGCTCCAAAGCTGTTGAAGAAGTATTTATCAAATTATATGAAAAAGGATATATTTACCGTGGATCCCGTATTATCAACTGGTGTCCGGTCTGCCAGACTTCCATTTCCGATGCGGAAGTAGAATATGAAGATCAGGCAGGATTTTTCTGGCACATCAACTATCCGATCGTAGGTACCGATCAGTGTATTGAGATCGCTACAACCCGTCCGGAAACCATGCTTGGGGATACTGCCATTGCAGTACATCCGGATGATGAGAGATATAAAGACCTCATCGGCAAGATGGTACTTTTACCAATCGTAAACAAAGAGATTCCAATCGTAGCCGATTCTTATGTAGATAAAGAATTTGGTACCGGTGCTGTTAAGATCACACCGGCCCATGACCCGAATGACTTCGAGGTGGGAAGAAGACATAATCTGGAAGAAATTAACATCATGAATGATGACGGAACCATCAATGAGAATGGTGGTAAATTTGCCGGTATGGATCGTTATGAGGCAAGAAAAGCCATCGTAGCGCAGTTGGAAGAAGAAGGATATCTGGTAAGAATTGAACCACATAATCATAATGTCGGAACCCATGACCGTTGTCATACTACCGTAGAGCCGATGGTGAAAAAACAGTGGTTCGTCAAGATGGATGAGCTGGCAAAACCTGCCATTGAGGCAGTGAAAAACGGAGAACTTCGTTTTGTGCCGGAACATTTTGACCGCACCTATCTCCACTGGCTGGAGAACATTCGTGACTGGTGTATTTCCAGACAGCTTTGGTGGGGACATCGTATTCCTGCCTACTACTGTGATGAATGTGGAGAGATCGTTGTTTCCAGAGAACAGCCGGATGTTTGCCCGAAATGCGGATGTAAGCATCTGACACAGGATGAGGATACCCTGGATACCTGGTTCAGTTCAGCACTCTGGCCATTCTCTACACTGGGCTGGCCGGACAAAACAGAGGATCTTGATTATTTCTATCCGACCAGTGTTCTGGTTACTGGATATGATATTATTTTCTTCTGGGTTATCCGTATGGTATTTTCCGGTTATGAACACACCGGAAAGTCTCCGTTTAAAGATGTTCTCATTCATGGTCTGGTAAGAGATGAACAGGGGCGTAAAATGAGCAAATCTCTCGGTAACGGAATCGATCCGCTTGAAGTTATCGATCAGTATGGTGCCGATGCTCTTCGTCTCACTCTCGTGACAGGAAATGCACCGGGTAACGATATGCGTTTTTCCGAGAAGAAGATCATTGCAAGCCGTAACTTTGCTAATAAAGTATGGAACGCATCCC
Organism: Lachnospiraceae bacterium; assembly: GCA_028721415.1. Classification (GTDB taxonomy): domain Bacteria; phylum Bacillota; class Clostridia; order Lachnospirales; family Lachnospiraceae; genus Anaerobutyricum. Next base: position 8,388 of record JAQYIU010000093.1, on the reverse strand, counting down.
GTTTCATGTTAATGAATATTGAGAAGGCAGATCTCAGCGAAGTGACTCTTGCTGATCTGACTCCGGCAGATAAATGGATTCTTTCCAAAGCAAACACTCTTGTAAAAGATGTTACAGAAAATATGGAAAATTATGATCTTGGTATTGCAGTAGCCAAATTGTATGACTTTATCTGGGAAGAATTCTGTGACTGGTATATTGAGATGGTAAAACCTAGATTATATAATGATGAGGACGCCACCAAGGCAGCAGCTCTTTATACTCTTAAAAATGTACTGATCACAGCACTGAAACTGCTTCATCCTTATATGCCATTTATCACAGAAGAGATTTTCTGCAGCATGCAGGATGAAGAAGAATCTATTATGGTTTCTGACTGGCCGGTATTTAAAGAAGAATTTAATTTCAAAGAAGAAGAGATGGAAGTGGAAGCCATCAAGATCGCAGTAAGAAATATCCGTAACCTTCGTGCTGACATGAATGTTCCGCCGAGCAAAAAAGCGACAGTTTATGTGGTATCCGAAAAAGAAGGAGTGCGTGAAATTTTTGAACATTCCAAAGTATTCTTTGGTACTCTCGGTTATGCCAGCGAAGTTATCGTTCAGGCCGATAAGACGGGAATTGCTGAAGATGCGGTATCCACAGTTATTCCGGATGCGGTAATTTACATTCCGTTTGCGGAGCTTGTAGACGTGGAGAAAGAGATTGCCCGTCTCGAAAAAGAAGCTTCCCGTCTGGAAGGCGAGATCAAACGTGCCAATGGTATGCTGAATAATCAGAAATTTGTCAGCAAAGCACCGGCTGCCAAGGTGGAAGCTGAGAAAGAGAAACTTGCAAAATATACAGCGATGGAAGCTCAGGTAAAAGAAAGACTTGCACAGCTGAAAAAATAATGACAATCATTTATATAGCAATATAGATAAGGAGTCGTACAATGACATATGATGAGATGGAACGGGAAATCAATGATATTCCAAAGTTCGGCGCCAATGCCAGTCTCTCCAATCTCACAGCCTATCTGGATATTTTAGATCACCCGGAAGCGAGTCTCCGGGTGATTCATGTTGCCGGGACAAATGGAAAAGGTTCGGTATGTGCTTATCTGGAATCTGTATTGAGAGAAGCCGGATATCGGACAGCTTTATTTACTTCTCCACATCTCGTAAAAATGAGTGAGAGATTTCGCATTAATTTTCAAATTTGCGAAGAAGAAAAGCTGATTTTCGCCTGGGAGACAGTGAGGAATCTGATGGAACGGGGAGAGGAACTCCATGTAAAACCGCTCACTTTTTTTGAAATTCTGTTTCTCATGGCATTGTTGATCTTCTCGAAAGAAAATGTCGATTACTGTATTATGGAAACCGGACTGGGCGGCAGATTGGATGCCACCGTTCTTACCAGACCGATCCTTTGTGTCATTACATCCATCAGTTACGATCATACGGCTGTTCTTGGAGAGACGATTGAAGCCATTGCAGGAGAAAAGGCAGGGATCATAAAAAATGGAGTTCCTGTTGTTGTTCTGGATGAAGAAAATGGAGCATTTCCTGTGATAGAGGCCGAGGCTGAAAAAAAGAAAGCTCCTCTTTACAGAGTTCTTTCTAAAGAGGTAAGAATTTTTAAAAATACAAAGAATAAGATTGATTTTTCCATCAATAGTAGTTATTATAAGAATAACCATCTGAGCGTTCAGGGGATGGCAGAGTACCAGATTTATAATGGTGCGCTGGCTGCCGTAGCCATGAAGATTCTTTTTCCGGATATGGATGAGAAGACGGTTCAGAAGGGGCTGATGGCAATGCGCTGGGAAGGCAGGATGGAGCAGCTGATGCCAGGTGTTTATGTGGATGGTGCACATAATCCGGGAGCTGTCAGGCAGATCTGTCGAAGCGTCAGGCAGAACAGTAACAGCTGGATCCTGTTATTTGCCGTTTGTGGAGATAAGGATTATTCCAGTATGATCAGAATGCTGGGAGATATCTCCTGGAAGAAGATTTATATTACAACAATTGAAGAGACGCGGGGAGCCGATGTTTCGGAAGTGACAAAATACTTCCGGGAATATACGGAGTGCCCGCTTTATGGTTTTGAGAAAGCAGAGGAGGCCTTTGGGGCGGCCCTGCAGGATAAAGAAGATGGTGACAATCTGCTTTGTCTTGGTTCTCTTTATCTGGTAGGAGAGCTGAAGAGACAGTGTCACGTGACTGGATTAGAAAGTGAGGATGTACGATGATTGATTTTAATCTTGAATTAAAGAAATTTAAACCGGCAGTTGGCGTTGAAGTGGGAGAGAATGCCCTTTTTGATGATGAGATCAAGGATATTACAGATATTGTCAATGAGATGGTACAGGAACTTAACAACGATAAAAAAGATAAATAATCGCAGGGTGCGGTCCCGCCAATGTGTTCGTGATCAGGAGGATATCAATGAAATGTGTAAAATGTGGCCGTAATGTGGGATCTGATGGATTCTGTACCTGTTGCGGTTTCGAGAATAAACATATAGAAAAAGCCTATAATACGGCGAATTATTACTATAATCTGGGTCTGGAGAAAGCACAGATGCGCGATCTGAGTGGTGCGGTCATTCAGCTCAAGAAAGCCTTGAAATATAATAAATGTCACAAAGATGCCCGCAATCTGCTGGGTCTTGTGTATTTTGAGATGGGTGAGGGCGGAAAAGCCTACATCGAGTGGCAAAACAGTGCCAGACTTAATACGGTAGAAGAGAATATTGCCAACCGTTATATCAAAGAGATGGAAGAACATCCGGCAATCTTTGAGGAGATTAATGAGACGGCAAAGAAATATAATCTGGCATTATCCTATGCCAAACAGGGCAGTGATGATTTAGCTATGATTCAGATCAAGAAGGTTTTGAGCATCACTCCGAATTTTGTGATGGGTCATCTTTTGTTTGCAGTGCTTCATATGCGTGCCGGAGATAATGCGGCAGCGAAAAATGATCTGAATAATGCTCTGGCAGTTGATAATTATAATACAACAGCAAGACGTTTTCTTATGGAGATGGGAGAAGGAGCAGGCCCGGCACCGGATATGATTCCGGCAGAAGCGCTGAAACCGGATAACGAGAATCTCAAGAATGTACGTCCTGTGGATCACTATGAAGATCCGAACAAAGAGACATGGAAACAGTTTGTATATATGCTGATCGGCCTGGCAATCGGAGTTGTTGCCATGTTTGTTCTGGTCATTCCAAGTGTGAAGGCCGGAGTCAGTGTCGATTATAATAGCCTGAAGAAAGAGTACAATGAAACCGTAGAGCAGAAAGATGGCGAGATCAGCCAGCTTCAGGACGACAAAGCATCTCTCGAAAAACAGAACAAGAAGCTGACTAAAGCGTTGAAAGTATATGAAGGTTCTGACGGTGAGGATAGTATGTACGACAGCATTCTTCTGGCCAATCAGGCATATTCCAAAGGCGATTATGTAGAATGTGCAAAACAGTTGGCTAATGTTGATGAGGATTCGCTTCCTTCTGACACATCAAAGGATCTGTATAATACCATGAAAAATACTGCTTATCCGAAAGCATCCAGTCAGTTGTATCAGAGTGGAAAAGCATTATATGAGAGATATAAATATGAAGATGCCAAGAAAGATTTGAAAGCAGCCTATACTTACAGCGATCATGATTATGAGATTCTGTATCTTTTGGCTATGTGTTATAAGAGATTGGGAGATACCAAGACGTCAACCCCATATTTCTACGATATTATCAATAATTCCGGTGATGATGATCTGATTCGTAAGTCAGCCAATTATGGTCTGGAAGTTCTTGTCAATGCTGCCAAAGAACAGGCTGCAGCCAGTGTAAACGGTGGAAAGACAACTGGCACAGAAGAAGATGATAAGACAACGACAAAAGAAAAAGAGACAACGAGCAAGTCTACGACAGCAACGAAAAAGACAACGACAACAGAGAAGAAAACAACAAACGAATAAGATGAATTTAAAAATAAGTTCGACAAGTTTTGTCGGACTTATTTTTTTGTTTTAATTACAATGGGAGACAAAGGGGTGAAAAATTATGAGCTATTGTCATGTGAAAAAACATTGTCTGGTCATTCGGCTTCCAAGAGAAATTGATCATTATCAGGCAGAAATTATCCGTAAAGAATGTGAAATCATGTTTTTGAAATCTTTGATACGAGATGTGATCTTTGATTTTTCCAACACAGTATTTATGGACAGCTCCGGAATTGGTCTGATTTTGGGAAGAGTAAAACAGGTACATCCGCTGGAGGGGCGAGTGTATTTATTTGGAGGAATTCCCTCTATTGAAAAAATGTGGGAAATGTCCGGCATACTCAAATTGGTTACGATTTTAAATACGGTGGAAGAAGTTAAGGAGGTTTATGAATGAGACAGGGAATCAAAGATACCAATCGGATGGAGCTTATTTTTTGTAATCAGCCGGAAAATGAAAGAATTGGAAGAACCATGGCAGCAGTGTTTGCTACTGTACTTAATCCGACGCTGGAAGAATTATCGGATTTTAAGACGGCAGTTTCAGAGGCAGTTACCAACGCCATCATCCATGCTTATCCGGGAGCAGAAGGAGATATCAACATGGTTCTGGAACGCAAAGGAAATGAAATTACAGTTACCATTTCAGATCATGGTATTGGAATGGAAAATGTGGAAAAATTCATGGAACCACTGTTTACCACCTTACCATCCGAGGAGCGTTCCGGAATGGGATTTACATTCATGGAAGCATTTTCAGATCATCTGGAAGTAAAAAGTGAGCCTGGCAAAGGAACCTGTGTGTGCCTTATGAAAAAAATGGGAGGAAAGTAGTGGATCGAACCTGTGAACTGATCAGACAGGCAAAGGAAGGAAATATGGAGGCACGATCCCGACTGGTAGAAGAAAATGTCGGTCTCATATGGAGTGTGGTTCGCCGTTTTCAGGGAAGGGGATATGAAAATGATGATTTATTTCAGATTGGGAGTATCGGTCTTTTAAAATGTATTGACAATTTTGATCTGGATAGAGAAGTAAAATTTTCTACTTATGCAGTACCGCTTATTGTCGGCGAGATAAAACGGTTTCTTCGGGATGATGGAATGGTGAAGGTCAGCAGGAGTCTGAAGGAAATCAATTATAAAATAAAAAAAGAAACAGAACAATATCAAAAACAATTTCATCGAGATCCAACATTGGAAGAAATATCGGTTACCCTGCAGGTGGATGAAGAAGATATTCTGATGGCCATGGAATCCGGGCAGGAAGTGGCGTCCCTTCATCAGATTATATACCAAAGCGATGGAGATGAGATTCATCTGGAAGACAAAATTGAACAAAAAGAAGATGAAATCGAACAGGCCATGAATCGAATGTACATAAAACAACTTCTTGACAACTTATCGCAGCAGGAAAGAATTATAATAGAGATGCGTTATTTTCAAAATCAGACCCAAACGGTTGTAGCAAAGAAATTGGGAATTTCGCAGGTACAGGTATCAAGAATGGAGAAAAAAATTTTAAAAAAATTGCGGAATGAAAAATAAGAGAAAATGGATGGGATAAGAATGAATAAGTTTTAGAAATTGACATATACTTCCCTTAGTCTTGAAAAAGGAAACAAAAAAATGTCAGAAATACCAATTATTTATTTGAAAGCAGAACAAAGTACCTATTTGTCTCATCCTGATGTGCACATCAAAGATATCTGTTCGGTATATTGCAGAGAAAAAGAAGTAGAAGAAAAAATCAATCAAATCGAAATATATAGATTTGAAAAGAATGAAGTTGGAAGAGCGTTTCTTTCCATTCTGGTATTGGTTCGCGAGATATCCAGAATCATTCCGGAGGGTGAGATAAAAAATGTCGGGGAAAAAGATCTGATTCTCTATTATAAAAATCCAAACAAAAAGGAAAATAAGTGGATTCAAAGAGCAAAAATACTGGGAGTCTGTGTTACCTGCTTTCTTGGAACTGGAATTTCCATTATGGGATACAACAACGATGTCGATATGTCAAAAATATTTGCACAGCTCTATGAAATCTTCACCGGAACCCAGGCCAATGGTCCGACTTTTATTGAACTATTTTATTCCATTGGGCTGATCGTGGGAATTTTTGTATTTTTTAATCATGTGCCCGGAAAGAAAGTGACCAATGAATTAACTCCTATTCAGGTTCAGATGAGACTCTATGAACAAGATGTCAATCAGAGTTTTCTAATAGGAGCATCCAGAAAAGGAGAAGAACTCGATGTGGATTCTAAATAGAATACTATTGGTCTGGATTGCCTTAGGTACAGGAATTGCAGTTGCCGGAGGTTTTATTGCTTTTGTCTCTCTGATCGGTGTTGTCCCAAGACTTGCCGCCATCACAAAAACGGCATCCCGGATTCCCCTTTATGAAAATTGTCTGGCAATCGGACTTATTATTATGAACCTGCTATCTCTTTTTCAACCGGATTTCTCAGGTATTCCCTGGTGGATGTCCCGGATTCTTTTGAATTTCAGCGGGTTATTTGCAGGAATCTTCGTGGGATGTCTGGCCGGAGCACTGGCAGAAGTAGTGAATATCATTCCGATTTTGTCAAGACGAATAAAATTACGCAAAGGATTCCCTTATTTTGTTAAAGCCGTAGCAATAGGAAAATGCATTGGCAGCCTGATTCAGTTTTATCTATTTAAAGGTTAAAAAAAGAAGATTTTTTGTTTTGGAATAATGTAATAACAAATTATGTATAAAAAACAAACGAATCAGATATGAAAAAGAAAGGAAAAACAATCATGAAAAAAGAACCGACCAAAAAGGAATACGCACAACAGGTGAAAGATATGACACCGAAATTCAGCATGTTTACAAATTGCTGGCATGCATTTGTATCCGGCGGAGCCATCTGCGTTCTGGGAGAAATCATCCGTCAATTCTCTTTAAATCACTATCACATGAGTCAGGAAAATGCATCCATTACCGTAAGCATCTGCCTTGTACTGCTTAGCGTACTCTTTACCGGATTTCAATGGTATGCGCCCCTCGCCAAATGGTGTGGAGCCGGAACTCTGGTGCCGATCACCGGATTCGCCAATTCTGTTGCTTCTCCGGCAATAGAATATCAAAAAGAAGGTCAGGTGTTCGGCATTGGCGTGAAGATATTCACCATTGCCGGCCCGGTGATCCTCTATGGTGTGTTCACCAGTTGGGTCGTGGGGGTGGTGTATTGGGTGTTGAAAATAGGGGGACTCTTGTAAGGAAATTCTACAAAAAGATGACTTATACATTGATATTATATGCATAACTCAAAATAAGATTGGAGAAAACAGAAATCATGGAAGTATATAACGAAAAAATCTCCAAATAAACAAATTTATGTTGACTGAGAGAAGAGCAAAACATATAATAAAGATGGAGGTGTATAAGAATGTTAGTAAAAGTAAGTGTTGAAAATTTCAAATCTTTTGATAAAGCGGCGGAACTGACAATGATTTCATCAAACAAAATACGGACAAATGCAAATCATAGGTTAAAGATAAAAAGCACCCAGTTATTAAAGTATGCAGTGGTTTATGGAGCAAATGCATCTGGAAAAACCAATCTGGCATTGTTTTTTAAATTTTTTAAAGACAGTGTCAGTAATGGTATTCCAATAGAAGCTACACAGATGTTTTGTAAGAATCGACAAGAGAATAAGGAACGAGAAAGTAGTTTTGAAATTCAGATTACTGTAGGCGATAAATTTTATGCTTATGGTTTTTCTACTATTTTAAGCAGACGAAAAGTGACTGGAGAATGGTTATATGAATTATATCAGAACGGTTCAGCAAAATGTCTGTTTGAGCGAGAAGGAAGTAAACGTCTGGTGTTAAATGATAGCATTACTCTCACAAATACGGAAAAAAATAAGTTTGAAACCTATGCAGATGATTTTGAAGGAAATGAAACATCGTTGTTCCTGACAGAAATGAATCGTGGAAAAAAATATAGTACACGATCTAAATTGTTGTTCTTCCGGGATGTATATGACTGGATTCAGAATCATATTTCAATCATTACACCGGATACGCCATTGATTGATCTGGAATATTATTATGATGATAATTCGCTGAAGCTGATTAACAAATTAATCAAAACATTTGATACGGGTATCAGCCAGGTGAAAATAGAAGAAATTACATTGGATGAGTTATCAAATGCATTGCCAAAATCAGTATTTGATAAGATGATGCAGCATGTAAAAAATAGAATGGAAGAGCAGGAAGAACCATCATTCAGAATGACGATGAGGTCGAAGGAAACTTTCTTTAATATCGAAGTTGAAGGACATTCTGAACCGAAGGTCACAACAATCCGGTTGCATCATAATAAGTCATTTTATGAGTTCGGTTTTGATGAAGAGTCTGAT
>JAQYIU010000092.1 GCA_028721415.1 Lachnospiraceae bacterium | reverse complement strand
ATTTAATCCACCTTTTTTGCAGGCAGCTTTTATATCGTTACTGTCTTTATAGCGATCCAGCATTCCTCCATAGACAGAAAAATTCATTGATCTGCATTCCGGTAAATGATTCATTTTTCCTCCCTTTCAACTGAAATCAGGACCAGTGAACATCACTGGCTCCATATTGCTGAGTAATTCACTGATCCTGTCCTTGTTTACCTTCTATAATAATCCATATTTTACTTTAATTCGCTGTAATTTTTCCAGAAGTGGTCTCGCACCCAGCCAGAGGAAAATAAATGTGGAACAAGCGTGAACAAAGTCCACCGGTGCTCCAGATATATACATGGCAAGAAGACCGCTCCAGGTAAATTCATATACACTCATAAACATAGCCGCTGGATTCATAATACCACCATACACAAAGAATGTCACCAGAAATCCGTAAATGCACAGGGTAAGTCTTTTCGCCGGCAGCAATCCTTTTTGATGAAGGATTCCTGATAAAAATCCAATAAATCCCATGGCAAACATCTGCCATGGTGTCCACGGCCCCTGACCAAACAGGAAATTGCTGACCAGCATCGTCACCGCTCCCACCAGGAAACCGGCTTCTCCGCCAAAGGCAATACCACTGATGATAACAATTGCAATTACCGGCTTAATGCTGGGAACCATGAAAAATGCAGCTCTTCCCGCACAGGCAAGGGCAGCCATCGTCGCAAGTACTATCATCTCTCTTGCCTGGGGTTTTCTTCCTTCAAATACCATAAAAAACGGAACCATGGCATATATCATAATTACAAGGCTGATAAAGTAATAGATTCGACTTCCAAAAATCGTCTGTAACAACGTTCCGGCATCATAATCTGTTCCGCGGAAACGAATCACTCCGATTGCTATCGTCAGTGGAATCATCACAAGAAGAAGAAACAGACTGACTTTTGTTCTCTTAGAGAGCTTTTTCTTCTCCGTCGTAATAAATGCTTCAGAATCTACTTCAAACACATCATCGTAAAGAATCTGGTCTCCGGCACTGCCCTCTTCTTTCAGTTCAGACAGCGCTTCTTTCATCTCATCAAGACGTCCTTTTTTTGATTTATATTTTACTTTCTCCGCATCCACCGCTGCATGAATCTTATGTCCCAGACCATCTGCTGCCACTTCTTTTGCCTGATAATATTTTTCTAAGAATTCTTTCTTTGATTCTCGAGACATTCCACCACATCCTTTCCGGTCACTGCTGTAGGAAAATATTTTCTTGCCATACGGTTTGCAGCAGTTGTATAGAAATTATTGCCGGCAAAAAATTCTTTTGGTGTGCCAGAAGCAGCTACATTACCATCGAAAAACAAGCCACAGCGATCTCCATGACTGGCACAGAATTCAATGTCATGAGAAATCATGAAAATAGTTACTCCCTGTTCTTTTAATAAGTCCAGAATATCAGCAAATTCTTCTTTAAAATAACTATCGAGACCTTTCGTCGGCTCATCCATCAGCAAAATCTTCGGTCGAAGTAACAAAATCTTTGCCAGGGCCAATCTTTGCTGCTCTCCACCGGAAAGATCATACGGATGACGATGCAACAGTCCTTCCAGATGTGTTACTTCAATAATCCCGTTCACAACCTCTTTTTTCTCCAGTGAGAGATTATATTCCTCATTCTTCCGCTCTTTTTTTCCTCCGACCATCTCAAACAGCTCCTGCTCCACTGTTTTTTTCACAAACAGCGACTGCGGATTCTGTGGGAGTACTCCAAGAAAACTGTGAAACAGCTCATGATCGGAATATTTTCGGATATCCTTTCCTCCCAGAAGAATTTTTCCCCGATATGGTTTCCGCAAACGGCTGATCAGAGAAAGCGTGGTAGACTTTCCTGTTCCATTTCCACCAAGAAGACAATAGAACTCACCATTATAAAGAGTAAGATTCAACCCTTTTACAACATCAGGAGTGTCTTTCTCATAGCGGAACCATACATCCTTACATTCTAAAAGCACTTCTTTAGGCTCTTTTTCCTTCTTATTATGCGGAAGTTTTGGATGTCGTACTGCATGCGTTTCATTTCCAATCGTTACCAATTGACTTGGTGCCACCGGAATTCCTTCTTCCTCACAGATTTCTGTCAGCCATCTTCTTCCCTGACGAACCGTAATCGGACAATTCAGATCCAGTCTGGAATCTACCATAGAATATATCTGCATCGGTACCGGCATAGCAAGAAACATTGCATGATCTTTCTCTTTTAATACCTGTCCTATATAGGACGGACTTCCCTCTGCAAGTACAGAGCCATTATCCATTACAACAACCCGGTCGGCTGCCGGAAATACTTCATCCAGTCGATGTTCTGTCAAAATAATCGTGATACCCAGATCACGATTTAATTTTTTTACGGTCTCCAGGAAATCCGATGCGGCAATAGGATCCAGCTGAGAAGTCGGCTCATCGAGAACCAGCAGATCCGGATGCATCGCCATGATTGATGCCAGATTAAGGAGCTGTTTCTGTCCTCCGGAAAGCTCCGCCACATTTTTATAAAACCAGTCCTGTATACCAAAATAGCTGGCCATCTCTGCCACACGAATCCGAATATCTGCTGTCGGATATCCAAGACTTTCCAATCCAAATGCAAGCTCATGCCATACTTTATCAGTCACGATCTGATTATCCGGATTCTGAAGAACATATCCAATCCTTTTACTCTGTTCCCAATTGCTCATCTCAGAAAGCGGGGTCCCCTGAAATAAAATCTCTCCTTTTCGTTTTCCATGAGGTGTCAGCGGTGTCTTTAAATGAGTCATTAATGTACTCTTTCCACATCCGCTTTTTCCACAAAGAACCAGAAACTCTCCCTCTTCCACTGTGAGATTTATGTGATTTAAGGCTCTCTTTTCTTCTTCCGGATAGGCAAAAGAGAGATCGCGGATTTCCAAAAATGAACCTATACTTCCCATAAACGATATCCTCCTATGTTCTGCCTGTTGATATCTTTTCTCCGAACGCTCCACATCATCTGGTCAAAAAGCTCCATAACCACCGGCATCAGGCAAAAAACAAAATATGCTCCGAATACCAATGCACTTCCCGGAGTCAAAGGAATTCCTTCTACTACTATTTTGGGATCAAAACTTGCAAAGGCATAACCCCGGGAAGCACCAAAAAGAGTCAGTCCCAAGGAGGCGACCATAAAAATAAGGCAAAAACTGTCTCTTTTATCAAAATGATAGATAGAAAAAGCGGTTCGTCCCTTTTCTCCATATCCACGACATTTCATGGAATCTGCTGTCTCCACAGCATTTTCCAGTGCCCAGGTCACTAAAATTGAAAAAATGGTAATACCATGTTTCACTCTTTTGACCAGGCTTCCATTACTTGTACTTCTTCCAATACATTTCTGTCCATCAGAAATCACCTTCATCTGTCTGCTGAACCTTGGCACAAATCGAAGACACATAGAAAGAACTAACGACAAAGCCGGGATGATCTTACCAAACAGATAGATAAATTTGTCGGAAGTCATCACTTCTGTATAACAGGAAAACCATATTAAGGTGCAGGCCAGCATCAGTGCCATGATCAGACCATAAACACAACTTTCCAAAGTAAAAGGATTACCCGTTGGCAAATAACCGATAATCGTCACACCATAGTGGTTGAACATCGGATTCATCAAGGCCACAATGACCATGGTTGGAATGGAAAAGCACAAATTAAATTTCAGAGTATGCTTCACTCCTTTCAGAAGAAAGGAGTAAGCAATACCCGTAACAAAGGAAATAGCAAGCAGAACCGGATGGGTCACAAAAACTGTGATTCCAATCGTTCCTACAAAATAAAACATATTTAAAAAAGGATGATAAGTTGAAAATGTATCTTTCATATATTCTCCTTATTTTGCTGAATTGTCCCCAACATCTTTTCCAAGATTACAGGTATAGACAAATTTGATCACATCTCCATCTTCCACAGTATATTTACTGCATCCGTAGTTCGGGAACCAGCCGTTTACACTGTACATCCATCCGGATTGTTCTCCACAGTCAAATTCATAAAGCTGATTAATTCCTTCGATATAATCCGTGTCATATCCTGGTGTATTCGTAGATTCCATATGGATTCCAGCTTCTTTACATGATCTTTGCAGGATATCAAAAACACTTTCACCCTTTGAAAAAGTAATGGTAGATGGAGCAAGAATCTGTCCGTTGGAAGGGACAAAATCTTCTTTTCCGGCGGTCAATTTATCCAGATTATTTAAAATCGTGGAGCATTCGATTGAGAGAGTACAAGTTAATGTATCATCAGATGTCACGCTATTTTTCACATCACCGCTTTCGCCAGAAGAACTTCCGGAAGATGTTCCACTCGAACTGTCACCGGAACTTTCGCTGTCACCGGAACTCTCATCGGATCCCTGTCCGGTTGTCAGTCCATTATTAGATCCTGCATCGCCAGAAACTGTTGTATCACTTCCCTTTGTTCCGGTAATTCCACCGACGAGATAAACATCTCCATCAAGGGAAGAAACAGTCATGGTCAGAGTAGTCGTACCGGCATCTGCATCTGTCTCTATGGTCACATCACTCATTTTTGCCAGATTACCGTTCTGTTCTTTTAATAACAATCCGGTATCAGACTCCCAGGCCTTCGGTAATACAACTTTAAGCGTCGGTACAGCAATGACACCTTCTCCATACATTGTCATTTTCAGGGCATCATTGGCATTGTTGGCTTTCTGTTTAATATCATCAAGACCATCTGTCACAAAATCTACTTTTAAATTCTGATCATCCGGATTCTGAATCTTAGAAGCATCATAAGTCCAGGTATATGTAATCCCATCTTCTGTCTGACCGGTAAACTGCACCTGCATATCCTGGCCAGCCACGGTCTTAAACTGCTCTTTGGTAATAATACCGTCTTCCGGAATATGATTCATTTCCGATAACGCTTCTGCACCAGCGGAGCCGGAACCGGATGCATTTCCGGATTCTGAACTTCCGCCCTTACCACATCCGACCATAAAAATCATGAGGAAAGTCAACAGAAACGTACATGCTGACCATAATCTCAGGCCTTTCTTTTGTCTACCCCTTTTGAATCCCATACATTTTTTCTTCATAGCTTAATCTTTTTCCCCTTTCTCTTTTTTATCACCAACCAGATGATTCCTTCGATTACCAATACCAGAATTCCTCCCAGTCCTGTATAGAAAATCCTTCCCAGAGGAATCTTTATGGTTATGGTTTTATCTGCCCATCCGGAAGCTTGTGTATTATTTTCATCTGTAGTTGCAAATGATGTATCCCATCCATCGCTGTTATTTGTATCTTCCGGAACATAATCCTGCCCGGCAAATGACCAGCCTCCTGTTTCTTCTGTAGTTTCTGTAGATTGCGTCGACGCAGTTCCCAAAGATTTGGTATTTGACGAACTACCCAGTGATTTTGTGGAAGTTCCACTGACTGTTTTTGCCTGAGTCGTCGAAGATGATTGCGTGGTGCTGCTGCCAGAAGCCGCAACAACCTTTACAACACAAGATGCAGAAACTCCACTACCATCTTTAGCTTTGACAGTAATTACAGTGGTTCCTGTTTTCACGCCTTTTACCTTTCCTTTTTGCGTTACCGTTGCCACCTTGGTTTTAGAGGAAGACCATTTCAGTTTCTTATTTGTAGCTGATGTAGGACTTACAACTGCAGTCAGAGTCTTTGTTTTTCCTTTTTTAATCGTGACTGATGCATAATCCAGAACGATCTGAGAAACCGACACAGCCAAATTAGCCGATACTCCTGACGTTTCTTTTGTCACCGTTGTCGTGGTCGCTGTTGTCTCAGCCTCTTCCACAGCAATCGCCTCTCCGGTAGAAAGAGTAATATCGCTCATATCATAGAGGGCTGTCTTTCCCTCTTTCATCCGTTTATATGCCGCCATGGCATACATCCCCTGCTCCGTTGCCATAGCATTCAATTCACCGCCCATTACATGGGAAAATCCCCCCTGAGACTGATAAAAACGAAACAGCCCCATCATCGGCCAATTACCATTCGAATTGATAAAACGACTATCTTTGGCTGAATCGATTCCAATCGAAGACAGTGCAGTAATCACCTGAGCAGAACTTTCTGCCGTTTCCACAATTGAATCCCTGTCCTGGGTTCCATATCCACCACTGTCAGTCTGCAAGGTCGCCAGTGCACTCACTGCACAATCAATCGCTTCCGTCACATCATCTCTTTCCCCGTAATAAGTAGAAAGAGCCTGTATCGTCATTCCAGTCACATCCGGATCAGCCGTATCACCCTGAAGAGCCCATCCCCCATTCGCTACCTGATTCGAAATCAGATATGTAATTAATCCCTCTTCTGTTGTCTGTTCTGACACAGAGGCATCAACCGGAATACTGTAATCAGGATGACAGCGGAATGCCATCAAAGCCCACAATGGCCCCATAAATCCCTGTTTCTTAACATTAGAAAAATCAGAAAGATAGGCAAACAGGTTATGACCACCAATATTTTGTGCGTCTTTTCCCGCTGCCGTCAGAGCAAGAATCAATTTTGAATAATTAGAATATGTTGTTCTGGTTATATTCCAGTCATTTTGTTCTAAATAGGTATATACATTTTTATAAAATGTATCCGTATAAGAAGAAGATACCCCCAGATTGCTTCTGGTCATTCCAATAACCTTCCACACACTTCCATACCCGGGATTCGTATCTTCTCCTTTTATATATGTATGAACTTTTTGAATGACTGTATCAAAATCCGGATTAAGAGAAGCCGCTGTCACTTCCGTCTCCTCCGCCTGAACAATACGTACCGCCGCCGGCTGCAGACAAAAAATCAACACAAGGATAAGCACTATCCATACTGCTGCTTTTGTCCTGTGTTTCATCATCCTCATATTTTCTCTCCTTTTATCCCTATCATGTTTTAAGCCAAATATATGTAAATATTATGTTATGTACCCTATTTTTGCCATTAACTGCACAAAAAATAGACCCATAACCAATTGTCAATGTTTTAAAAACCTGTATTGTTTCCGGATATTATATCTAGGAAACAATACAGAGATCACGTTGACAATACAGGATGATATGAGCCTACATTGTGTACGCAACCCTATATCATAAATAAAATATAGGATTCTATTAACTTATGGGAATTCCTTACGTTTAAACAAAAACAATGATTCTATGCTTATATAGTAATAGATATAGTATAATAAATCAACGATAGTTCAGTTCTATTTTTTTCTTTTTTTTTGTAAAAATATGTAATCAATAGTAGATTGGAATATAATAATGTATTTTGCAATGATCGTATTTCCAAAAAGAAATCCGGGACTGAAAATCCGTTCTCATCCAATTATCATAAACCCATACATAATCCACACAGCGAATCATAGTTCTCATTAGCTCTGCCAGAATACCATCTTCATCGATCTCATTGACTGATTCAAAAACAAGATATTTACCGCCTTTCATCCTGACAGGATACATATTTTCAGGAATCGCATTGCCTTCTTCTTCCACAGGACCGACTACGTAATGATATTTCATTTTATCTTTTGAGTTTTTTCGGACATTTTCATAAAAAGAGACCATAGTCTTATCCATTTTTTCTTTATTGTCATAACCACTGCCCATGAGCGTCGGCATATCATTTACCATCCAAAAAGCAGCCAGACCCGGAACATCCAAGTCAATCTCTTCTTTTGCTTCACTGGTCTTAATCTGAGTTACCAGAACTGTAAAATCATCTATATTCACGATATTCATCCTAAGCTGTGTAAAATTCTCATTATAATAGGATTTCAAATCCGGCAATTCCACCGTAATACGTTCATAATCTTCCCATTCCTGACCAAAAGCCTTCCGAAACTCTTTCCGAAATTGATTCATTGTCTTAAAATGATATTTTTGTGTGATATCTCTTGTCTTAATGATTCCCTCCTGAAGCATACCTGCAAGAACATACAGTTTTTTCTTTCGGATATAATCCGGCAAGGAAACCCGGAAACAGGATTGAAAACGGTCACAGATCAAAAATTCTGACCGTCCAAAATGATCTGCCACCTGGTCAGCATCATAAATCTCAAGGACATGCTTATCTACATATTGAATGACCTTTTCCATAATGTGCATGGTCTTATCTTCCACCTCTATGCCCCCAAATCCCCGGATGAGAGGGACATACAGATAAGAATACTCCTCATCAAAAGCTTCATAAGTAAAGCCCATTTTATCCGTCTGTTTTTCATTCAGTTTCTGCCATACCATAAACACATACCAGGCAAGTTCTCTGGAATTACCTGCTATCTCATAATAATTGGCTCCCCGCTCAATGGCAAAAACAGCGTAATCACCACCTTTTATTCGGATCCGCATCTTCCCCTTCTCCGGAGGGCGGCTTTCTTCCGTTTTTGATCCCAACACATAATACAACCGATTCTCTTTCTGCATATCATGCCACCAGACGCCAAACTGTTTCTCTTTCGAATTTAAATCCACTGCCGTTGAAGGGTGCCGGAAAACATAAGCGACCTCATCCATAAGATTCGTCGACTGACCATGTTCTGCCCGCATCGGATACCCTTCCATCACCATATCATCCAGGTGTTCATAAGACATGGTTATCTTCCGATGATTAATCTCTCCTTTACAAGGCATGTCCGGTATTAGCTTTCTTTCACGAAAATCTCTGGGTGATATTCCAAACTCATCCTGAAAAGCCGCATAAAAAGTCTTCGACATGAAGCCATTTCTTCGCCCGATAATATCCAGCGACTCTCTGGATCCGGCAATTTCTTTGGCCGCCTGACGCAAATTCAGCTTTCTCATAAATTTTGCAAAAGAAATTCCGAAATATCCGCTGAAAAACCGATTAAAGGCCGTTGTTCTGTAACCGGTATATTCGCATATCTCATTGAGACTAATCCGACGATATCGATTATTCAATATATAGTCTATGATTTCTTTTAATTTTTGTTTATCATCCATAATATCCGATTCCTCTATTTCATAAACACAAAACTCTTCATAATCCATAGGATACACTTGAATTTTCATTTCTTCAATATTTTATCCTCAGTTTTTCTGCACTTCTTCAATTTTTCATGAGAAAGAATAATGGGAGCGGCTTACACCACTCCCATCACCTTTATCACCCAATACACCAGTCCCACGACCCAACTGGTGAACACACCATAGAGAATCACCGGACCGGCGATGGTGAATATCTTGACACCGATGCCAAAAATTTGACCTTCCCCTTGTGTCAATAGAAGAACAAAAAATATTTAAAAGCCCAAATAGATGATTTTCATCCATTGAGCTCTGTTAAATTACAATATTCAATTATATATTATATCCACATTTCTTTTTATTAATAAAATGCAACGTCAAACTTATTGGAAACCAGCTATTAAACAAGTTGCCTAACAGCTGGTTCCAAAAAATCACCTCATATTTTACTTCTTAGTCACGACACTCTTTGTTTTAGACCAAGCAGAATAATACTTTCTTCCAGTTACTGTTGTATAGGTACGGATTCTTACATAATATTTTTTCCTTCCAGCAAGTTTTGAAATTGCTTTGGAAACTGTTGAGTTCTTTCCAATCGTAACCGTTTTTACCTTGGTGAACTTGCTGTTTGTTGAATATTGAAGCTGGTATCCCGTTGTCTGTCGCGCCTGTTTTGTCCATTTTACCGTGAATTTCTTTGATCCAGCTTTCAAAGATTTGATTGATGATCCTTTCGGAACTATCATATAAGCCTTTGATACAGAACCACTAT
>JAQYIU010000091.1 GCA_028721415.1 Lachnospiraceae bacterium | reverse complement strand
ATTCTAATCGGGTTTGGCATTGTGCAGGTCGGGCTTTCCCTTAAATCTCACGACCCATCCCAGAGAGCTAATGGAATAATGACTGTGGCAGGTGGGATTATCATAACATTTGCCAAGGAGATACTAGGGCTGATTACGGGGTAGAATGATTTTCTTATTATCGCATATTTTATCTAAATTCTTCACAAGTGACTCGTGGTGTGATAAAATAGTAAAAAAGTTGGAAGCACTTAAGAACTTTTATAATTCATATTGATATAAGGAGGAGCTGTGTGATGAGTTATATTACAAAAGAAAAATTTTCGAAAATTACCGGTAAAAAAGCAGCTCTTTATTCCATCATGCCGATAGAAAATGTACCATCTGTTATGAAAAACGGAATCCTTTGTCATGAAGAAGCACAGAAAATATTGCATCATTCAGTCGCTTTAGAAGATGTGCAGGAAAAACGAGAACAGAAAAAGGTATGTGGAGGTTTACGCCTTCATCAATATGCAAACTTGTATTTTAATCCCCGTAATCCAATGATGTTTTATGTACAGCATCATGGTGATGGTGTTTGTATTTTGGCAATAGATCCTGAAATTCTAAATCAAGATGGTTGTGTTGTTAGTGATATGAACGCTGCAAAACGAGAAGTGAGATTTTATGAACCGTGTAATCTGGAAGAGCTGGATTTTGAACAGGTATTTTCCCAGTTTTGGAACGATGAATTTACAAAAGCTCGGGAATGTGCAGAAGTTTTGGTGCCATATAGAGTTGACTTCTCATATGTGATGGGTGCTGTTGTTCAGAATTCAGAGGACAGAGAGAAGTTAAAAGCGATGGGCTTTTCAAAAGATATTTATATAGATGGGTATCGTTTTTTTAGAAAGGAGGAAGATGCATGAAAATTTTGATTGGTGATATATTTCAAAGTAAGGCGGTTACTTTAGTAAACACTGTGAATTGCGTGGGCATTATGGGAAAAGGCATCGCAGAGACCTTTAAGAAAAAATATCCGCAGATGTTTCAAGACTATAAAAACAGATGTGAAGCAGGACAGTTGAAACCTGGACACCCGTATTATTATCACGATCTTACAGGAATATCTATTATAAATTTTCCGACAAAAGACCATTGGCGCTCATCTTCTAAGCTTTCTTATATTAAAGATGGCCTAGCATGGTTTGTAAAGAACTATCAGGAACTAGAAATCACATCTATTGCCTTTCCTCCTCTTGGATGTGGAAATGGGGGGCTGACATGGGATATTGTAGGCCCGATTATGTATCAATATCTGCATGACTTACCGATTGAAATTGAGATTTATGCACCTTTTGGAACAAAAGAATCAGAGCTGACAGAGGCTTTTTTAAGCAGGAAAGTAAATCTTGATCAAGAGATTATAGGAAGTAAAGCACATGCCTTTAATCCGAATTGGTATGCGATTTTGGAAGTGATTGCGGAAGTAAACAGCCAACGCTATGTGCTTCCTGTCGGCAGAACAATTTTGCAAAAAATATGCTTTATTCTCACAAGAGAGGGTATTGACATGGGATTCTCATTTGGAAAAGGAACCTATGGCCCATATTGTAAAGAAGTTGAAAAAGCGGTGACAGCTTTGGCAAACATGAACATGCTTATGGAGACGAGAAAGCAAAATATGATAAGGGTTGATGTAACTCCTAAATTTATAAAAAGCTCCTATAATTTCACCGAAGAGCAGTGTAGAGTGATCAAGAAAACAGTTGATTTATTCTGTAGAGTCCAAAATACAGATCATGCAGAATTAATATCGACGATTATTTATAGCTATGATGAGCTCAAAAAAGAGAAAACCGATGTAGCTATGCAAGATCTGATTGATTACATTTTGGCATGGAAACGAAGATGGGCGGAACGTACGACCGAAATTGAAAATACAGTACAGAATCTTGTAGGACTGAAATGGATGCAGTTATCAGCATGATGATGTGAAAACAATTATTTGAATGAGTATAGAATGACACAGAGAATTTGCAGTTTGCTTTTTGCAAGCTGCTTTTCTTTTACAGAAAGAGAGGTGATACCATGTCAGATAACTGGGTGGTGCAGAATCTGCAGCGCGCCCTCGACACATGGAACGAAAAACTGGCGGAAATCTGGACGCTGCTCCTGCAGTCTCCGGAAGAATTCAAAAACGGGAGAATATGGACGGTAATACTTGATATACACAGCGCTGTGCAGGCGATAGGAATCGCACTGCTGGTGCTGTTTTTTCTTGTGGGAATCATGAG
>JAQYIU010000090.1 GCA_028721415.1 Lachnospiraceae bacterium | reverse complement strand
TATCATAGACATATCTCCTTTCGGGGCGTGATTTATGGTTTCTAGTCAACTCCATTATATCACAAACCGTGAGGAGATTTTTATTTTTAACAACAAAAAAATGACGTATTTATGCGGCTTGTGGCGTTTCGCAAACGCCTATTTGCTGTTTAAAACTGACAGGAGACTGACTATGAGTATTCGAATTGGAATTTTAGGATATGGAAATCTTGGAAGAGGAGTGGAATGTGCCATCCGTCAGAATCCGGACATGGAACTTGCAGCAGTTTTTACGAGACGTGATCCGGAAAATGTCACTGTTCTTACAGAGGGAGCCTCTGTATGCCATGTCTCAGAAGCTTCACAATGGACAGACCGTATTGATGTCATGATCTTGTGTGGAGGAAGTGCAACAGATCTTCCGGAACAGACACCGGAATATGCCAGGTTATTTAATGTAGTTGACAGTTTTGATACCCATGCAAGAATTCCGGAACATTTTGCAAATGTAGATCAGGCAGCGAAAGAAGGAGGAAAAATCGGTATCATCTCTGTTGGCTGGGATCCGGGTCTTTTCTCTTTAAATCGTATGTATGCCAATGCCATTTTACCGGAAGGAAATGATTATACATTCTGGGGAAAAGGTGTCAGTCAGGGACATTCTGATGCCCTTCGACGCATTGACGGAGTAAAAGATGCAAAACAGTATACTATTCCGGTAGAATCTGCTCTTGCAGCTGTACGTAACGGAGAAAATCCAGAGTTGACTACTCGCCAGAAACATACTCGTGAATGCTTCGTTGTATTAGAAGATGATGCAGATGCTGCAAAGGTAGAAGAAGAGATTAAGACAATGCCAAATTATTTTGCAGATTATGACACAACTGTTCATTTCATCAGTGAAGATGAGTTAAAAGCAAATCACAGCGGAATTCCTCATGGTGGTTTTGTTCTTCGCAGCGGAAGAACCGGATGGGAGAAAGAAAATAGCCATATTATTGAATACAGCCTGAAACTGGATTCCAATCCGGAATTTACTTCTAGTGTAATCATTGCTTATGCAAGAGCTGCTTATCGCCTTTACAAAGAAGGAGAAACAGGATGTAAGACAGTCTTTGATATCGCACCTGCTTATTTGAGCAGCAAAAGTGGTGAAGAATTAAGAGCCACTATGTTATAATGTTAAGATAGTACTAAAAAATGGGCTGTCGCAATAAATGAAGCGCAGCCCAAAATACAACAACAAAGCCATTTTTTAATCTATTGTTTTCTTTAAAAGCGAAATTGCATTTTCTGAGAATATTTTATTCTTTTCATCATCACTAAGAGGAAGTGCTTGCGTTCTATCTACATAATCAAGCTGATCTTTCCATGGAGAATCTGTACCGAATAAAACATGTTCTGTTCCGTGTTTTCGGACAAGACGAATAAAATCATCCTCTTCTAAAATCCTTGTGTAAGGAATTTCATTCTGGTTGGGATTTGGGGTAATCGGTCCAATAGAAAAGGCGGTGTCCAACCAGACAGGAGCCCCTGCAAGGTAATGTTCCACTTCATCCCAACATCCCCAGTTTCCCATATGAGCCAATACCAATTTATCCGGATGTACTTCGTGAAGTACTTTTAAAATGTGAGAAACAGAAGAATAATTGTGATCATAAATTCCAATATCAATCCCAGCATGAACCAGAACAATCAGCCCCTGTTCTGAAGCGTAATCAATAATCCGCATCATCCGAATATCGTCCAGATCAACATTTTGATAAGCCGGATGCAACTTGATTCCCGGGATATGATTCTCACGAAGTCTTCGAAGTTCGGATTTATAATCCTCATAATCAGGATGTATTCCTCCAAAAGAAATAATCCCATGCCTACGCCAATCTTCGTTGGAAATAATCATGGAATTGTTGATTTTTTCCACCTGATCCGGGCTGGTCATAACAGGAAGATTTACGGAATAATTTACCTGAGCTAAATCCATAGACGCCCTGAGATCGCCTACAGAACCATTGGTAAATGGTTTGATATGAGCGACCTTTCCCAGATGATCGACAATATTTGACGAAACTTTTTCCGGGAAAGTATGCGTATGAAAATCAATAATCATTGTGTAACCTCTATCGGTAACATTTTGCAAGCTTTTCAAATGCATCCAGTGAACGCTCGATCATTTCTGTCTGCACACAGTAAGAGATACGTGCATGTCCAGGACAACCAAAACCAACTCCCGGAACAATAAGAAGATTAAACTCTTTCGCTTTTTCACAAAATGCTACATCATCCGGATCAAGAGTTCTTGGGAACATATAGAAAGTTCCGCCCGGTTCTACGACATGGAATCCCAGGTCACGCAAGCCTTTTAAAAGAATATTACGATTGGTTTCGTATACAGAAATATCTGCAGTAAGATCTGCACACATCGCACATACTCTCTGAAAGAGACCAGGTGCATTTACATATCCCAAAGAACGACCTGCCCCAGCTACAGCCGCATAAACCAGCTCAGAATCTTCTACGCAATCTGGTACAACGATATATCCAAGACGTTCTCCCGGGAGAGAAAGAGATTTGGACCAGGAATAACAAACAAGGGTATTTTTGTAATATTTTGGTAAATACGGAACCGCTGTATTGTCAAATACAATTTCTCTGTAAGGTTCATCAGAGATCAGATAAATCGGATGACCGAATTGGGCAGATTTTTCTTCCAGAATCACTGCTAATTTCTTTACAGTTTCTTCGGAATAAACAGCACCACATGGGTTGTTTGGAGAGTTTACGATTACAGCTTTTGTATTGGCATTGATTGCGGACTCAAACTTGTCAAAATCAATCTGGAACGCTTCAATATCAGCAGGAATCAAGGTCATGGAAGCACCGGCTCCTTCGATAAATACTTTGTATTCCGGAAAATAAGGAGCAAATACGATCACTTCATCCCCTGGGTTGCACAAACCATTGAGGCAGCAGCAAAGAGCGGCGGCAGCTCCGACAGTCACATAAAGATTCTCCGGACGGATATTCATTTCAAAACGTGAATTGATGGAATCCGCGATCATCTTACGGACCCCGGCATCACCCTGAGCACTGGTATATCCATGAAGAAGCACCGGATCCATGTCCTGGATCAACTTGATTGCGGTCTGATTAACTTCTTCCGGTGCCGGAACACTTGGGTTGCCGATGGAAAAATCAAATACATTTTCCGGACCGATCTCAGCAGCGCGTAATTTGCCAAATTCAAAAAGCTCACGGATAACGGAACGCTGTGTACCGAGAGCTACCATTCTTTCATTTAACATTGATAGTACCTCATTTCTTTTTTAATGATATAATTATGATAGTTCAATTCAGGTAATCTGTCAACGAACCAAGGTTGACTTTTCCCCTATGATATGATATTTTAACATAGTAAAATTACTTTAGCAAATAAAATTGCAAAAGTAATCAATTTGATATGATGAAAAGAGCAATGAAGCAAATGATGATCCCGTCCCGAAGGCAGGTTTTTGTGGACGGGTTTCTTTTTGAAAATGAGATGTTTTTACATTAAAAATATAACGATATAAATATCGTAAAAGATAAAAGAAAGGATGTACGATTATGCCTGTTACTGATTTACTGGAAAGGAATCATAAACTATATGGAGATGAGGTTGCGCTGGTAGAGCTGAATCCTACCATGAAGGACACCAGAAGAACAACCTGGAAGGAATATGATCTGGTGCAACAGACTTCTCCGGTTCCTTACCGGAGAGAGATTACATGGAGTATTTTTGATGAGAAAGCCAACCGTGTTGCCAATATGCTCCTGAGCCGTGGAATCCAGAAAGGTGACCGTGTGGCAATTCTTATGTTTAACTGTCTGGAATGGTTGCCGATTTATTTTGGTATTTTAAAAACCGGGGCAATTGCAGTTCCATTTAATTTCCGTTTTTCTGCAGATGAGATTCAATATTGTGCTAACCTGGCAGAAGTCCATGTACTCTTTTTTGGGCCGGAATTTATCGGACGTATAGAATCCATTGAAGACGAGTTGAGTAAAGGTCGCCTTCTCATTTATGTAGGAGATGGATGTCCAACTTTTGCAGAAAGCTATCCGGAACTGGTGGCAGATTGCTCCAGCCAGGCACCACTCATCCGTTTAGAAGACGAGGATGATGCAGCAATCTATTTTTCTTCAGGAACAACAGGATTTCCAAAAGCAATCTTACATAATCATGAGAGTCTACTGCAGGCAGCCCAGATGGAACAAAAGCATCATTTGACAGATCGAAATGACGTATTTTTATGTATTCCGCCTCTGTACCACACTGGCGCCAAATTCCACTGGATGGGAAGTCTTTGTGCCGGCAGCAAGGCCGTTTTATTGAAAGGAACTACACCGGAGATTATTCTTGATACCATCTCAAAAGAGAAGTGTACCATTGTCTGGCTTCTGGTCCCATGGGCACAGGATATTCTGGACTGCCTTGACAGGGGTGACTTAAAATTATCTGATTATGAGCTGGATCAGTGGCGTCTGATGCACATTGGAGCACAGCCGGTACCGCCATCTTTGATCAAACATTGGAAAGATTATTTCCCGAATCATTTGTATGACACCAACTATGGTCTGTCTGAATCCACCGGTCCGGGATGCGTACATCTTGGAATAGAAAATATTCATAAAGTAGGAGCTATTGGTATTCCTGGATATCGTTGGGAATGTAAGATAGTTGACGAAAATAATACAGAAGTAGAGCAGGGAGAAGTCGGAGAACTTTGTGTAAAAGGACCTGGTGTTATGACCTGCTACTATAATGATCCAAAAGCAACAGCCGAAACGCTGAAAGGCGGATGGCTTTACACCGGTGATATGGCAATGCAGGATGAAGATGGATTTATTTTCCTCGTTGACCGAAAGAAAGATGTTATTGTAAGCGGTGGAGAAAATATTTACCCTGTACAGATTGAGAATTTTCTCAGTGCCTATGAAAAGGTCAAAGATGTTGCTGTCATTGGTCTTCCGGACAAACGTCTCGGAGAGATTACTGGTGCGATCATTGCTGTTAAAGAAGGCATGGAATGTACAGAAGAAGAGATTGAGGAATATTGCAAAAAACTTCCTCGATACAAACGACCGAAAAAGATCATCTTTGCCGACGTTCCACGTAACGCTACCGGAAAGATTGAAAAACCAGCCCTCCGCAAAAAATACGGAGCAGATCAGCTCGTAGCACAGCAAAATAGAGGATAGATCGAGGACGGTGGCGTCGGCAGTAACGGTTATTAAACCGTAACTGCCGACGCCATTTTTGTGCGCATTTTCAGCAGAATCTTTCTACTTTGGCTATAATTACAGTACCTATACTGATGAAAAAGCGCACTTATTTAAACTTTCTGTCTTAGACAAAAGACCAGTTTTTTATGATTTTTGAAATTTTAAAATTTATGCCATCTTTTTT
>JAQYIU010000089.1 GCA_028721415.1 Lachnospiraceae bacterium | reverse complement strand
TTTTAAAAATGTATTTGTAACAGACGATTTAAATTCTAAACGTTTATTTTCTCTCATTGCTTTTATTCACCTCCATCTGATTTAAATTATCGTATCATATAGATACGCAAAACGCAACGTAAATTTTTACGTCCTATTTACGTTGCGTTTTAAAATATAATTTTTATTTTTCGTTTATTGTAAAAGAAGATTTGGACAAAAGAACCACACTCTCCACATGCACGCTGTGACTGAATTGATCAACGACAGCGACTTTTTTAATCTCATATCCTTCCTCGCACAGTATCTTGCAGTCTCTTGCCAGAGTTCCCGGATCACAGCTCACATAGACGATGCGTTCCGGCTGCATTTGGGTCATAGTATGGAGAAGGGAGGCTTCGCAGCCTTTTCTTGGCGGATCCACCACGATGACATCCGGGCGGATTCCGGTTTTTTCGTATTGGGCAGGAACGATTTCTTCGGCTTTTCCCACATAGAAGGTGACGTTGTCCATCTCATTGATGCGGGCGTTATTTCTGGCGTCGTCAATGGCTTCTTTGATAATTTCCACACCATAGACCTGTTTGGCTTTCTGGGCGAGGAAGAGGGAGATGGTTCCGATGCCGCAGTAGAGATCCCAGACCACTTCCTGCCCTTTCAGGTCGGCATATTCCAGTGCTTTGGAATACAGCACTTTCGTCTGTGACGGATTGACTTGGAAGAAAGAGAGAGGACCAATTTGATATCTGACATTGCCGATGTAATCTTCAATATAGTCTTTGCCCCAGAGGGTCTGGCAGACCGGGCCGAGGATTTTATTTGTCTTTTCTTTGTTGGTATTCACGATGATACTGGTCATTCCCGGGATGGTTTTCAATTCATTGATAAGAGCAGAAACATTTTTCAGCTGTTCTTTTTTTCCGTTAAGGATGAGGCAGACCATGATCTCGCCGGTGGTAAATCCCACTCGGGTGAGGACATGGCGAACCAGTCCGGTATGACTGGTCTCATCGTAGGAGGAAATGTGGTTGGCTTTCATATAGGAAAGCACGGTTTCCAGGATCTGTTGATTGACTTTCGCCTGAATAAGACAGTTGGTATTTGGCACAATAGAGTGGGTGCGGCCGGCATAAAATCCTGCCACCAGATTACCTTCTTTATCTTTCCCGATTGGAAACTGGGCTTTGTTGCGGTAATGCCATGGTTCTTCCATGCCGTAAACCGGCTCCATCTTGCTTTCGATATCGGCAAACCCGCCGATCCGTTTCATGCAGTTTGCTACCTGATTCCATTTGAATTCTTTTTGTTTCTCATAGGAAAGCTGCTGAATCTTACAGCCGCCGCACTGTCTTGCCACGGGGCAGGGTGGAATGACTCTGTCCGGAGATGGTTCGATGATCTCCACCAGACGGGCATATCCATAGTTTTTCTTTAATTTTGTAACGGAGACCTTTGCTACATCGCCGATGACGGTGTCTTTAACAAACAAAGGAAAGCCCTGATATTTACCAAGGCCTTCCCCTTCTTTTGTAAAATCTTCGATTGTAAGCAGAATCTCCTGATTCTTCTTAAGTTCCATTATTTTACTCCTGTCTGACTGGTGTTTCGGATGTTGGTTTCAAATAATTTATTATAGCCGCGCCATTCTCCGCCCTGACGGTTCTCTTCTGCCAGTGCCTCGATAAATGTTTCCAGCTTGGCATCGGTATTATCGGCAAAATTAAGGGCCAGCGCTTCAATCAATGCCGGTTTTTTCGGAGAGCCGAATTCCAGCTCGCCGTGATGAGCCAGGATACAATGTTTTAATTCATTGGAAAGCTTCACCGGGAATCCCTGGATGGCTTTGATCTTCTCATCTACCATCATTGTTCCCATGACGATGTGCCCGATCAGCTGTCCTTCATCGGTATAATCATTTTCCGGAAAATCTGAAATTTCATTGATCTTGCCGATATCATGGCAGAGAGCTGCGGTAATCAGGAGATCTTTGTTAAGAATCGGATACTGACTGCAATAAAAATCACAGAGTTTAACAACACTTAAGGTATGCTCCAGCAAACCTCCCATAAATCCATGATGGACTCTCTTAGCTGCGGAATGTTCCTTGAACTTTTTGGCAAAATCTTTATCTCCAAAAAATGCCACCAGAAGCTGACGGAGATAAATGTTCTGAATATGATTCACATATCCTGTCAGTTCTTTATACATAACAACCGGATCTTTCGTTGAGCATGGAATGTAATCCTGCGGGAGATATTCTCCTTCTTTTGCTTTGCGGAGTCTGCGCACATTTAACTGCAGATTTCCCTGGAAGCTGGTTACATTTCCCTCTACCCGAACATAATCCATCTGCTCGAAGTTATCGATTCCGTTATTGAGTTCCCAGATTTTTGTATCTATAACACCGGTTTTATCCTGAAGAATCATGGAATAATAGGTTTTGCCGGCTTTGGTTTTTGCAATGTTTTTTACTTTACAAAGATAGATATCAGAGACGTTCTCGCCCTCTCTGAATTCGTTGATATAACGCATAAATTCTCCCTTTCTAAGAATTTTCTCATGAAATTCTGGCGTCTGTTTGGTTTTTAATCACACAACATTATACTCTACTTTTGTATCAATAACAACTCAAAAATTGGAAAATCAGGCTTTGCTATCTGAATATTGGTACCCATTGTTCCAATCTCTTCAAAGATTGACAAATATACATTTTCATGTCACAATTATTTGGGATTATTGGGGTTTTTCCTTTATTTATAGAAGAATTTCCTCTGTTATTATAGTTTGAATCACGGATTCCTAAGAGAATTCGTTGAGAAATAGAAAGGATTACAGGTGAGTATTATGATCAGAAAACATATTGTCGTCCACGGGCGTGTACAGGGTGTGGGATTTCGTTATATCACCTCGTCCATTGCCGTCAGATGCCATGTAACCGGATGGGTCAGAAATGAATATGACGGGACCGTTACTATCGAGGTGCAAGGGGTAGAGCACCGGGTCGCACTTTTTATCGAGCAGGTATCAGAAGGAAATCGTTTTGCCCGTGTTGATCATCTGGATATCACGGATCTTCCTCTTGTAAATACTTCGAAGGAAACGAGTTTCCAGATTGTGCATTAATAAATAGAAATCAATCGATTTCTGACATTGATAAATATAGAAACAAACAGGAGTAATAATAGATTATGAACGAGAAAACACTGAAAACGCTGGAGTATGACAAGATCATTTCCAGATTGGTTACTTACGCATCTTCTCCCATGGGAAAACAATCCTGTCTTTCCCTTCTTCCGTCTTCTGACTACAGTGAGATTCTCACCATGCAGGAAGAGACCAGAGATGCTCTAACCAGATTATATAAATCCGGATTTCTTTCCTTTCAGGGATTGTCCGATATCCGGCCTCATATCAGGCTTTTGGAGATTGATTCCACGCTGAATGCCAAGGAACTTCTTGAAATTGCAAGACTTCTCTCCATCACCGCTTCTGTGAAAGAATACGGCGAGACGGAAGATGAGGCCATGGCTTTTGATTGTCTTAGTTCCTATTTTGATATGCTGGAACCGCTGGAATTTCTGCATCAGCGTATTACCAGCTGTATTTTATCTGCAGATGAAATCAGCGACGATGCCTCTTCGGCTCTCCGGGAGATTCGAAAGGAAATCAAGCAGACTAACCTGGCCATCCACAATAAGCTGGCTTCCATCATTAATTCTCAGAGTAATAAAACCATCTTACAGGATGCCCTGATCACCGTACGAAATGGTCGTTACTGTGTTCCGGTAAAGGCAGAGTACAAAAATACATTTCAGGGAATGATCCACGATCAGTCTGCTTCCGGCTCCACTTTATTTATCGAGCCAATGGCTGTAGTACAGTTAAATAACAAATTAAAAGAATTAGATATCAAAGAACAGGCAGAAATCGAGAAAATCCTGCAGCTTCTCAGTGTGCAGGCGGCTTCCTGCACCAGAGATCTGGAGGAGAATCAGAAAATCCTTACAAAACTGGATTTTATTTTTGCAAAAGCAAAATTTGCGAAAGACTATCAGGGTTCCGAGCCGATCTTCAACACCGATGGAATCATCGATTTAAAACAGGCTCGTCATCCACTATTGGACCCGAAAAAAGTGGTACCTATCCACATTTACATTGGGGAAGATTTCAATATGCTTCTTCTTACAGGTCCAAATACCGGTGGTAAGACGGTTTCTTTAAAAACTGTAGGACTGTTTCAGCTGATGGGACAGGCCGGTCTTCACATCCCGGCTTTCCAGGGTTCCCGACTGGCTGTTTTTTCTGATATATTTGCTGATATCGGAGATGAGCAGAGTATCGAAATGAACTTAAGTACATTTTCTTCCCATATGACGAACATCATTCAGATATTAAAAGAGGCTCAGCCGGATTCCCTCATTCTTCTGGATGAGCTCTGTGGCGGAACAGACCCGACGGAAGGTGCTGCACTGGCCATTTCCATTCTGGATGATCTTCACACTGCAAAAATCCGAACTATCGCCACCACCCACTATGCCGAACTCAAAATGTACGCCATGGACACAGCAGGTGTGGAAAATGGATGTTGCGAATTTGATCTGGAAACACTTTCCCCAACCTACCGTCTTCTGATCGGTATTCCGGGAAAAAGTAATGCTTTCGCCATCTCCAAACGTCTGGGTCTGCCGGATTATATTATTGAGCAGGCAAAGTCCCAGATGGATGTGTCCGCCATTGATTTTGAAAATATGCTTTCGGAATTGGAGAAAAATAAGGCCGAAATTGAGAAAGAACAGGCAGAATTATATAAAACCCGCCAGGAAATTGATCAGCTGAAACTAGAACTTAAAGAAAAACAGGATGACATCAGGGAAAAACGGGCAGCTCTTCTTCGGGAAGCCAGAGAAGAAGCACACAACATCCTCTCAGAAGCAAAGGAAGTAGCTGACGAATCCATCCGCAAATACAACGCCTGGGCAAAACATCCGGGACAGAACAATACCAAGAAAATGGAAGCGCAGCGAAGCAATCTTCGCGGCAAGATGTCCAAACTGGAGAAACAGATGGCTTACAAGAGTCAAAAAGCCAAAGTAATCCATTCCCCGGAAGATTTCAAAGTGGGGGATCCTGTTTTTGTCACCACTTTGTCCTTAAAAGGTGTCGTGAAATCTCCTGCCAATAAAAATGGGGATGTAACCGTACAGATGGGTTTCTTAAGTTCTACAGTCAACTACAAGAATCTGGAACTTCTGGAACCGGAAAAAGCCCCTGTCGAAAACAAACCAAAAGACCGCTACAGCATCAATAAAGCCGCCACCATCTCACCGGAGATCAATCTTCTCGGAAATACAGTAGATGAGGCCATTGCACGACTGGAAAAATATTTGGACGATGCCATGATCGCAGGACTTACCTCTGTAAGAGTTGTTCACGGTAAAGGTACCGGCGCTTTAAGAAAAGGAATTCATGAATACCTCCGTCGCCAAAAATTTATTAAATCCTATAAACTGGCGGAATTCGGCGAAGGGGATGCGGGGGTAACCATTGTAACGTTTAAGTGATATGAAGTCAAAGTTCACGGGGTCATTTCTCGTGGATTTTAGTAAAACACTTTACATTCCGATCAAGTATTAAAAATTAAAAACCGATTTATCATTTCCTACATGCTCCGTTTCAACTGGAAAAACATTTTCGCTCCTCAATTGTTTTTCCAGTCTCAAAGTCGCATTCCAAAAATGATAAATCGGTTTATGTCTCATGGTTACCCCCTGGTTTTGTTTTCTCCGAGTTTTTCGTCAATTTCGTCGACGGGCACGCGAAGGTTATAGTATTCCATGGTGGCTTTTGAGATGATTTTGTTTTTTTCGGTTCGAATGGTGACATCGTAGGTGAGCAGGTTTTTTCCGGCTTTTAGTT
>JAQYIU010000088.1 GCA_028721415.1 Lachnospiraceae bacterium | reverse complement strand
TAAGAAGAATTGATGTCAAGTCCTCTTACCGCATAGGCTGTCATCAATACTTTTGGATGGGAAGCGATTTCTCTTCCGACCAGGACTTTCTGAACATTACCGCCGGAAAGACGTCTTACCGGGGTGTCAATACCAGGAGTTACGACATTTAAGTCATCGACAACAGTCTGGGCTAATTTTCTAGGTTTTTTTCTATCGGTAAAGAACTTTGATTTGCCACTTCTAAAGGAACGAAGCATCATATTATCGGCAAGATCCATATTTCCGACAAGACCCATGCCCAGACGATCCTCCGGTACAAAGAAAAGGGAAACTCCCATTTCACTGATTTCTCTTGGGTCTCTGCCTACCAGACTGACAGGGGAAGCCTCATCATCGGAATAACTGATATTTCCTGACTCGATTTTCTGCAGCCCGGCGATGGACTCAAGTAATTCCTTCTGGCCACATCCGGAAATACCTGCGATTCCAAGAACTTCGCCGCTATTTGCTGTAAAGCTGACATCTTTAAGCTTGCGAACCCCATCCTTGTCCATAACATTCAGACCTTCCACAACAATTCTAGGCTTCACATTTACCGGCTCTTTTCTTTCAATATTTAATTCCACCGAGCGGCCGACCATCATTTCTGTCATATCCTGCTCGTTGGATTCGGCTGTAATCATGTCACCGATAAATTCACCTTTACGAAGAATTGCAACTCTGTCAGAAATTTCCTTCACCTCATGGAGCTTATGAGTGATGATAATAATAGATTTACCATCTGCCTTCATGTTTCTCATAACAGCAAAAAGCTTCTCTGTTTCCTGAGGAGTAAGAACAGCCGTAGGCTCATCGAGGATCAGAATATCTGCACCTCTGAATAACACCTTTACAATCTCGACGGTCTGTTTTTCAGAAACCGACATATCGTATATTTTTTTATTAGGGTCTACGTCAAACCCATACTTTTCGCAAATCTTATGGATTCTCTCGGTTGCCTCTTTGATATTGAGTTTTCCTTTCAAACCAAGAACAATATTTTCTGCTGAAGTCAGAACATCAATAAGCTTAAAATGCTGATGAACCATTCCGATTTTCAGGTCAAATGCGTCTTTTGGTGAACGAATCAATACTTCTTTGCCATTGACAAAAATCTGCCCATTGTCCGGATAGTAAATGCCGGCTAGCATATTCATTAATGTTGTTTTACCGCTGCCATTTTCTCCAAGCAAAGAGAGTATTTCGCCTTTATGAATATCAAGATTGACATCTTTATTGGCAATTACACTGCCAAAGGTCTTCGTTACGCCGCGAAGAGACACTGCTACGTCATTCATATTTGAAACCCTCCTTATGATCTATTCTTTTTCTTTTGTGAAAAGATGTCTTTTGACAAAAGAAAAAGGGCGGCGAAACAGCCGCCCTCAGCATCAATCATTCATTTCTGTTGTTAGCAATTAGTATGCAGAATCAAGAAGTGTGATACCATCAATCTGCACATCAAAGAATGGTGCTGATCTGAATCCTTCACCGGATTCAGCGAAGTAACCATCCACAATTACCTCATGGTCTGGTGTATAGTCTGGATCGGAGTCGACATCAGCTTCATAGGAATCAAGTGCTTTTCCACCTACAGTAAATGTAGTTGTATCAAATACATGAAGAGTACCGTCCATAATCTCAGCCTTAGCTGCTTCGATTGCTTCTGCAGTTCCTTCTGCTGCTGCGGAACCTAAATCAGTAAGTTCAACAGATCCTGTTGAGAAATCACCTGTGTAATCTGTAGCAATCTCTTCGCCATTTGTCACACAATCGATGATATATGTGAAATATGGAACCCAGTTGATTTTTGAAGAAACGATAAATGTGTTTGGACAAGCAGACTCTGTGGATCCATTGTAAGAAACGTCAGGAACACCAGCTGTCTCACATGCTGTAGGAGCACCCATGGAATCTGCATGCTGTGAAATTAATACACATCCATTGGAAATCAAAGTGTTAGCCGCTTCTTTCTCAGCTGTCTCATCATACCAGGAACCTGTAAATGTAACTTCCATTGTTGCGGAAGGACAAACAGAACGAGCTCCTAAGAAGAAAGAAGTATATCCTGAAATAACCTCTGCATATGTAAATGCACCAACATAACCGATCTTAGCTTCTTCTGCAGTAATCTCTCCAGCTTCAATCATCTCGTTAAGTTTGTATCCTGCTGCGATACCTGCCAGGTAACGTCCTTCATAAATAGTAGCAAATGCGTTGTGGAAGTTTGCAACACCAGCAGTATGAGCCTGAGTACCTGTTGCGTGACAGAACTCTACGTCCGGGAATTCCTTAGCAGCCTCAATCAGGTAATCTTCATGACCAAAGGAATCTGCAAATACGATTCCGCATCCGGCATCAGCTAACTCACAAGCTGCATCGTAACATTCCTGACCTTCCGGAATATTTGTTTTAAGTACATATTCAACACCAGCAGCTTCACATGCTTCCTTAGCAGCATTGATGAAGTTCAGATCATAGGTTGAATTCTCATCATGTAAGAAAATAAATCCTACTTTTAAATCAGAAGCAGCTACTTCTTCTTTTGCTGTAGTAGCTCCTTCTTCAGATGCTCCGCCGCCACATGCAACCAGTGAGAGCATCATTGCAGCTGCCATCATAACTGCAACTAATTTTTTAAGCTTCTTCATACGTTTCATCCTCCTGTTTTTTTGAACTTTGATTATCGAATGGATTGTCCATTAATAAACAAAGATAGGCGTAGAAAAGCGTCTTCTCTATGCCCTTGTTGAAAATTGTTAATTACTAATGTATCGTAGCATTACGCTTTTATAAATGCAATAGCATTTTTTGTTTTTTTCAAATTAAAAAGTAGTCTTTTTTTCTTGTCACACATTTATCAGGAAGATATAATAAAATCAGAAGAGATGTATATATTATAGAAAGGGAGCATTATGAGATTTCGTCCGTGTATTGATATACATAATGGAAAAGTAAAACAGATTGTAGGAGGAAGCCTTTTGGATCAGGGAGATTATGCGAAAGATAACTTTGTTTCCGAAAAAGATGGCGATTATTACGCAAATCTGTATAGAGAAGCAGGTTTGGCCGGCGGTCATATTATTTTATTGAACAAATCAGACAGTCAGTATTACAAAGAGGATGTGAGACAGGCCTGCCTCGCTCTTAAGGCGTTTCCGGGTGGCCTGCAGATCGGAGGAGGAATGACCGACCAAAATGCGGCATTTTTTCTGGATCAGGGTGCATCTCATATTATTGTGACGTCCTTTGTATTTAAAGATGGAAAGATTGATTATGAGAATCTGAAAAAAATAGCAGCAATCACAGGCAAAGAGCATCTGGTTCTGGATCTGAGCTGCCGCAAAAAAGGAGACAGCTACTATATCGTGACAGACCGCTGGCAGAAATTCACAGAAGTAGAGTTAACTCAGGAAGTCCTTGATGAATTATCGGCTTACTGTGATGAATTTCTCATTCACGCCGTTGATGTCGAAGGCAAATCCAGCGGAATAGAGACAGAAATTGCAGCCATGCTCGGTAACTGGAACGGAATCCCTGTCACCTATGCAGGCGGCGTCGGCTCATTTGAGGATCTGCGTACTCTGAAAACATTGGGTGGGGGTAAAGTTGACGTGACGATCGGAAGCGCTCTTGATTTATTTGGAGGAAAGATGGCGTTTGACGAAGTGCTGAAAATAATTGACGAATAGGGGCTGTCGCTTTATTTAGTGCGACAACCCATTTCGCTTTGGCATAATGCGATGGTGATTCCCTTGAATTTTACCTTGTCTTTTAGAATCCGGCCTTTTCCGGATGCCAGATAGGAGCTGGCTGTGGAAACGGAGAGAACGCCGGTTTGTGCTGACACAAAGTCGGAGGTCTGGATGCCCAGACTGTGGATGTCCAGAGCTTCAATCTCTTCGGTTGGGATGATGGTAAGCGGAACCTGAAGATGACTTGCGGTCGACTGGATTCCCGGTTCGTCGGCTTTCAGCGGGATGGTGCTGATACATTTCAAAGAAAGTGGAGATAAACCGGCATCTTTGAGAACCGATAACAGGGCATTTTCAATGGATTCTCCGTCCATATTGCGTTTACAGCCGATGCCTGCACAGATGGTGCGTGGTCGTAAATATAAAACCGGATATGTCGGCGGTGTGGCGAAAGTGAAGCATTCGTCAATGACAACGGTGGGCAGCGGGTCGGAAAGAAGTGTTGTAAGGGCAACCTCATTGGCGTTTTGAAGGGAATCTGTTCTATGTAGGAGCATTTTCCCTTTTTTTATGCTTTCATCCAGCTCATCAAATGAGTAATTGGTGATAAGTCGGATTGGTTTTCCTTCCAGAAGGGTTCCGCTGATGTGCTTTAACTGACCGATATTTTCGATTGACATATGATATTTTTTGGCGAAGGTGTCAAAAGAGAGTTCCCCTGCCACATCGGTAGCGGTGGTGATGACCGCTTCGCCGCCGGAAAGGAAAGCCATTTCTCGGGCAAGATCGTTTGCTCCTCCCAGATGCCCGGACAGAAGGCTGATGGCATGTCGCCCTTTCTGATCGAGGACAACTACGCCGGGATCACTGGTTTTGTGGACGATGAGAGGGGCGAGGATGCGGACAACGATTCCCGTTGCCATGATGCATACCAGATAATCGTATCGGGAGAAGCCTGCCCGAAGGTTCTCTTTAAAGTTTTCTTTTCCGTACAAATCACCGGGATGGGAAGCAGAGAGCTTGCGGGCAAGCTGTTCGCCTTCGCTGGTGAGATAAAAATAAGCAGTGTTCATGATAAATCAGCCTCCTCGCGGGGATTTGTTTCAATGTGTTCCGAACGTTGCAGTTCGTAATCAATATATTGCTGTAATTCTTTATCCGGAGTGATTCCTTTGGCGGTTACCAGATGGGTTTCCATCATCAAAGGGACATTATCTCCCAAAGACAGAGGGATGAAAACAACTTCAGGAAATGCATAATACCGGTACAGGCGCTTGGAACTGAAACCAATCAGGTCAGAGGAATGGAGAATGTGTAGAAACTCATTCATATTGACCCGGTCATAGACCTGATAAGGGATATCCAGAATGTCCGCTTCTTTCATAATGATATTATTGAATTCATCCATAATATCTAAAAGAAGAAGAGGCTGGTGTTCCAGATCAGAGATGTTGATTCCAGATTTTTGTGCCAGAGGGTGGTTCCTGTCCATAACAACATAGACGGGTTCTTTGCGAATTAATTTCAGAGAAGCCAGCTCTCCGGGAATCGGGGACCGCATAAATGCAATATTGACCTTGTGATCCAGAAGTAAAGCGGGTATATCCGAATTGGACTGTTCTTCATAATGAATCTGAACTTCCGGGTGCAGTTTTCTGTATTCGGAAAATGTATTTTTGTTACAGGAGAGTGCAAAACCATGACAGGCTGCGATTTTAAGAATCCGGTTATGGCGGATATTTTCGATGGCGAGAGTGAGTTCATAGTAAGAATCTGCAATCTTCATGAAATGGGCATAAAGAGTGTTGGCTTCTTCTGTAGGGGTGACTCCCGATGGAAAACGGTAAAAGAGCGGAAAACCCAGCTCGTCTTCCAGCCGGTTGATGGATTTGCTCAGTCCCTGCTGAGAAATATACAGATGTCTGCTTGCTTTGGTAATGTTAAGATCTTTGTAAAGCTGTATAAAATATTGAATCTGACGTAACTCCATATTCCTTCTCCTGAATTCAGATACGCCACCGGTAAATGAGTGTTTCCGTGACTGCTTTCTCATG
Source organism: Lachnospiraceae bacterium (assembly GCA_028721415.1). GTDB lineage: Bacteria > Bacillota > Clostridia > Lachnospirales > Lachnospiraceae > Anaerobutyricum. The sequence goes on along the minus strand of JAQYIU010000088.1, from coordinate 21,895 downwards.
TTTCTTCATCCATCATATATGGAATGGTGGACGGTGTCAAGAATGGGATAAAGATATTTTGACGTCTTAAAAATGACATAATTGTTTCTTTTATGAAATTGGATTGTTTCAAAAAATGGAAAATTCTCTACTTAAAAATAAGAGAATTTAGGGATAATATACAAAAGGACAAAATATTTTGCATTAAAAAGGTAATTTTTTGACTCTACAGTTGAAAATCTACCTTTAGAATGATTTTGATTCGTGGTATACTAGACGAAGTAAATTGCAAAAGGAATTTTTGGCGTTTTACAATGTTATATGTAGAAAGAAAAACTCTATTTTCAGGAGGTTAAGAGATGAATACATCAAAATCAGAAGAACTTTATAAAATTGCTCTGGATCTGATGCCTGGCGGTGTGAATTCTCCGGTTCGTGCTTTTGGTTCGGTGGGAAGAAATCCACTTTTTATCGATCATGCAAAGGGTGCATATGTATATGATGTAGATGGAAACAAGTATATCGATTATGTGTGTTCCTGGGGACCTGGAATTCTTGGTCATGCTCATCCGGAAGTGATCGAAGAAGTGGTAAAAGCTTGTTATGACGGGCTGACTTTCGGGGCACCGACAGGGAAGGAGAATACTCTGGCAGCTTTGATTCGGGATTGCATTCCGTCCATGGAGATGGTGCGTATGGTCAATTCCGGCACCGAGGCAACGATGAGTGCGATTCGTGCAGCAAGAGGATATACGGGCAGAGATAAGATCATCAAGTTTAAGGGCTGTTATCATGGCCATTCTGACGGACTTCTGGTGCAGGCAGGTTCTGCAGCATTAACCCAGTCTGTTCCGGACAGCAGTGGAGTTCCGGCTTCTTTTGCACAGCAGACGCTGGTTGCCTTATATAATGATAAAGATTCGGTTAGAGAGCTTTTTGAGAATAATAAAGATCAGATTGCAGCACTTATTGTGGAACCTGTGGCTGCGAATATGGGGGTGGTTCCTCCGGAAGAAGGATTTTTACAGTTCTTAAGAGATATCACAGCGGAAAATGGAACAGTTCTGATTTTTGATGAGGTTATTACCGGTTTCCGTCTGGGAATCGGTGGTGCACAGCAGTGGTATGGTATTGAGCCTGATATGACTACTCTTGGTAAGATTGTCGGTGGTGGAATGCCGATGGCTGTCTATGGTGGAAAGAAAGAGATCATGAAAAATGTGGCACCAATCGGTAAGGTTTATCAGGCAGGTACTTTGTCCGGTAATCCAATCGCGACCACAGCGGGAATCAAAACCGTGGAACTGCTGAGAGATCACTTGGAGATTTATGACCGCATTGAAGCCAACACAAAGAAACTCGCAGCAGCTTATAAAGCGAGAGCAGAGAAATTCGGGCTTAAGATGCATGTGAACCAGGTCGGTTCTCTCATGTGTGCTTTCTTTACAGAAGAGAACGTAAAAGACTATGCCGGTGCGGTTTCTTCCGATACCGGTGCTTATGCAAAATATTTCAATTATATGCTGAATCATGGCATTTATGTGGCACCATCTCAGTTCGAGGCAATGTTTATCTCCGGAGCACACTCCGATGAAGATATTGATAAGACCATTGAAGTGCTGATGGCAGCAGAGGCATAAGACTTGCCTGCCAGGCACTGTGACAGGAGTCTGAATATACAGATAAAAATAATTACAATACAAGGAGAAGATTATGGTACATTTTATTGGAGCCGGCCCTGGAGATCCGGAATTACTGACAATCAAAGGAAAGAAATTAATTGATCAGGCAGATGTCATCATCTATGCAGGATCCCTGGTGAATAAAGAAGTGCTGGCGGGAGCAAAAGAGGGTGCACAGATTTATAACAGTGCGACCATGACCCTTGAGGAAGTGATCGACGTCATGAAAGAAGCCGATGCAAAGGGACTTGATGTGGCAAGAGTACATACGGGAGATCCGGCGATTTTCGGAGCACACAGAGAGCAGATGGACGAGCTGGATCGACTTGGCATCGCTCATGAAGTTATTCCGGGTGTCAGCTCATTTCTGGCGACAGCGGCTGCCCTCCAGAAAGAATATACCCTTCCGGGTGTGTCCCAGACAGTGATTCTTACCAGAATGGAAGGCAGAACACCGATGCCGCCGAAGGAGAAATTAAGAGATCTGGCCAAACATAATTCCACTATGATTATCTTCCTGAGTGTCGGCATGATCGATCAGCTGGCAGATACTCTGAAGGAAGAATACAGAGAAGATACCCCGGTGGCCGTTGTTTATAAGGCTTCCTGGGAAGACCAGAAGATTGTCATTGGTAATCTGACCAACATTGCAGAGAAAGTAAAGGAAGCAGGAATTACAAAGACAGCTCTCACCGTTGTGGGAGATTTCCTTGGGGATGAATATGAATTATCCAAATTATATGATAAAACCTTTACACATGAATTCAGGAAAGCAAAGGAATAAAAATGGGCATTCAGATAATCAGTATCAGTCATAAGATTGCACCTCTTCATATAAGAGAGATGTTTGCTTTTACAAAAGAACAGCAGGAAGACATGATGAGAAAGATGACAGATCATCTGGAAGTGTCGGAATGTGTCGTACTCTCCACCTGTAACCGGACGGAGATGTATGTGTATTCAGAATCCGAAAGCAAAGGTTATGTGTTTAATCTGATGGAGGAAGTTCTGCTGAATGCTGCGGGAGCAGGCGACGAAGAGGAAGTTGGTAATTATTTGTTGTTTTTCCATGGAAAAAAGGCAATTCAGCACCTGTTTCAGGTGGCAGCGGGGCTTGATTCCATGGTGATCGGAGAAGATCAGATCTTAGGGCAGGTTAAGACCGCTCACCAGCAGGCGAGGGAGATCGGAACCACGGGTGTATATTTGAATACTTTTTTCCGTATGGCCGTGACCGGTGCAAAAAAAGTGAAAACAGATACAGATTTATCAAAAACATCTGTTTCCACGGCAACCCTTGCCATCAAAGTAGCGGAAGAGAGCCTCGGAAGTCTGAAAGGCAAAAAGGTGATGATTATCGGTGCTACCGGTAAGATCGGCGGAATTGTTTTGATGAACCTCCTTTCTCTTGGAGAGGCAGAAGTGTATGTAACTACCAGAAGTAATAAAGTGATCAGCACAAAACATGGGCAGAATGATTATATTATGATTGAATATGAAGATCGTTATGACTATATTGATGCCATGGATGTGGTGATCAGTGCGACATCCAGTCCGCATTATACTCTGACCTGTGGCAAAATGAAAAAAAGCCTGAAGACAGAGAAACCACGTGTGTTCGTGGATCTGGCAGTGCCGATGGATATTGAATCCAAAGTAATCACATTGGGTGATATTTCTTATTTTAATATTGATGATTTCACCCGCATTGCAAAAGAAAATAATCAGAAGAAGCTGGAGGAGGCGAAGGCTGCTTCCGGTATTCTGGATGAATACGAGCTGCAATTTGAGCAGTGGATGGTATTTCAGAAATCTCTGCCGATTATGGCGAGAGTGAGAGATAATTTTATGAAGGTAACCGAGCACAAAGGCGTGGAGAAGGCGTTTGATCATTTCTTCTACTGGGTTCGGGAAAATAATGAGCCGGAAGATCTGGAAGTATTTTTCCGGTGTCTGAATCATTAAAAGGATAAGTGAAGCAGGAGGAAGAAATGGGTAAATTATACGCAGTAGGATTTGGACCTGGTGGTTATGAACACATGACAACAAAGGCGATTGAAGCCATTAAAAATGCAGATGTTGTAACGGGATATACCACTTATGTGGAGATGCTTAAAGAGTTTTTCCCGGATAAGGAATATCTGGCAACCCCAATGACCAAGGAGATGGATCGATGCCGCATGGCGATCGATCTGGCAAGTGAAGGAAAAACCGTTGCCATGGTTAGCTCCGGAGACAGCGGAATTTATGGCATGGCAGGTATTTTGCTGGAGATTGCCAACGAGAAAAAGGCGGATGTTGAGATCGAGACGGTGCCGGGAGTTACCGCAGCCAGTGCGGCAGCTTCTGTTCTGGGAGCTCCTCTGATGCATGATTTTGCGATCATCAGCCTCAGTGATCTGATGACACCATTTAATCTGATCATGAGAAGAATTGAGTGTGCCGGACAGGGAGATTTTATTGTATGTCTCTATAATCCAAAGAGCAAAAAACGTGCGGATTACGTGGAGAAGGCAGCCAATATTCTGATGATTTACCGGGAGGAAAACACGCCGGTAGGTGTTGTGAGAAATGCGGGACGCGCCGACGAATCTTCTTATATTACTACTCTGGGAGAACTGAAAACTGCACCGATTGATATGTTCAGTATCGTAATCATCGGTAATTCCAATACCTATGTGAAAAATGGAAAGATGATCACCCCTCGTGGTTATGAAGATAAATACGGATTTGCAAATCTGGATTAATGGGACAAATCGGAGGATATCATGAAAAAGACCATTCGAATCGGTACGAGAAAAAGTCTGTTGGCTTTGATTCAGACCGATATTGTAAAAAATAAATTACTGGAAGCATATCCGGATATCCAGGTGGAGATTGCCAAAATTGACACCAAAGGCGATCAGATTTTGGATAAATCCCTGACATCGTTTGGAGGAAAGGGTGTTTTTACCGCAGAACTGGAAGCGGAATTATTATCCGGACGGATTGACATTGCAGTCCACAGTGCAAAAGACATGCCGATGCAGTTCCCGGAAGGACTGGGTATCGGAGCAGTTCTTGCGCGGGCTGATGCGAGAGATACTTTTGTTACTATAGATGGTCGTCGGCTGGAAGATCTGGAGCCGGGAAGCATTGTGGGAACCAGCTCGTTAAGAAGAGAGCTTTTAATCAAAGAAATCAATCCTTATGTTCAGATCAAAATGCTGCGGGGAAATGTACAGACAAGACTCCGCAAATTAAAAGAAGGACAATACGACGGAATCATTCTGGCAGCAGCGGGAATTGAGCGTCTGGGTTATCAGGAAGAAGAAGGAATTTTCTATCAGTATCTGGATTCGGATGTATTTCTGCCGGCAGCCGGACAGGGCATTTTGGCGGTGGAGAGCCGGACCGATGACCGTGAGATGGCTGAGATGCTTCAGGCGATACATTGTCCGGAAGCAGAGTGCCTTCTGGAGGCGGAGCGGGCATTCCTTGTTACCATTGGAGGAAGCTGTAATGCACCGGCAGCCGCTCTTTGTAAGAAAGAAGAAGGTCAGCTGACCATGAGAGCCATGTATGTGAAAGATGGTATTCATAGTAAAAAAGCATGCATGAATGTTGCGCTGGATGAGAATAATCCGGTGGAGACTGCCAGAAATCTTGGAGTTTCTATTGCAAAAGAAGTGAATAAAGGAATGGTTTACCTGGTAGGAGCCGGTCCTGGGGATGAAGATTTATTTACCAGAAAAGGACTGAGATTAATTCGGGAAGCCGATGTGGTCGTTTATGATAATCTGGCTTCCAGTTCTCTGTTAAATGAAGTGAGAGACGATTGTGAACTGATCTATGCGGGAAAACGTTCTTCCCATCATCATTTAAAACAGTATGAGACGAATCAGCTTTTGATTGACTTGGCTCTGGAAGGGAAAAATGTGGTTCGCCTGAAAGGCGGAGATCCATTTATTTTCGGAAGAGGCGGAGAAGAAGGGCAGGAACTCAGAGAAGCAGGGGTTGATTTTGAAGTGGTTCCGGGTATTTCCTCTTCTTACTCTGTTCCGGCATATTGCGGTATTCCGGTTACTCACAGAGATTATGCATCTTCCTTCCATGTGATTACCGGTCATGAGGGGGCTCACAAAAAAGGAGAGACGGTCCTTGATTACAATACATTGGCACAGGAAGAGGGAACTCTGATCTTCCTTATGGGACTTAAGAATCTGCCGAATATCGTAAGAGAGCTGATGGAAGGCGGAAAAGATCCGAAAACTCCGGTAGGAGTTTTGCAGGAGGGAACTACCGCAAGACAGAAAGTGGCGACAGGAACCCTTGATACAATCGTGGAAGAAGTGAAAAAACAGGGAATTAAAACCCCTGCCATTACTGTAGTGGGTGATGTGGTCAGTCTGACGCAGGTACTGGATTGGTATGGCAAAAAGCCTTTGTCCGGCAAGAGTGTTCTTGTGACAGGAAGCAAATCCATGGTAGAGAGACTTTCTCCAATCTTAAAAGAAGAAGGGGCGGAAGCGATTTCTTTCAGTCTGATTCGTACAGAAGCCATGAGAACTCCGGAACTGGATAAAGCGCTAGAAGAGATATCCAGTTATACCTGGATCATATTTACCAGTGCAAATGGAGTCAATTGTTTCTTTGATGAATTGAAAGTGATTCGAAAAGATATCAGAGATTTCCACGATGTTCATTTTGCAGTGATTGGGGATGGTACGAGAAAGGCACTGGAAGATCATGGTATTTACAGTGATTTTGTTCCGACCGCTTATTCTTCTCAGGATATGGCGAAAACCCTGGTGCCGCTCATGAAAGAAAATGACAGAGTCCTCATGCTTCGTGCCGAGGAGGCGAATCAGGTGCTGCCGGATGCCTTTGCAAAAGAAGGAATCGATCACACCTGCATTCCGCTTTATCATACCGTAGTGGATGAAAGAAAAGCAGATGAATTATCCCGCCTGATCAAAATGGTGGATTACATTACCTTTGCCAGCTCCAGTGCAGTGAAAGCATTTGTTTCCATGGTAGAGAATCTGGATGAGGTAAAAGGAAAATATATCAGTATCGGTCCTGTGACCACAAAAACAGCAGAATCCATGGGACTTACCATGGCCAAAACAGCGGTGTCCTACACGGCAAGGGGAATGGTCGAGAGTATTATGCAGGATGTCGTTGAAGGAGATGAAGCATAGTGAAAACACAACTGAAACGATTCTTATTAACTTTGGGTTTCATGACCAGAATCCCGGTAAATGTGGATCTTGGTGAAGTGAAAGACGAAGATATGCATAAAGGATTTCTGTATTATCCGGTAGTTGGTCTGGTGATCGGTCTGGTAGATATGGTTGTTTATCTGTTGGTTACCATGATTTTGCCGGAAACCTACGGTATCATGTTTGCCATGCTGGCAAATTTCTGTGTGACGGGAGCCTTCCATCTGGATGGCCTGTCCGACACGGCAGACGGCATTTATTCTGCCAGAACCAGAGAGCGGATGCTGGAAATCATGAAAGACAGCCGTATCGGAACCAATGGTGCTATCGCCATGTGTTTTGATATTATGCTGAAGTTTGCCGGTCTGTATTACTGTGATGTGAAATGGCTTCTGATTCTGATGATGCCGGTTGCAGGAAAAATGATACAGGGGGCTCTGGTTTATAAAGCAGTGTATCCTAGAGAGAATGGAATCGGTATCTATGTGGGAACGGTCAGCTTCGGAACGGTTGTGGGAACGGTCATTCTGGGATTGATTGCCATGGTACTTGCCTTCTCCTGGTGGGGAGCTGTTATGTTTGCAGTGCTTTTTGCCTTTGCGTATCTGTTCCGGATCTATATTACCGGAAAAATCGGAGGTATTACCGGAGACGTGATGGGAGCCGGAAGTGAGTTATCAGAAGTTCTCCTTCTGATATTAGTACTGGTGATTACAAGATTTGTCGGATTCCCGGATAGTCTGCTTTCTTATCTATTTATCTCAGTAGGATAAGACTCCCCCTCTATAGGTGGCGAGTAAAAAATTTGTTATAAAACAAAGAATGGATAGAGTAGTTTAATATAGAATGAGGAAAGGGTGAAAAAAATGACACTTCAGGAAGCAATTGACAAGATACAGCCGTTGGATAAACAGGCGATGGATTACACCCATGCCCGCTGGAATACATTAGGAAAACCACTTTACAGTCTGGGGCGTCTGGAAGAGATGGTGACGCAGTTTGCCGGAATCTATCGTGATTCTGCTCCGCGTCCGAAGAAGAAAGCGGTGATCGTGATGGCTGCCGATAATGGTGTCGTAGCGGAAGGTGTCACCCAGACCGGTCAGGATGTGACCAAAACGGTTACAGAGAACATGACAAAGCATAATGCTACGATTTGTATTTTATCTGGTATGAGCGGAGCTGATGTTTTTCCGGTGGATGTCGGAATTGTGACAGATTGTGACAATCCGGGGGTATTAAATCGTAAAGTGAAATACGGAACGGATAATATGGCAAAAGGTCCGGCCATGACCAGAGAGGAAGCGATTCAGGCGATTGAAGTCGGCATTTCGGTGGTGGAAGATCTGAAAGAAAAAGGATATGACCTTCTGGCAACCGGAGAGATGGGAATCGGAAATACCACAACCAGCAGTGCCATCTGTTCAGTACTCCTTGATCAGTCTGTTGAGAAGGTAACCGGAAAAGGAGCCGGACTTACCAGCAAGGATCTGGAGCATAAGATAGAAGTAATTAAACAAAGTATTGCCATAAATCAGGTAAATCCGGATGATCCGCTGGATGTGCTGTCCAAAGTCGGTGGTCTGGATATCGCCGGAATGGTCGGCTGTTATATCGGAGCGGCTGCCTGTCAGATTCCAATTTTTATTGATGGATTTATTTCCTCTGTGGCAGCACTTTTGGCTGTGAAGATCGCCCCACAGTGTGACCCGTATCTTTTCCCGTCTCACTGTTCCAATGAACCGGCCGGTAAAATGCTCCTGGATGCTTTACATAAACAGCCATATATTCTGGCTAATATGTGTCTTGGTGAGGGGACCGGGGCGGTTATGGGCTTTACGATCGCCGATTATGCATTTAAAGCATACTGGGAACTGCCAAGTTTTGAGCAGACGAATTTTGGCACTTATGAAGAATTGGATTAAAATCCCTGTACTTGGGTGAACAGGAGGAGTTATGTTAGATAAAATTAAGATTGTGAAACCGGAAGATATAGAAAAACGCAGTATGGAGATCATCACCAGTGAGCTTAACGGCAGAACCTGGCCGGATCCGGAATTTGCTATTGTGAAACGCTGTATTCATACTTCGGCAGACTTTGATTATGCAGATAATCTCTGTTTCTCACCGGATGCAGCCCGACTGGGAATGGAAGCCATCAAGAGAGGCGCCCATATTGTGACAGATACCAGAATGGCATGGTCCGGAATTAATAAAAAGAAACTGGCATCTTTTGGCGGGGAAGTTCATTGCTTTATGGCAGATGAAGATGTGGCAGCGGAAGCAAAAGAACGGGGATGTACGAGAGCGGCCATCTGTATGGAGAGAGGCGCAGCACTGCCGGGTGAAGTTATTTTTGCCATCGGAAATGCACCGACAGCCCTCATTCGTCTTTATGAGATGATTCAGGAAGGAACTTTAAAACCGGCTTTGATTATCGGAGCACCGGTAGGATTTGTCAATGTTGTGGAATCCAAAGAATTGATTATGGAAACGGATGTTCCGTTTATCGTTCCAAAGGGAAGAAAAGGTGGAAGCAACATTGCGGCTACGATTTGTAATGCAATGTTATACCAGTTATAGAAGAAAATGAAAAAATTAAGAGAAGGGGTTTCCACCGGATCCTGTATGACCGGTGGGGCTGCAGCGGCAGCCATCTGGCAGCTGACGGGAAGTTGCCCGGATGTGATCAAAGTGGAAACACCTATTGGAAAAGTTTTATATCTGGATGTGATTCCGAAAGAGTTCGGCACCTGCAGCGTGGTAAAAGATGCAGGAGATGATCCGGACGTCACCAATGGCAGTGAGATCGTGACCAACGTTCAGATACTCGAAGAAAAGGGCGAGATTTCCTTTGTCGGAGGAGAAGGAATCGGACGAATTACCCAGGAGGGGCTGAAATTACCTGTGGGAGAGCCGGCCATCAATCCGGTACCGAGACAGATGACCGAAAAGGCACTGCGGGAGATCATCGGTGACAGAGCCGCTGTTGTGACCGTGTCCGTTCCCGGTGGAGATGTCCTTGCCAGACGGACATTTAATCCGAGACTTGGAATTGTCGGAGGAATATCCATTCTGGGAACAACAGGAATTGTCCGTCCGATGAGTGAGGAAGCCATGAAGGATTCTCTTCTGGTAGAACTTGATATGTATGCCAGACAGGGACACCATTCGATTCTTTTTGTGCTTGGTACGACAGGGGAAAATGCCCTGAAAGCCCGATATGGAGAGTTTACCTGTGTCCTTCAGGTGAGCAATTACATCGGATTTATGATTGAGGAAGCGGTGGAGAGAGGATTTACGGATATTCTGATTGGTGGATTTGTCGGTAAGCTGGTCAAGGTGGCATCTGGAACCATGAACACCCACAGTCATGTGGCCGACGGTCGAATCGAGACCATCTGTACTCATGCGGCTCTTCATGGTGCTTCCAGAGAAGTGATACAGAAAATATATCAATGTCTTACTACAAAGGCTGCCATGAAGATTGTGGAAGAAGAGAATCTTCAGGATATATGGGCAGATATGGCTGAAAAAGCAGCATTTTATTGTTGTAAGACAGCCCATGAGATGGCAGATGTGGCAATGATTTTTTTAGATGGAGACAATGAGATTTTAGCAGAGAGCAGCAATGCAAAACGGGTACTTGATAAGGTTTGCCGGAAGGAGGATTAACATGAGTACATTATCTATTGTGGGGATTGGCCCTGGAAGTGCGGATTATTTCATGCCGGCAGCCAGAAAGAAAATGATGAGTGTCCATACGGTGATTGCAGCCAGAAGAATTCTCCCGATGCTTGAAGAAGTCTGTGGAGAGACTCAGACACAATTTGTGGCTATGGGTAAGATAAAAGAAACTTTTGAGCAGATTGATACACTCCTTCGTCAGGACCGGGATGTGGCGCTTGTGGTCAGCGGGGACCCTCTGATGTACAGTTTATACAAAACTATCTGTAATGATGAGATCAGCCAGGACTGGAATATGGAGATCATTCCCGGAATCGGTTCGCTGCAGATGCTGGGAGCGGCTTTTGGAGAGACCATGGAAGATGCCCAGATCGTCAGTGTCCATGGAAGAAAGAAATCGGCCGGTTCGGTGGCACTTTGTGTGACCGAGAATCCGAAAGTATTTTTCCTTTGCAGTAAGGAGCAGGGACCTGGCTGGCTGAGTCAGATCATGCTCGACTATCATCTCGATCATGTGACGGTCTATGCCGGAGCCAACCTTTCTTATGAAGATCAGATGCTGGTGTCCGGAAGTCCGGAAGAGATGGTACAGGGAGAGTACCCTTCTCTCTGTGTTGCCATGATAAAAAATCCGAATCCAAGACAGGTGGTTCGTCCATGCTTTTTATCCGACAGTGATTTTGAGCGGGGGAAAACACCGATGACCAAAGAAGAAATCCGGGTTCTGATTCTTTACAAAATGAAACTGCATCCCGATGATGTGGTATGGGATATCGGAGCGGGTACCGGATCTGTTTCCATTGAATGTGCAAGACAGGTTCCGTTTGGTGCAGTTCACAGTGTAGAGCGAGATGAAACCGCAGTCGGATTGATCGAGAAAAATAAAGAGAAATTTGGAACCGATCATCTTATGGTGTATCACGGAGATGCTGCAGAGCAGGTGAAGAATCTGCCGATGCCGGATAAAGTATTTATCGGGGGCAGCGGCGGAAAGCTGGAACAGATCATGGAAACAATTGCAGCATTTCATAATAAAGTTCGGGTGACCGTGTCAGCGGTTACTCTGGAGACCATTGCGGAAGCCCATGAGATTCTTGGCAAATACGATCCGGATTACGATGTGATTCAGGCCACTGTTGGAAGAGGTCGTAAAATTGGAAGCTATCATATTATGGACACCAACAATCCGGTTATGATATTTACGGCAACCGTATAACAGAGCCGGGCATGGGAAAGCAACGTTGTTGTTACCGGGTTCGTCAGCGAATCCTCTTTGAGATTCGCGATTTTAAAGTGGAATAAAAAGAGAAAGAAACCGAAGAGTTGGAGGAGACGAATGAGCAAAAAAGCCTTATTGGTAGTAAGTTTTGGAACCAGTTTCGATGAAGCCCTTCCGGCGATTGTCAATATTGAGGAACATTGTAAAAAAGTATTTCCTGATTATGACTTTTTCCGGGCATTTACCTCGGGCATGATCATTCGAAAGCTGAAAAGAACAAAAAATATCACTATTTTTAATCCGGAAGAAGCGATGGAATATCTTGCCGGGGAAGGGTATGAAGAAGTTATTTGTCAACCGACCCATATTATCAATGGTCTGGAATATGAGAAAATGATTCGCATGCTCCAGCCTTATACAGATAGAATTTCATCCATATCTGTTGGAAAGCCTCTTCTTACGGATGAGGATGATTATAAAGAAGCCTGTGAGATCGTGATGAAAGAGATGAAAGTCCCCCTGAAAGAAGAGGAAGCATTTGTATTAATGGGACATGGTACCGAGCATTATGCGAACAGTGCCTATTGCCAGTTCGAAAATATGCTGCGGGATCTGGGCTACGAGAATACGTATGTGGGAACTGTGGAAGGATTTCCGGGGCTTGATTATGTCATTCGTCGTCTGAAGTTGAGAGAAATCCGGAAGGTATTTCTCATGCCTTTAATGGTAGTGGCAGGAGATCATGCAAGAAATGATCTGGCCGGTGCAGAGGAAGATTCCTGGGATTCTTTATTACAGGCAGAAGGATTTGAGACAGAAGTGATTCTGAAAGGCCTTGGAGAGATTGATGAGATTGCACAGATGTTTGTGGAACATTTGAAAGAGGCAAAGGCTATCTAGAAAGGAAACGTATGAAAGGAAAATTATATGGAATTGGTGTCGGACCTGGAGATCCGGAGCTTTTGACACTGAAAGCAAAAAGACTGATAGAAGAATGTGATATGGTAGCAGTACCGGTGAAAAAAGCGGGAGAGAACAGTGTAGCGCTGAATATCGCAAAAGGTGCAGTGGAGATTCCGGATGAGAAAATCAAAGAAATTCTCTTTACCATGAATAAAGATAAAGAAAAAAGAGAGGCTTGCAGACAGGCTGCCGCAGATGAAATTATGGGCTATCTGGATGAGGGGATGAACATTGCCATGCTGGCATTGGGAGATATTGGTATTTACAGTACCTATGCTTATGTCCATAAACGACTGATCAAGGCCGGATATGAAGTGCAGATGATTTCCGGTATTCCATCTTTCTGTGCCGGTGCCAGCAAGGCAAACATTTCCATTGTGGAAGGAAATGAAGGTTTTGGAGTGATTCCGTCATTAAAAGGAATTGATCAGGTGGAGAAAACACTGGATGTCTTTGATAATCTTGTCATCATGAAGGTTGGAAGTCATGTCAGAGAAGTGTATGACCTTCTTGTGAAGAGAGGGCAGGAAAATAATGCGATCATTATCAGCAATGTGGGAATGGAAGGCGAATATGTCGGTCCACTTGACCCGGACAGAGAATACGGTTATTTTACCACAATGATCATCAAAGCAGAATTATAATCGGAATGCGCCATTTTCAATTGTGAATCACGTAATGAACTGACACAACAATGTTTTGGAGTTGAATAGGGGAGAACAGAGAAAGGTGCATGGAAAGGATATCAGAAGATAAACCGAAATGCACCTGTTTTCGCCAGTGAGAGAAATACTTATGAAATATGATGTAATTGTAATTGCGGGAACCACGGAATCACGGGAAGTGATCGCGGAGCAATTAAAACAGGAAAAGAAAATACTAGCATGTGTGGCGACAGAACTGGGCGCACAGATGCTTCAGGAATATGATATTGATGTTCATACAGGCCGGCTGGATGAAGAAGGATTTGCCAAACTGTTTCAGGATAATCCCTGCGACAGGATCATTGATGCCTCCCATCCATTTGCAAAAATAGTTACAGAGACTGTTTGTAATGTTTCATCAAAAATGGAAATTCCTTATGAGCGGTATGAACGAAAAGAATTGAATTATGATTATGAGCGGATTCATGTCGTGGCAGATGCTGATGCGGCAGTGAATCTGTTAAATACGATAGAAGGACATATATTTCTGACCACAGGAGTCAATACGGCAGCAATCTATGCCAAAGGCGTCAGCAATGCCAAAGAACGTTTGTATATCCGGGTTCTTGATAATGAGACTTCTTATGAAGGCTGTGCGAAAGCAGGTTATCCTGCTTCCCATGTATTCGGTGAGATGCCGCCGTTTACAGTGGAAGATAATCTCAGGTTGATTCGGGAAACCAATGCAAAAGTACTGGTTACGAAAGACAGCGGGAAAACCGGAGGTGTCGATATAAAAGTAGAAGCCTGTAAGCAGGCGGGAATTGAGATGATTCTGATTCAGAGACCACAGAGAGGCGTATCATGAGCAGAGAAAAAAATATGCCAAGAATTTTATTGGCAGGTGCCAACAGCGGGTGTGGGAAGACAAGCATTACCTGTGGGATATTAAAGGCACTGACAGATAAAAAAATAAAGATTCAATCTTATAAATGTGGCCCGGATTATATTGATCCCATGCTCCACAGTCATATCACAGGAAGAGCCTGCCGAAATCTGGATCCCTTCTTTTCCACAGAAGAAGATCTTAGGTATCTGATGGCGAAAGATAGCCAGAAAGCAGAATTTTCCGTTGTGGAAGGCGTGATGGGTTATTATGACGGAATCGGAGTCAGCTGTGAGAAAAGTACCTACAGTGTATCTATGGCAACCACGACACCGACGATCCTTATCATCAATGTAAAGGGGATGTCCCACACTATGATTCCTCTCATCAAAGGAATGATGGAATACAAAGAAAATCCGGTAAAAGGAGTTATTTTAAACCGATGCTCCAAAGGCTTATACCAGTTGATGAAACCGGAGATTGAAAATACCCTTGGCATAAAAGTGGTGGGATATTTTCCGAATAATGACGGCGTTCATATCGGAAGCCGCCACCTTGGCCTGATGACTGCAGCGGAAATCAGTAATCTGGACGAAGTGATAGAGCTTCTCGGAGAAATTGCCGAAGAATGTATTGATCTGGAACTTTTAATGAAACTCGGACAAGAGGCACCATCCCTTCCGGAAGTAACTGTTCCGGCAATACCGGAGCAAAAGACAGCGAGAATTGCCGTTGCCTGGGATAAGGCATTCTGTTTTTATTATCAGGAAAATCTGGATATTTTAAGGCAAAAAGGAGCGGAACTGGTCTGGTTCAGCCCGGTAAATGATAAAGAATTACCGGAGGATATCGGAGGGATTTATTTTGGAGGAGGATATCCGGAAACCTATCGAAAAGAGCTCTCTGAGAATGTTTCCATGAAAGAATCCATTAGAAAAGCGGTATCAGAAGGAAAACCTGTTCTGGCAGAATGCGGTGGATTTATGTATACCTGTGAGAATCTGGTGGAGACAGACGGAAGTTCCATGCCAATGCTTGGGCTCATACCTACCGATGTTCGAATGACGAAGCGATTGTCCATGGAATTTGGTTATGTCTCCATGGAGACGCAGCGGGATACGGCGTTTTTCCCGAAGGGAATGACCATCCCGGTTCACGAATTCCATTATTCTAAAGCAGACCAACGAGGCGATGCCTGTCTGATGCGCAAATATTCCGGGAAAACCTGGGAGGGTGAGTACGTGGAAGGCAATGTGATGGCAGGATATCCCCATCTTTATTTTCGTAATTGCCAGGAAGTGGCAGAGCGTTTTATAAAGATGGCAGGAAACGATTGAGGAAGGTACGTAAAATGAAACTGATATATGCGATGATCTTAGGTTTCATCATCGATTTGATTCTGGGAGATCCCCATGGACTGATTCATCCGGTACAGATCATCGGATGGTGTATCGATAAATTGAAAAAAGGAATGCAGCACATGATATATGGCTGTTCCTGGCAGAAAGTGAAGGAAAAGCAGCTGGAGCGAAAGAAAACGGCAGAATTACTGTGCGGGTATCTTTTGACGTTTGTGATTGTCGTAGGAACTTTTTGTGTGATAACAGGAATCCTTTATGTGGCAGAGTGTATTCATCCGGGACTGCGATTTGCTTTGGAGACCTTTTTCATTTATCAGATTCTCGCCACAAAGAGTCTGAAGAAAGAGTCCATGAAAGTGTATCATAAGTTAAAAGAAGGAGATCTTCCGGGAGCCAGAATCGAGATTTCCTATCTGGTGGGAAGAGATACCCAGGAGCTTGATGAGAGTGAGGTTGCGAAAGCCGATGTGGAGACCATTGCAGAAAATACAGCCGATGGAATAATTGCACCGATGTTTTTCATTGCACTGGGGGGTGCCCCTCTGGGATTTGCCTACAAAGCGGTCAATACATTGGATTCCATGGTTGCCTATCGCAATGACGAACTGATACATATCGGGCATGCATCGGCAAAACTGGATGATATCTGTAATTTTATTCCAGCCCGTCTTGCCGCAGTGATGATGATACTGGCATCTGCGATTTTGCGATTTGATGTGAAAGGCGCTGTAAAGATTTTTCGAAGAGATCGGTTTGCCCACTTAAGTCCCAACAGTGCACAGACAGAAGCCGTGGCAGCCGGCGCTTTAAATATTCAGCTGGGAGGAACCCACAGTTATTTTGGAAAGCCGGTGGAAAAGCCGACCATTGGTGACGATATCCGACCGATAGAATACGAGGATATCAGGAGAACCAATCAGCTTCTTTACGTTAGCGCATTTCTTACCCTGGCGGTGTGCTGTGCACTTACTTTTGTGCTGGTACATTTTCTGAGAAATCCGATTCAATTAATATAAAAAGAAAGTAAAACGAGGATAAAAGAGATTATGAAAAACAACTCACATGGCGGCAATATTTATAAAAAGGCAAAGGAATTGGGAATGGATGAAAACAAGATTCTTGATTATTCTGCCAATATCAGTCCGTTAGGATTGCCGGAACATATCAGAAACGCAATCATTGCAGCCATTGACGGGACGATCAATTATCCGGATCCGGAATGTACCGAATTGAGAAAAGCAATCAGCAAAGAAGATGGTGTGGAACCACAGTGTATTTCCTGTGGAAATGGTGGAGCAGATATGCTCTACCGGCTGGCATTCGGACTCAAACCGAAGAAAGTACTCTTGCCGGTACCTGCATTTGTGGAATATGAGGAAGCCATGACGGCGGCAGGGGCAGAGATGGTATATTATGCCATGAAAGAAGACTTGCTGATCAGGGAAGATATTACAGAATGGATCACACCGGAGACGGATCTGGTCATCATTTGTAATCCGAATAATCCGACGGGACTTTTGACAAAAAGAGAGCTCATCATCAAAGTGCTGGAAAAAGCAAAGAAGACAGATACCATGGTGATGATCGACGAGTGTTTCCTGGAAATTTGTCGGGAAGAAGCGGAATATACCGTAAAGCCGTGGATAGAGCAATATGATAACCTGATGATTCTCAAATCATTTACCAAATTATATGCAATTCCGGGCGTGCGTCTGGGATATCTGCTCAGTGGCAATCCGCAGATCATAGAAAAAGTGAATCGTTCCGGGCAGGCCTGGTCGGTCAGCCATATTGCCCAGTGTGCAGGAGTGGCGGCTCTCGGCAATCCGGAGTATAAACAGGCAGTTATCGATACGGTGGAAAAAGAGTTAGATTTTATGAAAGAGGAGCTTAAGAAACTACCCCTTACACTCTATGATGGGAAAGCCAATTATCTGTTTTTCCGAACTTCGGGTATCACAGATCTTGATAAACAGCTGGAACATTATGGAATCATGATCCGAAATTGTAGTAATTATGTAAATCTGGGCAATGATTACTGGAGAGTGGCGGTAAAAGCACATGGAGATAATCTACGGTTGATTGCTGCATTAAAAGAAATATTATTATAAAAAAACTTATGTCAAGCTAACATGACGAAGGGAGAAAATAAAATGGCAAAAGCAATTATGGTTCAGGGAACCATGTCAAATTCCGGAAAGACATTTGTCACAGCGGGGCTGTGTCGTGTGTTTAAACAGGACGGATATAAGGTTGCTCCGTTTAAATCACAGAATATGGCATTGAATTCCTACATTACGAAAGAAGGATTGGAGATCGGGCGTGCCCAGGCAATGCAGGCGGAAGCGGCGATGATTGAGCCGACCCACTGGATGAATCCGATTTTGTTGAAGCCAACCAGTAATATGGGTTCCCAGGTGATCGTGAATGGTGAGGTGTACGACAACCTCAGTGCCCAGGAATATTATAAGATGAAAGATAATCTGGCACCGGAAGTCATGAAAGCTTTTCAGCATTTGTCCGATGAGAATGATATCATCGTGATCGAAGGTGCCGGTTCTCCGGCAGAGATTAATCTGGCAGAAAATGATATCGTCAATATGGGAATGGCCAAAATGGCAGATGCTCCTGTCATTTTGGTGGCAGATATTGACCGGGGAGGCGTATTTGCCTCTGCTTACGGCACCATAAAATTACTTCCAAAAGAAGATCAGAATCGTTTTTGCGGTGTGGTTATCAACAAGTTCCGCGGAGATGTTGAGATATTAAAACCGGGTCTTAAAATGCTTGAAGATCTGACCGGTAAGCCGGTTCTTGGCGTTCTCCCGATGGAGAAAATAGATGTGGATGACGAGGATAGTCTGTCAGACCGCCTCAACCAGAGAGCGATTACAGACGGAATCGATGTGGCTGTGATCCGACTTCCACACATTTCCAATTTTACAGATTTCAGTGTGTTTGAGTTGATTGATGGAGTCTCTCTCCGTTATGTATCTGATAAAAAAGAACTGGGAGATCCGGATCTGATTCTGTTGCCGGGAACCAAAAATACCATGGCAGATATGGAATGGCTCATTGAGAGCGGTCTCGAAAGTATGCTGATTCGTGCTTCTAAAACCACAAGAATCATCGGAATCTGTGGTGGTTTCCAGCTTCTTGGAAAAGAAATGCACGATCCGGATGGAGTGGAACATGGAGGAGATATGAGAGGACTTGGCCTTTTGGACACTTCCACCACATTCCAGGGCGGCAAGACCAGAACGAGAATCCACGGAACCATCAAAGAAGACAGAAATCTTTATGGCCTTGATAACCGTGTGGTAGAAGGTTATGAGATTCATATGGGAGTTACCACCAATCTGGGAGAAGCTATTCCGATGATTGAATTGGAAGATGGAAGAACCGATGCTTATATGAGAAAAGATGGACGGGTCTGGGGAAGTTATCTCCACGGAATTTTTGATAATGAAGATCTGGTCTTCGGCCTGGTTCATGATATCATGCGGGAAAAGGGAATCAATCCGGAAGAAAATCATTTGAGTGTGGCAGAATACAAAGAAATACAGTATAATAAACTGGCAGATTTGATTCGTACCCATTTGGATATGGATCAGATTTACAAATATTTATTCGGAGAGAAAGAAGAAAAAGTTGGTTGCGGTGGTAAAACCGATGACCACAGTGGTAAGGGATGCGTTCACATTTACTGTGGAGATGGAAAAGGCAAAACTACTTGTGTGATGGGACTTACTACCAGGGCGGCAGGTAGCGGCAAGAAGGTATTGCTTCATCAATTCCTGAAAGAAAATGACTCCAGTGAGAGGAATATCATTGACCATATTCCGAATATCACGGTAATTCCGGGAGCCAAGATGGATAAATTTACCTTCCAGATGACCGAGGAAGAAAAACAGCAGCTTCACGAAGACAATGACCGTATGTTTGATAAACTGACTGCCATGGCAGCAGATTACGATATGCTGGTGATGGACGAAGCGGTATATGCGGTATCCATGGGATTACTTACCGAGCAGAAGGTGATTGATTTTCTTGAAAAGAGACCAGAACATCTGGAAGTGGTCATGAGCGGAAGAAATCCGTCCGAAAAACTGCAGGAACAGGCAGATTACATCTCCGAGATTAAAAAAATAAAACATCCCTTTGATCAGGGACTGAGTTCACGGATAGGAATTGAGAAATAAGATGGCTTGTTTTCCGATTTTTATAGATATAAAACAGAAGAAATGTCTGATTGTAGGCGGTGGAAAGGTCGCCCTTAGAAAAGTGGAGACCTTGCTTCGCTATGAAGCCGCGGTTTATGTGGTGGCAGAGGAAATCTGTCGGGAAATCGGTGAAAAGCTGCCACCGGCGCAGAGACGGCATGGCCATGTGACAGAAGAGGATATAACTGGAAGTTGTCTGGTGATTGCGGCCACAAGCTGCCGGGATACCAATCATTGGATTGCCGGCTTTTGTAAGAAGCATCATATTCCGGTCAATGTCATTGATGCACCGGAGGAATGTACATTTATTTTTCCTGCTGTTGTCCAGAAAGGTGATATCAGTGTGGGAATCAACACCGGCGGCAAAAGCCCGATTCTATCGCAGACGATCCGAAAGGCCATTGAAAAAGAGATTCCCGATTACTATGTAGAGCTGGCAGAGCAGCTTGGCAGTTTAAGAGATTATGTAAAAGAGTATTATCATATAGAGAAAGATCGAAGAGATATATTAAAACGTGTGGCGGCGGAAGCTTTTGCACAGGAAAGAACTCTTTCCCGGGAAGAAATCAACGAAATCATAAGGCAGGTAAAACAATGATACAGTTAGTGGAAGACCAGCTGGATGTAGACAGTTACCTGGAACTAAGAGAGGCAGTCCATTTCCGAAAACTGACCAGAGATCAGGCAAAACGGGGGTTAGATAACAGCCTGTATACCCTGGTTGCCTACAAAGATGGTAAGCCGGTAGGGATGGGGCGCATCGTTGGAGACGGTGCCATCATCTGCTATGTCCAGGATCTGATCATTCGGCCAGAAGTACAGGGAGAGGGTATCGGAGGAATGATATTGGAGGCTCTCAAAGACTTCGTGGTGAATATTGGGTTTGAGGGCACGACCATGATGTTTGATTTAATGTGTGCCAAAGGAAGGGAGCCGTTTTATCAGAAACATGGATTTATTGCCAGACCGACTAAGGAACTGGGACCAGGTATGATACAGTTCCTTGATCTGTAATACGTGGAAGGCTTCTCTCCACAGAAGGCAGCGGCATTGCTGTTGCCGGGCTCGCCCGCGAATTCTCTTTGAGATTTGCGATTTTAACATTTTGAGAAGCAATGGATAAGGAGGAATTATTATGATTCGAAGAAGACGTTTACGTGCAACGGAAAACATGAGGGCACTGGTTCGTGAGACATCAGTCAGTGTATCTGACCTGATCTATCCGGTATTTGTCATCGAAGGAGAAAACATCAAAAATCCAATCGACTCCATGCCGGGTATTTATCAGTATTCCATCGACAGACTGGATGAAGAACTGGATCGCATCCGTGAAGCAGGAATCAAAGGGGTATTGCTGTTTGGAATCCCGGCACACAAAGATGAATGCGGTTCCGAAGCCTATAATGAACACGGCATCATTCAGGAAGCCATCCGTTACATAAAAAAAGTATTTCCGGAACTGGTGGTTATTGCAGATATCTGTCTCTGTGAATACACCTCTCACGGACACTGTGGCCTGATTAAAGACGGTGAGATTCTGAACGATGAAACATTACCGCTTCTGGCTAAAACAGCGGTTACCTGTGCACAGGCAGGAGCAGACATGGTAGCGCCATCCAATATGATGGACGGTCATGTGGAAGCAATCCGTGAGGCTCTGGATGAAGCAGGATTAGAGACCACACCGATTATGTCCTACAGTGCCAAAATGGCATCCGGATATTACGGTCCATTCCGCGATGCAGCGCATTCTGCTCCGGGATTTGGTGACCGCAAAACATATCAGATGGATTATCACAATGCAAGAGAAGCCATGCGTGATATCTGGGACGACATTGACGAGGGAGCAGATATCATCATCATTAAACCAGCTCTTGCTTTCCTGGATATTTTAAAAACGGCATCCATGGAAACCAATATGCCTCTTTGCGCTTACAATGTCAGCGGAGAATATTCTATGGTGAAGGCAGCGGCAGCCAATGGATGGATTGATGAGAAGAAGATTGTCATGGAAAATATGATCGGCATGAAACGTGCCGGCGCCCAG
>JAQYIU010000087.1 GCA_028721415.1 Lachnospiraceae bacterium | reverse complement strand
TGGAATGCTGGTTTGAGGCATTTGAGGAGAAGGGGGAGTTTTATATAACTTCTCTGGCGGAGAATTACGGTCCGGATTCAAAGACCTATCAGATCCTGGACCCTCAGGGAATTGAGAGTCTGATGGCAGCGCCGATCGTGGTGGATGGCAGGATAAATGGTTTTCTGGGTGTGGACAATCCCAGGAAGAATACGGAGGATCTGTTGTTGCTTTCCGTGGTCGCATCCACATGTTATAGTGAGATTTCTTCAAAGAGGCTGATTGATTCAAAACTGGAGAAAACAGGAGAAGAATTATCACAGCGGATGAAAATAATTCAGTCTATGAGTGAGATTTATACGTCAGTTTACTATATTGACATGGAGAGCGGTCAGTTTTCGGAGCTTTCTTCTTTGGATAAAGTAAATGAACATATCGGAGCTGAGGGGGATGCCCAGGAACGGCTAAACTATTTTTGTCATCATATGATGGCTCCGGAATTTACCGATGAATTACTTGCATTTGTTGACTTATCCACCCTGGATCGGCGTTTGGGTCAAAAACGGATGATATCCAAGCAGTATTTGAGTACCTTAATGATATCCCCGGAATATGGGAATAAGCCGGTCTGGACGGAATGCTGTTTTATTGAGGGCGATCGGACAGAGGATGGTAAGCTGGGACACGTCATTTTTGCTACCCAGATAATTCACGATAAAAAGATGCGGGAGTTGGAGATTCAGCAGAAATTACAGAAATCCAACGAGAATCTGACAGCACTCCTTACAGCGGAGAAACAACATACTTCGATTATTGGCGCACTGAGCAATGTTTTCTTTGGAATTTATTTTATTGATCTGGAAAAGAATACGTTTCAGGAATTGGCTTCTCTGGATAATATTCACCGTGTTTTGGGTGAGAAGGGAGATGCCAGGGCGGCTCTTAAGCATCTGACGGATGAACTGGTCGGAGAGCCACACAAGCATTTGATGCGAAGCTTTACCGATTATGATACTCTGGATGCTCGAATGAAAAGAAAACCGATTATCGTTCAGGAATATGTGGCCAAAACCGGAGGCTGGACCCGGTGCGCATTTTTCCCGGTTGAGAGGGATTTGGATGGACATAACAAAACGGTTCTCTGTACTCTTCGTTGGATTACAGCGGAAAAAGAAGAATTGGCATCCCAGGATAATCTAATTCAGGCACTGGCCATCCCGTATGAGAATATCTATACGGTCAATGCGGACAATTGTGAGGCCATCTGTTATCGCATGGGACAGACCATGAATGACCGGTACGGACAGAAATTTGCCTCCGGTAATTATGAAGATAATATTCGAATGTATATTGAAAATGATGTGCTCGAGGAGGATCAGTATCTGTTTGACCGGATATCCACAGTGTCCGGTGTGAATGAACTGTTGTCAGATAAAAAGACCAACTATTTCAATTATCGGGTTTTCCGGGACAATCGGATACAGTATTTTCAATGCCAGCTTGTGAAGCCGAGTATGGAACGGAATGAATTTGTTATCGGATTTAAAAATATTAATGATGAGAAAAAAATGGAACTGGCACAGCAGCGAAAGGTGGAGGAAGCCCTCGTTGCAGTGGAGAAAATCAATGTAGCTCTTCATGAAGAAACAAAAATTTCTACAGCCCTGAGTCAGGAATACAGCAGCCTCTTCAAAATTGATGCAAAGACCGGGAAAATGTCCCTCTATCGGACCGATGGTATCGGCATTGATCCGGAGGTGCTGGATAAACTTCTGGAGATTGGCGATTATGAGGCGGTTCTTTCCAAATATATTGATGTTTTTGTTGTTCCGGAGGATCGGGAGCGGCTCAGAGATTTCAGCAGATTGAATGTACTTTTGGAGAAGGTTCCGGAGATTGGATTATATAAACTCGGATATCGAAGGGATATGAACGGTATCATTGATTATTACGAAATGAACGTAGTCAAAACCGTTGATAAGACTGGTGCCATCACATTTATTCTGGGACTGCGCGATGTGGATGAGGAGATGAGACGTCAGCTGAAGCAGACCAGAGAGATGGAGATGCAGAGGGAGATCATTGAAGGACTTGGTTCGGAATACTATTCCGTGCTTCTCGTTGATCCGGAAACAGATATCGTTACAACCTATCGTGCGGAGGAGGACGAAGGAAGGGCTATCCGGGAATATTTCCTTAAATATGATAATTGCTGGTCAAAGGGTATTCTTGCTTATTCCGAGGAATTGATTACGGAGGCGAGCAGAAGTGAATTTATTGAGAAGCTGTCCTTGAATCATATCCGCGAAGACGGAAAAGATTATTCCTTTACCTATGAGAAATTGACTGATCATGGGGTGATTTATCTTCAGGCCCGAATATCCTTTGTCCATGAAAAGGACGGAAGACTGGTGGCAGTCATCGGAACCCGTAATGTGGATGATCTGATCAAAAAAGAACGCCAGCAGGAAATGGCATTGCAGGCGGCCTTTGATGCGGCAGAAACTGCAAACAGAGCTAAGACAGATTTCCTGTCTAATATGTCCCATGATATCCGAACCCCGATGAACGGAATCATTGGCATGACGGCCATCGCCGCAGCCCATATTGATGATAAAGAACGGGTGCAGGACAGCCTGCAGAAGATTACCCAGGCAAGTAAACATTTGCTCAGTCTGATCAATGAAGTTCTGGATATGAGCAAGATAGAATCCGGAAAAGTAGATCTGATCGAGGAAGAATTCAATCTTTCAGATTTGATCGATAACCTTCTCACCATGACCAGTGCACAGATTGAGGAACACCATCATGAGCTTTCTGTGAATATCAGTGGCGTGAGCCATGAAGAGGTGATCGGTGACAGTCTGCGCATCCAGAAAGTTTTTACGAACTTGATGGGAAATGCGGTGAAGTTTACACCGGATGGCGGAAAGATTCAGCTGTCTATCTCAGAGAGACCATCCAACCAGGCGAAAGTGGGATGCTTTGAATTTGTTTTTGAAGATAATGGAATCGGCATGAGCAAAGAATTTCTGGATCAGGTATTTGAACCGTTTGCAAGAGCAAATGATAATCATGTCAGCAAGACCCAGGGGACCGGTCTCGGCATGACGATCAGCCGGAATATTGTCCGCATGATGGGCGGTGATATTAAGGTTGAGAGTGAACTGGGCGTGGGATCCCGTTTTACGGTGACCATTTATCTTAAGCTTCAGGATGCAGTGGAAATCCATTATGATAAATTTATTGATCTGGATGTGCTTGTGGCGGACGATGACGAGCTGAGTCTCGAATCCTGTTGCGGCATGCTGAATGATCTCGGCATGCGAGCTGAGGGCGTTTCCACTGGAGCCAAAGCCGTCGAGCAGGTTGTACTCCATCATGAGCAGAAGAGAGACTATTTCGCATGTATCATTGACTGGAAGATGCCGGATATGGACGGCATTGCCACTACCCGGGCAATCCGAAAAGCCGTGGGCAATGAAGTGCCGATCATCATCATTTCTGCCTATGACTGGTCGGACATCGAACAGGAGGCACGGGCGGCCGGAGCCAATGCATTCATCAGTAAACCGCTGTTCCGTTCCAGACTGGCCAAGACCTTCTCCACCCTTGTGGGCGATGATGATATGCACAACCAGGAAAGTCCAACGAAGATGTTGGGAAACCTGAATCTATCCGGCCATCGAGTTCTGCTGGTAGAAGATAATGAGCTGAATGCGGAGATCGGCACAGAAATCCTCGAAATGGCAGGACTGGCTGTTGAATGTGCATCTGATGGCGTAGAGGCCGTTGACAGGATAAACACCTGTGAAGACGGATATTACGATCTCATCTTTATGGATATTCAGATGCCGAAGATGAACGGCTATGATGCTACCAGAGCAATTCGTGCCATGAGCAGGAATTACTGTAAGCAGGTACCGATCATCGCCATGACAGCCAACGCCTTTGCCGAAGATATCCATGCGGCAAAAACCATCGGAATGAATGAACATATCGCCAAGCCATTGGATCTGAATAACCTTGGAAGGACTCTAAAGAAGTGGATTCTGGGGGAAGATGTTTTTTAAGGTTAAGAATTGTAATCCTGTTTTTGAACTGTTATACTAAAGACAATACACATTTACTGCAAATGACATAGTTAATGTCATGAAGGGGGCTATTTCTATGGCGAGAGTAGTGGGGATAGGAATACAGGATTTTGAAAAAATAATATCAGAGAATCTTTTTTATATCGATAAGACAGAGTTCATTCGTGAATGGTGGGAGAGCAGAGACAGTGTGACTCTGATTACCCGCCCCAGACGTTTTGGTAAGACACTGAACATGAGCATGCTGGAACCAAAAAATCCGGAAAAGGATGATGCCATTATTCTTGAATTCAAAATCCATGATCCGGACGAGGAGAAAACACTGGAAGATACTGTGAAGCAAGCCCTACGGCAGATTGAAGAGAAGCAGTATTCTGCACAATTAATTGCCAGGGGTATCCCTGAAAACAAAATTCGTAGCTACGGATTTGCTTTTCAGGGGAAGAAAGTGCAAATTGGATAATCTTGATTTGCTCCGCATAATAATGTATTAACAACCGAACTATCAGCAGGTATCTCCATGAAAAAAGAAAATTACACCCGTATGGAAACGGTGCAGGATGGCGTCAAAGTGGTTCTGGAGTTTCCGAAACCGGAAAATGAGCAGGAGCAACAGGAGTTATGGCACCGTGAAATCAGAATTCAACAGGAAGTAGATCGAGTGCTGTCTCATGCTTTGAAAGGGCAGATGCGGAAGAATGGAATCTATCACCCTGAGAGGGTGTTATGATGAACAAAAAGAAAAGGGTTCGTATCCTCCTTCGTGTCAGTTCCAATCAGCAGTTAGAGGCGGATGGCGACCTCAGTGTGCAGCGTCAGCTTGTGACAGAATACGTGAATCAGCACGAGGAGTGGGTTCTGGATGCAGCGGAATACTTCGAGGGAAGCAACAGCGGATATAAAAATGCGGTGCAGGATAGAGATGTTTTACAGCAGGCATTGCAGGATGCCGAAAAAAGGAAGTATGATATTCTGGTAGCTTACAAGGATGACCGGATCGGTCGCCGCATGTGGGAAATCGGTGGATATGTGATGCAGTTGAAAAGCTTTGGGGTGGACATTTATACGGTGAAAGACGGCTGCATCTCGCCGGAAAGTAACGACATTATGGGTCAGATGATTCTGGCCCTTCGTTATGGAAATGCGCAAAAGAGCAGTTCCGATACCGGAATGCGGGTCAAGGATACTGCCAGGAAGCTGGTACAACAAGGGAAATTCATGGGAGGGAAAGCACCTTATGGCTATACATTGGTGCTATCCGGTGCGTTAAGCAAGCATGGAAGGGCGCTTCATGAATTAAAGATTGTTCCGGAACAGGCAGAGGTGGTGAAATATATCTATGAGCTTTCATTGGATAAAGAATTTGGATCGGCAAAAATCGCAAAAGAATTAAATAAAAACGTTTACTATCAGAAACTTGCTCCGAGAGATGTCTGGAAAGCCGGAACGATCACCAGTATTCTGACCAATCCGATTTATGCCGGCTACAGGGCATATAAGAGAAGGGAGAAGCTGCCTGATGGCAGAACAAAAAGGTTAGGTCATTCTGAGTGGATTCTTTCCGAAAAACCCAATCCCAACATTCAGATCATCGATCCGGATGATTGGAATCTGGTGCAGAGCAGACGAAAAAAACGAGGAAAAAAGTATAAAAAATCTACGAATAATCAAAGGGAGCGAACCATTACCAGAAATGACGGGATGTTACCGTTATTGGATGTTATTTACTGTGGATATTGCGGATGCAAATGTACCAACGGAAGCAAGTATCATTATTGGACCGTAAAAAAGACCGGAGAAAAGAAATCAAAAAAAGTACCAATTTATAAATGTCAGAATGCCTGGCAGGGGGTTCCCCATGACAAAAACGATCAGTTTAAGGCAGAGAAACTGGAAAAAATCGTATTTGTGACCCTTGCCGATTACATAAACAAACTTCAGGAGAATCATGATATTTGTGACCGGATCACCCAAAATGCCAGAGAAGCAAGAAAGGAACAAGAGCATATTTTGCTGCGGGAACAAGAGCAGCTAGAGTATATCCGGAAAAACATTGGGGAACTGGAAGATAAAATACCGGAAGCCATGCGGGGAGAGTGTCCGATTTCCTTTGACTATCTGCTTTCACTGATTGAAATGCAAAAGAAAAAACTGGGGAAACAAAAGATAATGATTACTGAGTTAAAAGCAAAGCTCAAGGAGACCGATGTATCCTTTCAGAAATGGGAAAGCCCTGGAAAGCAAGTACCTACATGGAAGGATGTCTTTTTACATGCGGATAACCAGATAAA
This sequence comes from Lachnospiraceae bacterium, assembly GCA_028721415.1. GTDB lineage: Bacteria > Bacillota > Clostridia > Lachnospirales > Lachnospiraceae > Anaerobutyricum. Next base: position 67,513 of record JAQYIU010000087.1, on the reverse strand, counting down.
GAGAGTGCTGGTGAATAAGATAATAGACAAAATTCTTGTGAAAAAAGAAGAAATTGTTATTCGGTTTAACTTTCACCCCGAATGACCGGTGGTTTCAACGTACCGCAACAAAGGCTATGATTTTACGATCACATCCTCGACGGCCTACGATCAGAAATGGATGAATGGGAAGAATACTTTTGAATCGATCAATCTGATTGTCGATGAAATTTTCAATGCATTTTTGTCAAGACCGGACGTGAGCCAGCCGATTCTCACGCAGTATTGTGATGGAAAACGGGTGAGCTGTCCGAATCATATGAGCCAGTGGGGATCCAAGAGCCTGGGAGATGACGGCCTGACCGCCGAAGAAATTCTCAGATATTATTACGGGGAGGATATTTATATCAATACTGCCGAAGAAATATCCGGAATCCCGGCATCTTATCCCGGCTATACTCTCACCATCGGTTCTTCCGGACCGAAGGTGCGACAGATGCAAATGCAGCTAAATACCATTGCCGGGGATTATCCGGCCATCCCTACGATCCGGGTGGATGGTGTGTACGGTTCAGAAACCGCAAATGCAGTGAAAACCTTTCAGAAAATCTTTAATCTGCCCCAGACAGGTGAGGTGGATTTTGCGACCTGGTACAAAATCAGCCAGATTTATGTGGGTGTAAGCCGGATTGCGGAGCTCATGTGAACAGATTTTCTGTGGAATTTTTGCAAAAACAATTTGCAAAATGAAGGATTAAAAAAAATAAATTCATTTTAACAGCGTGTCGAAATGGAAAAAGTAACCATGAGATACGCTGTTTTACTTCAGAAAATTAAGGGATAGAAAGGATTTGCCCCGAAATTTCATAGAAAAAAGAAATAATATAAAGATAATGAGAAAAATAAAAAAGCGATTGTTAAAATTTAAAAAATTTCATGGTTCCTCTCTTGTATTTGGATAAGATATATGTTAGAATCTTAGCAATTTAAGTATTTATATAAAGGAAAGCGGTGGCGTTTCATGGCAGCCTTGTACGAAAAGATACGCTCCCGGCAACAATTTGTCTGATTGAATTCGATTAGCTACTGAAAAGAAGCCGGGGGATCCCGTCTTTTTTTTTGCCGTAATGGAAATATAGCCCATTCTTTTATATAAATGAAAGTCCACGATCACATTTGATGTGTTATATAGAAAGGAATATGACAGCATGAAAGGATTTCTTATCTTAGAAGATGGAACTGTGCTGACTGGCGAAAGCTTCGGCTCCACAAGAGAAGTAGTCAGCGAAATTGTGTTTAATACATCCATGACTGGATATCTGGAGATTCTCACAGATCCGTCCTATGCGGGACAGGCCGTTGTAATGACCTATCCATTGATTGGAAACTATGGTATCTGTAAAGAGGATATGGAGTCAAGACATCCATGGGCAGACGCACTGATTGTAAGAGAGTATTCTACTCTGGCAAGCAACTTCCGTAATGAGATGACCCTGGATGAATTCTTAAAAGAAAATGACATCCCTGGTATTTCCGGGATTGATACCAGATATCTTACAAGGATTTCTAGAGAACACGGTGTGATGAATGGTCTGATCACCACAAGAGAAGATTTTGATCTCGAAGAAGAATTGAAAAGAATTAAGGCTTATAAAGTAGAAGGTGTTGTTCGAAAAGTAAGCTGTAAGGAAAAGAGAGTTCTTCCGGGAGATGGTTTCCGTGTTGCACTGATGGATTACGGTGCAAAATACAATATTGAGAGATCCTTAAATCATCTGGGATGCCAGGTGACAGTATACCCTGCTTATACAAAGGCAGAAGAAGTGATTGCAGATAATCCGGATGGAATTATGCTTTCCAATGGCCCTGGAGATCCAAAAGAGTGTGTGGAGATCATAGAGGAATTAAAGAAATTATTTGCCACAGATATTCCGATTTTTGGAATCTGTCTCGGTCATCAGCTCATGGCTCTTGCCAATGGAGCAGATACAAGGAAGATGCATTACGGTCATCGTGGTGCCAATCATCCGGTAAAAGATCTTAAGACAGGAAGAGTGTACATTTCTTCCCAGAATCACGGATATGTGGTTATGGAAGATACCCTGAACAGAGATGTGGCAGAAGTGAGCTTTGTCAACGTCAATGACGGAACTCTGGAGGGCGTGCATTATCTTGGAAAGAATGTTATGACCGTACAGTTCCATCCGGAGGCATGTCCGGGACCGAATGATTCCGAGTTCCTGTTCAAAGAGTTTATGAATATGATGGAGGTTGCGAAAGATGCCTAAGAATCCTAATATAAAGAAAGTACTTGTCATTGGTTCCGGTCCGATCGTCATCGGACAGGCAGCAGAATTTGATTATGCCGGAACTCAGGCCTGCCGGTCTTTGAAAGAAGAAGGAATCCATGTTGTTCTGGTTAATTCCAATCCGGCAACCATCATGACAGATAAAGATATTGCAGATGAAGTATTTATTGAGCCTTTAACACCGGAAGTAATTAAAAAACTTATCCTTAAGGTTTCTCCGGACAGTCTTCTTCCTACATTGGGTGGACAGGCGGCTCTTAATATTGCCATGGAGCTGGATGAATGTGGTTTTTTAAAGGAACACAAAGTAAAACTGATCGGTACCAGCGGAAAGACCATCCGTAAAGCGGAAGACAGAGAAGCTTTTAAGGAAACGATGGAAAAGATTGGTGAGCCAATCGCACCAAGTAAGATCGTCACAACGGTGGAAGACGGTCTCGCTTACGCAGAGGAGATTGGTTATCCGGTTGTCCTTCGTCCTGCCTACACTCTGGGCGGCAGCGGCGGCGGTATCGCGGAGAACGAAGAAGAATTTGTGGAGATCATTCAGAATGGTCTGCGTCTGAGCCGTGTGGGACAGGTCCTTGTGGAGAGATGTATTGCCGGCTGGAAAGAAGTAGAATACGAAGTAATGCGTGACGGAAACGGAACCTGCATCACCGTTTGTAATATGGAAAATATTGACCCGGTTGGTGTCCATACCGGTGACAGTATCGTTGTGGCACCATCTCAGACTCTTGGCGATAAAGAATATCAGATGCTCCGTAACTCCGCTTTAAATATCATTTCCGAGCTTGGCGTTGAGGGCGGATGTAATGTACAGTTTGCTCTCCATCCGGAAAGCTTTGAATACTGCGTTATTGAAGTTAATCCTCGTGTCAGCCGGTCTTCAGCCCTGGCTTCCAAAGCAACCGGATATCCGATTGCGAAGGTAACAGCAAAGATTGCGCTTGGATATCATCTGGATGAGATTAAGAATGCAGTGACAGGTAAGACATTTGCCAGTTTTGAACCGGCACTTGACTATTGCGTTGTAAAAGTGCCGCGCCTTCCGTTTGACAAATTTATTTCTGCCTCCCGTCATCTTACCACGCAGATGAAAGCGACAGGTGAGGTCATGAGTATCTGTACAAACTTTGAAGGAGCTCTCATGAAAGCCCTTCGTTCTCTGGAACAGCATGTGGACAGCCTGATGCACGGAGATTTCCATAAACTCAGTGATAAAGAGTTGGAAGAGCATCTTCATATTGTGGATGACCTTAGAATCTACTGTATCGCAGAAGCACTTCGCCGTAACTTTGACCCGGCGATGATTCATGACATTACAAAAATTGACCGTTGGTTTATTGATAAATTAAATAATATTGTGCAGATGGAAGCTGCACTTAAAAATGCAGAATCCTTAGACAGAGATCTTCTTCTTCGTGCGAAAATCATGGAATTCCCGGATAGTGTCATCGGGCAGCTGATTGGTAAAGATGAAGCTTATGTGAAGAATCTTCGCAATGAGATGGATATCAGACCGGCCTATAAAGTGGTAGATACCTGTGCTGCTGAGTTCGCAGCGGAGACTCCATATTATTATTCCTGCTTTGGCAGCTTCAATGAAGTGGAAGAAGTCAATAATAAAAAGAAAATCATGGTTCTCGGTTCCGGACCGATTCGTATCGGACAGGGTATTGAGTTTGACTATTGTTCTGTGCACAGTGTGTGGGCGTTTAAGGATATGGGTTATGAGACCATTATCGTCAATAATAACCCTGAGACAGTTAGTACTGACTTTGATATTGCCGACAAGCTGTATTTCGAGCCTCTGACGGAAGAAGACGTGGAGCATATCGTAGAATTGGAAAAACCGGACGGAGCTGTGGTACAGTTTGGTGGACAGACGGCCATCAAATTAACAGAAAAATTAAATAAGATTGGTGTTCCGATCCTTGGAACCAGTGCAGAAAATGTTGATGCTGCCGAAGACAGAGAGCTTTTTGATAAGATTCTGGAAGAATGTTGTATACCAAGACCAAAGGGAGATACTGTATTTACCAAAGAAGAGGCCATTCGAGTGGCAAATCAGCTGGGTTATCCGGTTCTTATCCGTCCATCCTATGTTCTGGGAGGACAGGGCATGCAGATTGCCATTTCAGATGCCGATATCATTGAATTTATGGATATCATTCAGCGATATGCACAGGAACATCCGATCCTCATTGATAAATATCTGATGGGAAAGGAAGTGGAAGTTGATGCGGTATGCGATGGAGAAGACATTCTGATTCCTGGTATCATGCAGCATGTAGAAAGAGCCGGAATCCATTCCGGTGACAGTATTTCTGTATATCCGGCTAGAGACCTTTCACCGAAGATCAAGAAAGTTATTGCTCATTATACAAAATTGCTGGCCAAAGCTCTTCATGTAATCGGTCTGATCAATATTCAGTTTATTGTATATGAAGACGAAGTTTATGTTATTGAGGTAAATCCTCGTTCTTCAAGAACCGTACCTTATATTAGCAAGGTAACCGGTATTCCGATCGTGGATCTTGCTACAAAGGTCATGACAGGAAAAACGTTAAAAGAACTTGGATACGAGCCGGGTCTTGCACCGGAATCTCCATATTGGGCAATTAAGATGCCGGTATTCTCCTTTGAAAAGATTCGTGGTGCTGACATTAGCCTTGGACCTGAGATGAAATCCACGGGAGAATGTCTTGGTATTTCTAAAAACTTTGAGGAAGCATTATTTAAAGCCTTCCTTGGTTCTGGCGTGGATCTTCCAAAACATAAGAAGATGATCATGACAGTGAAGGATGGCGACAAATTGGATGCCGTGGAAGTCGGAAGACGATTCAATGCTCTTGGTTATGAGATTTATGCGACCAGAAGTACCTGTAAATATTTAAAAGACAATGGGGTGCCTGCAAAACGAATCAATAAGATTGAGGAGCCGCATCCAAACCTTCTCGACCTGATTCTTGGACATCAGATCGACCTGATCATTGACACGCCATCTCATGGAATTGAGCGGAGTCAGGACGGTTTTGTTATCCGACGACATGCGGTGGAAACAGGAGTGACCTGTCTGACATCTATCGATACGGCCAATGCCCTGCTGACCAGCCTGGAATCCGGATGTCGCGGAGATTTAACATTGGTTGACATTGCAAAAATTGATAAAGAAATTGAAGAAAATCATAAATAATTAATTAAGAATATTTTCCGAAAAAAATTTGGAGGAGAGACATGAGAAATTACACCAAACAGGATATTATTCGAATAGTAGAAGAGAATGATGTTCAGTTTATCCGCCTTCAGTTTACCGATGTGTTTGGTACTTTGAAAAATGTGGCAATATCCGTAAGCCAGTTGGAAAAAGCGCTGGATAATAAATGCATGTTTGATGGTTCATCCATTGAAGGATTTGTCCGTATTGAAGAATCTGATATGTACCTTTATCCGGATCTGAATACGTTTGAGATACTGCCATGGCGACCGCAGCATGGTAAAGTTGCCCGTTTCATGTGTGATGTGTATCGCCCGGATGGAGTTCCTTTTGAGGGAGACAGCCGTTACATGCTCAAAAAAGTGCTTCAGAAAGCAGCAGACATGGGATATACCTTTGATGTGGGACCGGAGTGCGAGTTCTTTTTGTTCCATACGGATGATAATGGTCAGCCAACTGTGATCACTCATGAAAAAGCAGGGTATTTTGATGTGACTCCGCTGGATCTCGGAGAGAATGCCAGAAGAGATATCGTACTCACTCTGGAACAGATGGGGTTTGAAATTGAAGCCTCTCATCATGAAGTAGCACCTGCACAGCATGAGATTGATTTCAAATATGATAATGCACTGGTGACTGCAGATAATATTATGACATTTAAGATGGCAGTGAAGACCATTGCCAAACGACATGGACTTTATGCTACTTTCATGCCAAAACCAGCCAGCAATGTGGATGGTTCTGGCATGCATATCAATATGTCCCTTTCGAAAGATGGAAAAAATATTTTCTTTGACAAAAATGATCCGATGGGACTGAGCAAGACCTGCTATCATTTTATTGCCGGACTCATGGAACATACAAAAGGGATGACCTGCGTATGTAACCCAATTGTCAACTCTTACAAGAGACTGGTGCCGGGATATGAAGCACCGGTAGCCATTGCATGGTCATCCATCAACAGAAGTCCTCTGATTCGGATTCCGGCTGCCAGAGGAGCCAGTACCCGAATCGAGTTCCGAAGTCCGGATCCGGCATCCAATCCATATCTGGTTATGGCTTTATGTCTGGCAGCGGGACTGGATGGTATTGAAAGAGAGTTGATGCCGCCGGAACCAATTGGAAAGAACATGTATCACATGACGGATGAACAACTGGCATCTATGAATGTGGAGACACTCCCTAGAACCCTTGGTGAGGCATGTAAAGCCTTGGAGGAAGATACTTTTATACAGGAAGTACTGGGACCACATGTGTCACAGAAGTTTCTGGAAGCGAAGAAGAAGGAATGGAATGATTATTGCAAAATGGTATCCCAATGGGAGCTCGATGAATATCTTTACAAATTCTAAAAGAAAGAATCATTCAGAAAAACAACAGCAGGTGAAAAATGTTGGTTAATATTATTGTTGTCTTCCCGAAGAAGGAAGTAGCTGGTAAAATTAAAAATATTCTTGTGAAAAACGGGTATGAAGTGGCTGCTGTATGTGTGACAGGTGCTCAGGCCATTCAGGTGGTGGAACGTCTGGAGGCGGGAATCATCGTTTCAGGAATTCGGTTTGTGGATATGGTATATTATGAGCTGAAAGAATGTCTGCCGGATACTTTCGAAATGCTGGTGATTGCCAGCAACGACCATTGGCAGCAATACGGTGGAGATGATGTAATATTTCTCCCATTGCCAATGAAAGCCTATGATCTGGTTGATACGGTAGAAGACATGTACCGCGATCTGTCTAATCGACTGAAGCGGTTGAGATCCAAACCCAAACAGCGTTCGGCAGATCAGCAGGGTGTCATCAACCAGGCAAAAGAACTGTTGATGGAACACCGTGGATATTCTGAGGAAGAGGCACATCGTTTCCTTCAGAAGCACAGTATGGATACCGGAAATAATATGGTTGACACAGCCTATATGGTGCTGGAGATGTTCTGAATGAAATCTGGATGAATTTCAGAGAAAGGAGTGCGAGATGAAGTTTACAAAGATGCATGGCATTGGCAATGACTATGTTTATGTCAATTGTTTTAAAGAAGAAATCAAGAATCCTTCCGAACTTGCCAGATTTGTAAGTAATCGAAATTTTGGTGTGGGATCGGATGGACTGATTCTAATTCGTCCGTCAGAAAAAGCAGATTTTCAGATGGATATGTATAATTCCGATGGTTCTCAGGCAGAAATGTGTGGAAATGGAATCCGCTGCGTTGGAAAATATGTCTATGACTACGGTTTGACAGATAAGACGCAGATTACCATTGATACATTAGCTGGAATAAAATATCTGGATCTTACAGTGGAAGATGGAAAAGTATCAAAAATCCGGGTGAATATGGGGGAGCCGATTCTCACACCGGAACAGATTCCTGTGATTTCAAAGAAAAATCCGGCAGTCAATATCCCAATTGAAGTGAAGGGAAAAGAATACCATATGACCTGTGTGTCCATGGGCAATCCCCATGCAATCGTATTTATGGATCATGTGAAAGACCTTGATATCGAAGTGATAGGACCACATTTTGAAAATCATACTTGTTTTCCAAAACGGACCAATACGGAATTTGTGGAGGTTCTGGACAGAAATACCGTGAATATGCGAGTGTGGGAAAGAGGGGCAGGAGAGACTCTGGCATGTGGAACCGGAGCCTGTGCCACAGCGGTTGCCTGTGTTTTGAATGATAAGACAGAGGATCATATTACCGTTCATTTACTTGGAGGAGATCTGGAAATCGAATGGGATAAGGAATCCAATCAGATTTATATGACAGGACCTGCAACCACTGTATTTGACGGAGAATTATTTGAATATCCGGGAAACGAATAATAGCGTATTAGGAATTCTTTTCACAGGAGTCAATAATGGAGAAGATATAGTTCTGGGGGACAGACAATGAAATAAGGCGAAATGCCGGATAGGAGACATCATGTTTAAAATTAACGACAATTATTTAAAATTACCGGGAAGCTATCTTTTTTCTAACATTGCAAAAAAAGTAGCAGCATTTCAGCAGGCAAATCCGGATAAGGAAGTCATCAAACTGGGAATCGGTGATGTGACATTGCCTTTGGCACCAAAGATTATTGACACTTTACATGAGGCAGTGGACGAGATGGGTCATGCTGAAACTTTCCATGGTTATGCACCAGATCTTGGCTATGAGTTTCTGAGAACTGCCATTGCTGATAATGATTACAAAAGCAGAGGATGTGACATCAGTGCTGATGAGATTTTTGTCAGTGACGGAGCAAAATGTGACTCCGGTAATATTCAGGAGATTTTCAGTATTGACAACAAGATTGCAGTATGTGATCCGGTTTATCCGGTTTATGTTGACACGAATGTCATGGCAGGAAGAACCGGCACTTATGATCCTGTAGCAGAAACCTGGAGTGACGTGATTTATATGCCATGTACGGCAGAAAATAATTTCATTCCGGAATTTCCAAAAGAAAATCCTGATCTGATCTATTTATGTATTCCAAATAATCCGACCGGAACAACTATCACAAAATCCCAGCTTCAGGATTGGGTGGATTATGCAAATAAAATCGGTGCGGTTATTATTTACGATGCTGCATATGAAGCATATATCAGTGAAGATGATGTTCCACATACCATTTTTGAATGCGAAGGAGCCAGAACTTGTGCCATTGAGCTGAGAAGTTTTTCCAAAAATGCCGGATTTACCGGTACACGTCTTGGATTTACCGTAATTCCAAAAGATTTAAAATGTGGGGATATTACTCTTCATTCTCTGTGGGCAAGAAGACATGGAACGAAATATAATGGTGCTCCATATATTATTCAAAAAGCCGGACTGGCATGCTATTCTGAAGAAGGAAAAGCTCAGCTTAAAGAGCAGGTTGCTTATTATATGAACAATGCGAAAGTTATTAAAGAAGGGCTCACCAATGCAGGATTCACTGTATTTGGCGGTGTAAATGCTCCATATATCTGGTTAAAGACACCGGATAAAATGACTTCATGGGAATTCTTTGATTACCTTCTCGAAAAAGGAAATATCGTCGGAACTCCAGGATCCGGCTTTGGACCAAGCGGTGAAGGGTATTTCCGTCTTACCGCCTTCGGTTCCCATGAAAACACACTTCGTGCCATGGAAAGAATCAAATCATTATAATAGGATACAGATTTTTATGAACAAGCGTGGTACCTGTGGTATGAATCGCGGCTGACCTGTGTTTTGCTATTCGCCTTTCGAACGCAAAACCTGCAAAGCATCTGCTCTTTCATACCATAGGCATCCACGCTTTTTTCATCTCAGTGGGAGGATACCCCTTTCTATTGCATGAAATATGATAACAGAAATGTGAAGATTCTTTTAATTCTTTTTCACATTAATGATTTTTTCGGACTAATGTGGTATCATTAAACACAGATTTGTCATTTGAACGTGAAGAAGCAGTATCTTTTTTGTTTCCAGTGTTTAAATATATATTGCAATATGACATTTCCGTGCCAGAATGAAGGAGGAAGAATATGATCCGCAAAAAAAATGAAAAGAAGGTACCTTTCTGGAAAAGAAAGAAAGAATTCCAGGAAGAATTTAATCTATATCAGGACGATGTCGAATATATTGAAGAAGACTTGTTTGATCAGAAACAGTATCAGAAGGATGTCACCAGAGATGATGTATCTCAGGCAGAAGAAGATTTGATAATGGAATCGAAAGAAAAAGAGTATCCGGAAGATCAGAAAGTGAATTTGGAAGAAGAAGAGTTTGCTTTGGATGATGAGGAGAAGAAAAAGATTCCAAAGAAAAAGATGTTAATTATTGCAGGGGCAGCAGTTATTATTATTGGTGCTATTGCGTGGTTTATGGTGAAGAATATTAACAGTGGAGATGAGGGGAAGGCCTATGTGGAATCTGTGCGTGTTATCGCAGGTCTGGGCAGTGCCAATGGAATCAATAACCGTTACACCGGAGTGGTTGAAGCACAGGATTCCTGGAAAATTACTCTGCAGTCTGATATGTCTGTGGAGAAATGTTATGTCTCAGTAGGGGATGAAGTGAAAAAAGGGGATAAGTTATTCTCCTATAATACAGAAGAGCTTACGTTATCCAAAGAGAAAAAAGAGCTGGAAGTGGAAACGCTTGAGAATGAGAATACACAGTTGAATAAAGATATTAAATCGTACCAGGCTGATTTGAAATCAGCAAGTGCCAGTGAGAAGATCGAACTGCAGACGCAGATTCTCACAGCACAGACGACCGTTAAGAAGAATGAATACAGCATCAAATCCGGAAAAGAGGAGATTAAATCTTTACAAAATAATATAAAAGATGCAACGGTAAAAAGTAAGATGGATGGGGTGGTCAAGTCCATTAATGCTTCTGTGGGTGCCGGTTCCGGGGATGATGCAGACAGTGAGATGGCAGATGACACTTCAGGTGACGGAACGACCTACATGACGATTCTTGCAGTGGGAGATTATCGTATCAAAGGAACGATCAGTGAGACAAATGTCTGGTCAATCAATGAAGAAGATCCGGTCATCGTTCGTTCGCGTGTGGATGATACGACCTGGAAGGGAACAATCAGTAAAGTGAAGACTGATACAACTTCGGATGAGAGTGAAGACAGTGCGGATTCCGATATGATGGATTACGGCAGTGACGAAAGTTCCAGCAGTGAGAGTGCTTCTTCCTATAATTTTTATGTTGAACTGGACGATGATGAGAATCTGATGATGGGACAACATGTATTTATTGAACTGGATTACGGTCAGGATGAGACTGAAGAAGGCATCTGGATTCCTTCTGTTTATGTGAGGGAAGAAGGAGATAATTATTATGTCTGGGCTGCCAATAAACATGATCGTCTGGAAAAGAAAAAGATTAAAATTGGAGAATACAATGAAGATCTGGATGAATATCAGGTGCTGGACGGTCTGGATGAGAGTGCTTACATTGCCTGTGATGCAGATAATTTAAAAGAAAATATGAAAACGACCAAAGTTGATTCCGAGGAGGACAACACCGGTGAATATTATGATGAAGAATTATCTGACGACGAAATCTATGATGAAGAATATGATGACGAAGATCTGATGGATGAATCTGATGATGAAGTAGATTTCAGTGATGACAGTTGGAGCGAAGATGACATGGGTCTGATTGATGAAGGAATCAGCGAAGATGGATTTTATGATGAATAATCTCACCAATGCCAGCCATATTGTACGAGAATCTCTCGTGAAAGGAAGATAAAATCATGCTATTGGAGCTGAAACATATTTATAAAGACTATTTACAGGGCAAAATTGTAGTTCCCGTATTAAAAGATATTAATATTTCAATTGAAGAAGGAGAATATGTTGCGATTATGGGACCGTCCGGTTCCGGCAAAACAACATTGATGAATATTATCGGATGCCTGGATCGGCCAACGAAGGGAGAGTTTTTCCTGGAAGGGGAATCTATTATTGATTATAATGAAAATCGACTGTCGGATCTGCGCTTGAATACATTGGGATTTGTATTTCAGAGTTTTAATCTGATGCCTAAGCAGACGGCACTCGATAATGTAGCACTTCCTTTAGGATATGCCGGGGTTCCGCTCAGAAAAAGAAAAGAAATCGCCTTTCAGGCTTTGAAAAAAGTTGGTCTGGAAGACAGGGTAAATTTCCGTCCTTCTCAGCTTTCCGGTGGACAGCAGCAGAGAGTTGCGATTGCCAGAGCACTGGTGAATAACCCAAAGATCATTCTGGCAGACGAACCGACAGGAGCTCTTGACAGCAGATCAGGAATACAGGTTATGAACCTTTTTCAACAGTTAAATGATGAAGGAGTGACGATCATCATGATTACTCATGATGCGAATATTGCCAATCATGCCAAAAAAGTTCTGCATATTTTGGATGGAGAAATTTCCGATGAACCGAGGAAAGGAGAGTCTTTGAAGTGAAAAAAAATAAAAAACGGATCATCATTATCGCAGCAGTTGTTGCTGTGATTGTGATAGCTGTTGCAGGGATTATATTCTTTCTAAAAAATCGTTCCAGTGCTGTTGTTGATGTATATCCGATGGATTTACTGAACAGTTCCAGCTGGTTCGAGAATGATTCCCAATTATCAGGAACGATCACCTCGGATTATGTCCAGGAAGTATATCCGGATGCGGACCAAACTGTGCAAAAGGTATATGTGAAGCAGGGAGATACGGTAAAAGAAGGGGATAAACTCTTAAAATATAACGTGGATGAACAGGAACTGGATGTAAAACTACAGCAGTTGCAGATCAAGGCAGCTAAGCTGGAGATTGAAAAAATGGAAAAAGAACTGGCCGAATTAAAGGAAACCAAAACCGTGGGAGCGCTGGACAGTTCATCAAGCAATCTGTTAAATGCTTCTCTTAATCTATATTCGGTTGGAGCCAGTGCATTATCTTCTATAGCGGAAGAAACAGCAAGTACGGAGAATAAAAATACAACTGAAAAGAGTGCTGCGGTGAAGGAAGACGCAGATGATTCTGTGAAATTGAACCATTCCGTTACGGATATAAATCAAAAGCATAGCGGAGATGGTAAAACACAGGATACAGAATATAGCTTTCTTCTTGTAAAAGAAGGTGATAACAGAGCAACCATAAAAGGAAATGTGATAAAAAAATTTCTTGATGGAAAGACATATGCTGTATTTAAAGAATATGAATCACAGGAAGCATATAATAACAAAAAGGATCCGCTGAAAACATTTCGGATAACACCAGAACAGGCAGATGTCGGATTGGAAGAGGATAAAATATATACATTAGAAGAAGCAGAGAAACTTGTCGTGAAGAAACAGTTAAAAGAAAGTATTACTTCTGTCAATAATGCTTCGTCTGGAGACGGGACAAAAGAGCATCCGTACATTTTTTATCTGTCGGATAAAGCAGTGATCAAAGGAAGTGTTATTCAGGATCTGATTGAGAAAAAAAAGTATGCTTCTTTTGAGCAATATTCTTCCGAAAAGGCGTTGCATAATAAAGAGAAAGCCGAGAATTCCCTTGAACTTACCCCGGAATCGGAGAAGTCTTATGTCCTGGATGAGATTCAGGCAGGAACAGAGTATACCCTTTCTGACATTATAACAAAGCTGAATGCAAAATTAAGAAAAAAGATTACTGCATCAGATCAATATGATTCCGGTGATGGATCGGAAGGTTCTCATTATATTTTTCTTCTGAATGATGGTGGTACTGTAAAAGGATCCGTTATTCTTGAATTGATAAAAAATGAGTATTATGCTTATTTCAGAGAATATAAATCGGAAGATTCCTATAAATCTGATAAAAAGAATCCGGAAGATCAGCTGGAGATTCGACCAGAACTTCTGTCAAATGGCATGATAGAAGACCAGGAATATACTGTGGATGAATTGAGAGCTCTTTTGAAAGAGCCATCTACAACGACTGTATTAAAAAGTTCGATCAGTGATAAAGAAAAAGATGCATTTTCCGGAAAAGGAACGGTTTCTGATCCATACGTATATCTGCTGATACAAAATGGTACGATCCGTGGCTCCGTTATCAATGATCTTATGACAAATCAGCAATATGCATGTTTTTATGAATATGAGTCAGAGGAAGTCTATCAAGCGGGAACCGATAATAATCCGGTTCAGATTACCATTCGTCCCGGAATGATATTTAAAGAGAGTCTTTCTTCTTTTGCTGCTTACACAATCACAGATCTTAATAATCTTATTGTGACCGCAGATAAGATAGAGATAACGCCGGTAAAGAAAAAGGTGAAAACCGGAAAGACCTACACATTTAAGACAAAACTTACCGGTAAAAATAAAGAAGCTTTATCTGTGACCTGGGAATTAAAGAGAAATAAATCAAATAACACAACTCTTAATAATGGAGTACTTACTGTGGGAGCAGATGAGACAGCCAAAACACTACGAATTATTGCAAGAGCAGGAGATAAAAAAGCGGTTCTCACTCTAACGGTAGTGAAGAGTTCCAGTTCTTCGCCAAGTAGCAGTACCTCTTCCGGAAAAACATCAGGAAGCAGTACTTCAGGAGGTGGAGATATTGGTGATAGTGGAGATGTTGGAGACAGTGGAGATTCTTACACAGCAGAGGAATTGAAAGAAGCTATTTCAGAGAAAGAAGATGAAATTGCAGAAGCCAAACAGGATCTGAATGAGGCCCAGATTAATTATAAGGAAGCAAAAAAAGAAGTGAAAGCTGCCACCGTAAAGGCAACAGTTAGCGGTAAAGTAACATTAGCTTATACCGCAGATGCCATGCCTTCCGACGGATCTGCAGCGATTATCGTGCGGGCTGAAGATGGCATGTATGTAAAAACATCTGTCAGTGAAATGAATCTTGATACGATTCAGGTAGGAGGAACGATTCTCTGTACTTCCTGGGAGAATGGTGAGGAATACGAAGCAGTCGTCAAAGAAATCTCTGATTTTCCAACTTCAGGAAGCTCTTACGATGGCATGTCTAATCCGAACAGTTCTTATTATCCGGTCGTAGCTTATATTGCAGACGCAGATGGACTCAGTACAGGGGAATCCGTTTCGATTTCGTACAGTTCACAGAGTATGGGTACGGTTTCGGAAGATGCGATTTATCTGCAAAAAGCATATATCCGTACAGAAGGAAAACAGAGTTACGTGTACAAAGAAGGAAAAAATGGAAAACTAACAAAACAATATATTAAAACCGGGGAGACTGTTTATGGACAGTATATTGAAGTAGTCTCCGGTGTGACAATGGATGATAATCTGGCATTCCCTTATGGAAAAAACGTAAAAGAAGGTGCGAAGGTGCAGCTTTCTGACAATGAAGATGATATCATTTATTAGGATGACTTGAAAGGTTTGGTGAAAAAATGTTAGAAAATGTTCGATTATCCTTTCAGAGTATCTGGGCACATAAATTACGTTCTCTTTTGACAATGCTTGGTGTGATTATCGGTATCGCCGCAATTATTGCGATTGTCTCCACCATTAAGGGAACCAATGAACAGATTAAAAAGAACCTGATCGGATCCGGAACCAATACAGTAAATGTACGTCTGACTGAGAGCGGCGATTATGATTATGAGATGGAGTATAGCGGGCTCCCAAAGGGAATACCTACTCTCGATGAAAGCATGAGACAGAGCCTACAGGATCTCGATGGAGTGGAAGATGCCAGCCTGTATATGAGCAGAACCTCTGTGGATTATATCTATTATAATTCCACTGCATTACAGGGTGGCAGGCTGATTGGAGCTGATTCACATTATCTGAATACCTGTGGCTATATCATGACAGAGGGAAGACATTTTATGGATTCTGATTATACACAATACAGGAAGGTTGCAGTGTTGGATAAAACAGCGGCAGGCAGCTTGTTTGGAGATGAATCTCCGGTGGGTAAGACCATCGATATTAAAGGAGAACCATTTATTGTCATTGGAATTGTGGAAGAATCTTCCGAATTTGAACCGGTAATTTCGTCTGTAGAAGATTATTACAATTATGCTTATGATGATTCCAGCAGCAGTGGATGTGTGATTATACCGGATTCTGTATGGAATATTGTGCAGCAATACGATGAGCCACAGAATGCCAAACTTCTGGCAGATTCTACGGATTCCATGAGTTCCGTTGGAAAAGCAGCGGCAGATTTGCTCAATGAAGCAGTTACCAATAAAGATGTCAAGTACCGTGCAGAGGATATTTCTGAAAAAGCGGAAGAAAATGAACAATTAAGTGCGACCACAAACAAACAGTTAATCTGGATTGCAAGTATTTCTCTTTTGGTTGGAGGTATTGGTGTTATGAATATCATGCTGGTTTCCGTTACGGAAAGGACAAGAGAGATTGGTCTTAAAAAAGCAATCGGTGCCAGAAAGAATATTATTCTGGGACAGTTTTTGACAGAGGCAGCAGTACTGACAAGTCTTGGGGGTATTATCGGAACAATCTCAGGAATTATCCTGGCGGAGGCCATTGCCAAGATATCCAGTGTGCCGGTGGCAATCAGTATCCCCGCTGTGGTCATTGCCATTCTCTTTTCTATGATGATTGGAATTATTTTCGGATTTATTCCGGCAGTAAAAGCGGCTAATCTGGATCCGATTGTTGCTCTTCGTCATGAATAAAGGAGCATTTTGATTCATAATTATAGAGAGAATCCTTGTAATAATAATTACCGGTTATTTGCATAAAGTTATATTTTACAGGAAGTTAATGAAAAGTATTGACGATTCTCGTAATAATCAGGTATGATATAAGGGTTATATAAAATTTAAACAATAGGAAGACATACAATGAGGGTGTGTAATACCCTCATTTTGTCCATAAAGGAGAATAATAGGAGTTTATTATGGGTAAGTATTTTGGAACAGATGGTTTTCGTGGGGAAGCCAATGTAAATTTAACCGTAGAACATGCTTATCAGGTGGGAAGATTTCTGGGCTGGTATTATGGAAAGAACAAGAATGAGAAATGTAAAGTAATAATTGGAAAAGATACCAGAAGATCCAGTTATATGTTTGAGTATTCTCTGGTTGCAGGTCTGACTGCTTCGGGAGCGGATGCCTATCTTTTACATGTTACCACAACACCAAGTGTATCTTATGTCGTTCGTACAGAAGATTTTGATTGCGGTATCATGATTTCTGCCAGCCACAATCCTTACTATGATAATGGAATTAAGCTGATCAATGCAAAAGGCGAAAAGATGGATGAAGAAACCATCTTAAAAATAGAAGATTACATAGATGGAAAATATGAGATTCCATTTGCAGTGAAAGATCAGATTGGTTGTACTGTTGATTATGCCGCAGGAAGAAATCGTTATATTGGTTATCTGATTTCCCTTGCAACCCGTTCCTATAAGAATATGAGAGTGGGTCTTGACTGTGCCAACGGAAGTTCCTGGATGATTGCCAAGAGTGTGTTCGATGCGTTGGGAGCCAAAACTTATGTGATCAATGCAGAGCCGGATGGCTTGAACATTAATATGAATGCCGGCTCTACACATATTGAAGTACTGCAGCAGTTTGTCAAAGAGAAACAGCTTGATGTGGGATTTGCCTTTGATGGGGATGCTGACCGCTGTATTGCTGTTGATGAAAATGGTAATGTAGTTGACGGTGACCTGATTCTGTACATTTACGGAAGATATTTAAAAGAACAGGGCAAGTTAGATAATAATACGGTTGTTACTACCATTATGTCCAATTTTGGTTTGTATAAAGCTTTCGATGAGCTTGGAATTGATTATGAAAAGACAAACGTAGGTGACAAATACGTTTATGAGAGTATGGTTAAAAATGGTCACAGAATCGGAGGAGAGCAGTCCGGTCATATTATCTTCAGTAAATATGCGACCACCGGTGATGGAATTTTGACAGCGATTAAAATGATGGAAGTTATGCTTGAAACGAAATCTTCTCTGGCAAAACTGACTGAGCCGGTCAAGATTTATCCGCAGGTTTTGAAGAATATCAGAGTGAAGAGCAAACCGGAAGCACAGAATGATCCGGATGTTCAGAATGCAGTGAAAGAGGTTGCTGATTCGCTTGGTTCTTCCGGACGTATTCTGGTCAGAGAAAGTGGAACTGAACCGGTGATTCGTGTCATGGTGGAAGCAGAGACGAAAGAAGAATGTGAATCTTATGTCGATGCCGTGATCAAAGTAATCAGGGATAAAGGACATTGCGAAAAATAAGGAGAGATAAATAATATGTGTGGTATTGTTGGATATGTTGGAAGAGAACAGGTTGCTCCCATTTTATTAGATGGTCTTGCCAAACTGGAATACAGAGGATATGATTCTGCCGGTATTGCCGTTTCTGATCTGGATGGCAACGGCAATAATGAGATTGAAGTCATCAAGGCAAAGGGGCGATTGAAAATATTAAATGAGATGACTGATAACGGTCGTGCTGTCCATGGATCCTGTGGAATTGGACACACTAGATGGGCTACCCATGGAGAACCGTCTGTAACGAATTCTCATCCTCATTTTGAGAAAGATAAAAGCGTTGTTCTGGTCCACAATGGCATTATTGAGAATTTTCAGAATTTAAAAGAACGTCTCGTAAAAATGAATTATGAATTTGTTTCAGAAACCGATACAGAAGTGCTGGTTCATTTGCTGAATCATTATTATACCGGAGATCCTATTGAGGCAATTACAAAAATGATGCTTCGTGCCACAGGATCTTATGCTCTTGGTGTTATGTTTAAAGATCGTCCGGGAGAGATTTATGCGGTGAGAAAAGACAGTCCGCTGATTGTCGGATTAGGAGAAAATGAAAGTTTTATCGCTTCGGATGTACCTGCAATCTTAAAATATACAAGAAATGTAGTATATCTCCAGAATATGGAGATAGCCAAATTGACAGAAGAAGGTGTCACCTTCTTCAACATGGATGGAGAAGAGATTGAAAAAGAAGTATCTGTTGTTGACTGGGATACGGAAGCTGCAGAAAAAGGCGGCTATGAGCATTTCATGATGAAAGAAATCTATGAGCAGCCAAAGGCAGTTAACGATACGATCAGCCCACGAATCAAAGATAACAGAGTTGTGATAGAAGATCTTGGCATGACAGAAGAAGAGATTCGCAAGATCAGCCGGATTCAGATTGTTGCCTGTGGTTCTGCTTACCATGTTGGAATTACTTCCAAATATACCATTGAGAAAATTGCCAGAATCCCGGTAGATGTGGATCTCGCTTCTGAGTTCCGGTATCGTGATCCTGTGCTGGATCCGGATACATTAGTGATCATCATCAGTCAGTCCGGAGAGACCGCAGACTCTCTGGCGGCGCTTCGCGAAGCAAAAGAAAGAAACTTAAAGACCCTTGGAATTGTCAATGTGGTTGGAAGTTCCATTGCCAGAGAAGCAGATGCTGTTATGTATACCTGGGCAGGACCGGAGATTTCTGTTGCCACCACAAAAGCATACAGTACGCAGCTTGTTGCACTTGATCTTATTGCCATCCTTTTTGCGGATGTCCGCGGTGTAATTGAAGAGGCAGAATATAATACGCTGGTTTCTGAACTGCAGAAATTGCCGGAGAAGATTCAGAAAGTACTGGATGAGAAAGAAAGAATCCAGTGGTTTGCCAATAAATACGCTTCCAGCCATGATGTGTTCTTTATTGGAAGAGGAACAGACTATGCGACATGTATGGAAGGTTCCCTGAAATTAAAAGAAGTATCCTATGTGCATTCAGAAGCCTATGCAGCAGGAGAACTGAAACATGGAACCATTTCTCTGATTGAAGATGGAATTCTGGTGGTAGGTGTTGCTACGCAGCAGGATCTCTATGAAAAACTGGTCAGCAATCTGGTTGAAGTTAAGAGCCGAGGTGCGTATATTATGGGTCTGACTTCCTACGGAAATTATGCGATGGAAGATACCGCAAACTTTACCGTTTATGTTCCAAAAACGGTAGATTGCTTCACCACATCTGTTGCTGTCATTCCATTACAGTTGCTGGGCTATTATGTAGCAGTGGCAAGAGGCCTTGACGTTGATAAACCAAGAAACCTTGCAAAGAGTGTTACGGTAGAATAGTACTTTTTTATTCATAAGCTTACGCAAAACTTACAAAGCATCTGCTTATCCAGATTATAGGTATATACACTTAGTTTATAAATTATAGGAAAAAAGAAGCCGTTCTATTACCATGTCTTATAGGCATACAAAGGTAATGGAACGGCTTCTTTAATTGCCAAAATTGATATATATATTACTGCCGATATTCTTCCGGAATATCTGCCTCATCCCAGAAGCTTACACCGAATTTTTTCTGACTGCCCATCTTGATACCGAATCCCAGAACGTTATCTGTGGAGCGGTCTAATGCAACCATAATATAATCGATGGCTTCTTTATGTTTATCTCCTACAACATAAACATTAAAATTCTTTGTATATTCGCCATTTAAAATAGTAAAATTACCGTTCTTTAAGTTTTCATCCCTTTCAGGGATTAATTTCTTTTGTTCTGCTGTCATTGTGATTATCCTCCTTCTTTAACAAAAACTTAATCTTTATTATATCATGTATCTAAAAAAACAAGCAAGAAATTCTTTGATTTCCTTTACATTTTCCCGCAGAAAAGATATAGTTACAATTAAGATATCAATAGAAGGAGAGAGAGGAATGGCTAATCAATGTGACTATTGTACTCATTTTTGGATTGATGAAGAAGATGGGCTGGGGGAATGTATGGTGAATCTGGATGAAGATGATCTGGCAAGATTACTGAGGAGTGATTATGAAAGTTGTCCGTATTTTCAGATGGATGATGAATACAAAATAGTGCGTAAACAAATGTAAAAATACAGAAAAAAATAAAAGAATATAAGAGAGGATTCTGTAAATGATGAATACAGGAATTTTTGTTATCCTGATGTCTATAAATACAGAATTCCTCGCTTAAATTGTAATAATTTCTATGTTATCAATGAAATAATAAGGTGCCTCTGAAAGTTCTAATGCACATTTTCCGGGATAGTGATTTTTCCGTAAATAGCAGAGGTTGCCGCTGTAGCAGGGGATCCAAGATAAATGCCAACTTTGGAAGTTCCCATACGTCCCAGGAAGTTCCGGTTGTTTGTTGCGAGAACCTTTTCTCCATCACAGAGGATGCCTCCGGCACGACCACAACACAGTCCACATCCTGGCTGAGTGATGATGGCACCTGCCTGTGCGAGGGTTTCCATATATCCGGCTTTGATAGCATCAAGATAAATCTGTTTGCTGGCAGGAGTGATGATCAATTTACATGCGACACTCTTTCCTTCCAGAATTTTGGCTGCAACTGCCAGGTCTTCCAGACGTCCGTTGGTACAGGAACCGATAAATACCTGATCTAATTCTGTTCCCTCAATTTCGGAGACCGGATGAATATTGTCAACCTGAGAAGGACAGGCACAGACAGGAACCAGGTCTTCTGCCTGATAGGTCATGACCTTACAATAATTAGCATCTTCATCTCCGTAAATCCAGTCGACATCGGAAAGATTTACCTTGGAGTATTCGCAGGTTTTTTCATCCGGTTTAAACAGACATGCTTTGGCGCCCGCTTCGATTGCCATATTGGAGATGGTCATGCGGGATGCAACCGACATGTTGTCTACAGTAGAACCGCTGATTTCTAATGCTTTGTATGTGGCTCCATCGGCACGGAGATCTCCAATCAGACGAAGAATCACATCTTTGGCAGTGACGTTGGCAGGAAGTTCGCCGTTGATAATCACCTTGATGGTTTCCGGCACACGAATCCACATTTCACCGGTTCCGAGAATGGAAGCCATTTCCGTATATCCGATTCCGGAAGAGAAACAGCCGACACATCCGTAAGTGGTGGTGTGAGAGTCAGTTCCGAATACAACATTACCTGGTTTGGCATATCCGGCTTCTGTCATTAACTGATGGCAGATTCCGTCACTTCTGTGGACGTGGGTAAGACCATATTTTTCGGCAAAAGCGTCTCCGATTTTAAAATGACGGATATCTTCTACGGCACTGGCCGGAACCAGATGATCGTAAATCAGAACGACTTTGTCCAGATCCCATAATTTTTTAAATCCCATTTCTTCAAATTTATCTGCGACAAAAGGAATGAAAATATCGTGAATCATCACACGATCGACGTTGACAGTGACAATCTGTCCCGGTTCCACATGATCTGCCCCGATATTTTTTTTGATGATTTTTTCAATTAATGTATAACCCATGTCAAATCCTCCTATATAATCCCGTTTCTTTTCTGCATTGCCTTTACAAGACCACCGGCATTGATGATATCCATGAGATTATCCGGAAGAGAAGTGATACCATAGGATTTGCCATCAAATTCGATGGATTCCCCCATTTTAACTGTGATAGTATCTCCCTCTTTTACAACATCCTGAATTTCATCATTTTCAATGAGCAGAAGTCCGTTATTGATAGAATTGCGGAAGAAAATGCGGGCATAGGATTTTGCGATAACGCATTTTACTTTTAATGCCTTGATGATTTCAGGCGCCTGCTCTCTGGAAGAGCCGCAGCCGAAATTCTTTCCGGCAACGATAATATCTCCTTCCTGAATCTGAGAAGCCAGTTCAGGACGAAGTGGAGAAAAACCATATTGTTTCATATCTTCTACGGTAGGCAGGGCAAGATATTCTGTCGGAATGATGATATCTGTATCGATATCATCACCGAGAACCCATACTTTTCCAGTAAATTGTTCCATAGTAAGCTATCCTTTCTGTTAATTATTTATTCGGCAGTATTTCCGGTGATATAGCCGGCTACGGCAGAAGCAGCCACAGTGGCGGCGCTGGCCATATATACTTTGGAAGTTGGATGTCCGGCACGGCCTTTAAAGTTTCTTGTTCCGGTGGAAATCAGCACTTCATTTTCTCCGATGACACCCTGGCAGCTTCCCCAGCAGACAGAACAGTTACAGTTCATGATCATGGCACCAGCTTCCATCAGTGTGGTGATGATGCCTTCTTTTAATGCTTCAATGTAAACGGCTTTGGAGGCAGGAGCGACGATAAAACGAACATTTGGATGAATTTTCTTTCCTTTTACCACCTCAGCGGCAGCTCTCAGATCCACCAGACGACCATTGTTGCAGGAACCGAGGAAAGCTTCATCAATGGTGATTTTTTCTTCTTTGACATCTTTTAAAAGGGCAAAATTATCAACGAAATCCGGACGGACAACCACCGGTTCAATCTTGCTTAAATCATAATCGTATACTGCGGCAAAGGTAGCATCCTCATCACTCTTAAACATATGTACTGCCTCGCGGCCGTGAGCTTTACAGTATTCCACTACCTTTTCATCCGGTTCCACGATACCTGCTTTGGCACCTGCTTCTACAGTAAGATTACAGAGCACGATACGCTCGTCAATGGAAAGGTTGTGCGCGCCGTCGCCCGAAAATTCCATAATTTTATAGTTGGCACCGTTCGCTCCGATATCACCGATAATGGTCAGGATAAGATCTCTGGCATATACACCTTCCCGAAGAGAACCGTGAAGATTAAAACGGATGGTTTCCGGAACCATGACCCAGGAAGTACCGGTAGTCATTGCATAGAGAAAATCCGTACATCCGACACCGGTTCCGAAAGCACCCAGAGCACCATAGGTAGTTGTGTGGGAATCTGCACCGAAAATAAGTTCACCAGGGCAGACATAGTCTTCCATCATAATCTGATGACAAATACCCTG
The DNA here is from genome assembly GCA_028721415.1 of Lachnospiraceae bacterium. Classification (GTDB taxonomy): domain Bacteria; phylum Bacillota; class Clostridia; order Lachnospirales; family Lachnospiraceae; genus Anaerobutyricum. Next base: position 43,795 of record JAQYIU010000087.1, on the reverse strand, counting down.
ACCTTCATATAATTTAATGCCATTTTCACTGGCAAAATTACGCATTTTTTTATGAGCCTCTGCAGTTTTTGGATTCTCGGCAGGAACGTTATGATCCATGATGAACACAACTTTATCTTTATCAGCAATCTGCGGATGCTTTAATTTATTATGATACATATCTACAGTCAGATGGGTGGTACCATCGTTACTCATCATGCGATCCAGAGTGACGGTGTGGATATCATTTGGTTTTACGGAATCGACACCGGCTGCTCTAGCAATAATTTTTTCCCCTAAGGTCATACTCATGATTATGCTTCCTCCTTATTTAAAAATGAAATTAAGCCTCCGGCAGATAAAATATTCTGCATGTATTCCGGCAGTTTCGTGCAGGTAAATGTCTTACCGTTGGCAGTTACAGTACCTGCAGTTAAATCAAGATCAGCCTCACCGCCATCTTCCACATTGTCGTACAGATCTTTGCATACGATTACCGGAAGACCGATATTGATGGAATTGCGATAGAAAATTATTGCAAAAGATATAGCAATGACAGCCTGAACACCGAGAGCTTTCAGAAAACTAGGTGCCTGTTCTCTGGAAGAACCACATCCAAAATTCTCTCCGGCAACCACGATATCACCGGGATGTACCTTATCGGCAAAGGTCGGATCCAGAGATTCGAATGTGTATTGTTTCATAGATTCAATATCAGGTAAGAGCAGATACTGAGAAGCAATGATCTGATCCGTATCCACATCGTTATGGAATTTCCAAACTTGATTACTCATTGTATTACCTCCGTTCATTCATCAAATACACATTTTCCCTATTTAAAGCGAGAAAATGATTCATTTTATAGAATACTACAAAATGAAAATGAAGTCCACAAAAAGGAGGAAGAAATGCGGTGAAAAGAAAAATATGCATCAAAAAAACTGGGAAAAATACCCAATAAATTGACAAAATGAAGCGAACGTGATAGTGTATACTATATAATTTAAAAATCTGATTACTGACGGGTTAAGTGTGGAGTACCACAGGGGAATCAGATTAGAAAGTAAGCCGACCGTCTGGGCAGCATTTGTTGAATTCAAATGTTGCTCTTTTTTCATCTAAATGTGGTTTTAATCAATGAAATATCATGAGATGGGGAAAGGGCAATACACATTTTTTATCTTAGGAGGATATGATTATGTTTAAAGATGAGTATCAGGCAGTATGCAACGCAGGTGCGGGAAAAAGTAACTTTCTATCCTGTAAATTTTCTGTTCAGAGCAATCCTCTGTAATATTCTGGTATGTCTTGCGGTGTGGTGCAGCATTAAATTAAAATCAGAATCCGGAAAACTGATCATGATTTTCTGGTGTATTCTTGTATTTATGATATGTGGATTTGAACATAGTATCGCAGATATGAGCATTGTATTTGTTGCCTTGTTAAATGGTGGGGTAACAATAAGCCAGTATATTTACGTGATTGTGATGGCAACCATTGGAAATATGATTGGCGGAGTCATATTTGTGGCACTTCCATATCACATTATTTCCAAAGAGTAAACCATCTGACATTGCTTCATTTGGTTGGACAACCTCTATTTCAAAAAAGGTTTGACAAAAAACTAAACCCTGTATAATATAGTAATAATGCTCAGTAATTAAAATAATTTGAGTGTAAAAGAAACGAAATATAGATACAGACGGATAAATTATAACAAAAAAACAAATGGAGGAGATTGTATGAAAAAGGTTGCCATTGTGACAGATACTTCTGGAATTACCATGGAAGCAGCCGAAAAACTCGGTGTTTTTGTGATTCCCATGCCATTTACCATTGATGGAGTGGAATATCTGGAAGGTGTCAATTTAAGTAAAGAAGAATTTTATGAGAAACTAAATTCTGACGCAGACATTTCCACTTCCCAGCCTGCTGCAGGTGAGGTGATGGATCTGTGGGATAAGCTGTTGGAAGAATATGATGAGATTATTCACATTCCGATTTCCAGCGGTCTTTCCGGCAGTTGCGCCAATGCGTTTACTTATGCCCAGGACTATGACGGGAAAGTGCAGGTGGTGGATGCCCAGAGAGTTTCGGTACCGCAGAGAGCTTCCGTGGAAGATGCCGTTAATCTGGTAAAAGAAGGTAAAACAGCACAGGAGATTAAAGAAATTTTAGAAAATGAACAACAGAATTCTTCCATATATGTTATGGTAGAGACCTTAAAACATCTAAAAAAAGGGGGAAGAATTACTCCTGCAGCGGCAGCGATCGGTACCGTTCTCCGTATTAAACCGATATTACAGATTCATGGGAAACAACTGGATGCTTACGCGAAAGTAAGAAGTATGGCAAAAGGTAAGCAGACGATTTTTAAGGCATTGGAGCAGGAGATGGAGAGAATGGGTGTCTCTGCACCAGAAGATGTGCGTCTTCAGGCGGCCTGTTCTTACGGCTATGAGGGAAAAGAACAGTGGGTTCGTGATCTCGAAGAACATTTTCCGGGATTTCAGGTAGAATATGATGATCTTCCTCTGAATCTCACCTGCCATATCGGACCGGGAGGTATGGGGGCAGCCGTAACAAAACGTCTTAAGTTTTAAAGAAGGAGATTACGATGAACCAATTACCACAGGATCCAATGATTCTTTTCAGTGTGATCAATACAAAACTTCGTGACCAGTATCCTTCTCTGGAAGCTCTCTGTGAAGATCTCAATGTGAGCAGAGAGGAACTGGAGAAGAAACTGGCTGCAGTTGGTTTTGAATATAATAAGGATTTGAATAAATTTCTTTAGAGAAATCGGGATTCCATTTTGAAGCGAAGTCCTTCAAATGCAGTGTCGGACAAGATTTTTATGGCTTTTGCCGGATATTTGCCAACAGCAGTTTCTCCGGTTAACATTAGCGAGGATGCCCCATCCAGAACGGCATTGAAAATATCACTGACTTCTGCCCGGGTTGGAGAAGGATGTTCTTCCATGGATGCAAGAAGTTGAGTGACTACCATAAAAGGTGTTTTTGTTCTTTTACATAACAAAGCAATCTTTTTTTGAATAGCGGGAAGCGCAGGAAGAGGAATGGCATTTCCCAAATCTCCTCTGGCAATGACAATCTGGTCACAGTGGGGAATAAGTTCGGGAAGATTGTCAACCCCTGCCTGATTTTCGATTTTTGCAAAAATGCGAACGTGTGTGAGTTTTCGTTTCAGTAATTCCTTTTTCAGATTCAGGAGATCGTCTTTGCCTCTGACAAATGGCAGCATGACTCCCGTAACACGGTATCTGGCCAGCACATCCAGATTGTGAAGATCCTGATCTGTCAAAGTGGGCAATTCCAGGGAAAGTCCGTCAATGGCGAGACTTTTTCGTGAGGTTAAAGTACCGCCGGATACAACGGTAGCAAGTGCATTGGCAGAATCCGTCACTTCTAATATGATTTTTCCATCGTCCAGACGAATTGTCTGGGCGTTTTTTAAATGAGATAACAATAGATATGGAACGGGAATTCCAGAATCAGAAGAGGATATTTGGGAATAATCTGAACTGTCAATCAGTTTAACGGTAGAACCTGTTTCTAATTGAAGTGGTTCAGAAAGGATTCCTATGCGAAGCTCCGGTCCCTGAAGATCGGCCAGGAGATCCGGAATCATATGAAGTTCTTCCGATACTTCATATAAATTCTGAAGCCATGACTCACAGTCTCTCAAATTGGTATGGGAAAGATTAATGCGGATTCCGGTCATTCCTGATCGGAGCATTTCTTTTAATATATCTTTGGAACAATCTGCCGGTCCCAGAGTTCCATATAATTCCAGTTTGTTTTTCATAACAGAAACCTCTATATTATTATGATATTTTAATCGTAAATCACGTAGTGGATTATTAAGTGACATTTTCTATATGATAGCACGAATGAGTCAGGCAGACAACTAAGATAAAATGTGGTATGATGGTACAAATAAATAGAATCGAGTGGTAAATGGGAGGAGGAACAAAAATGTCCTGGAAAATAACAACCTTAATTGAAAATCATCCGGATTTGGAAGAATCCCTTATATGTGAACATGGTTTTTCTCTGTTAATAGAGGGTGAATCTTTTAAAATGCTTCTGGATACCGGAAAGAGCGGGGCATTTTATGATAATGCCAGAGCCTTGGGAGAATCGCTCGGTGATTTAGACTGTATCATCATCAGCCACGGTCATTATGACCATGCAGGAGGCTTGATGAGAATATTGGAAGAAACCAGACAGCAACATAAGATATATGTTGGAAAAGGTTTTTTTGACGGGAAGTATTGTACGAACCGAGAAGGGGAAATCTATTATAATGGTATTCAGTTCAGGCGTCATGATCTGGAGGACTATCAAGTTCATGTGGAAGAGATAGGGGAAGATGTCCGGGAAATCGCAAAGGGAATTCATGTCCATCGTAATTTTGAGAGAACAGTACCTTATGAACAATGGAATCCAAGATTTTTCTTGAAAGAAGGAGAGGAATATGTTCGGGATACCTTTTCGGATGAGATGGCAATCACTCTTGACACAAAGGAGGGACTGGTAGTTATAGTCGGATGTTCTCATCCGGGCATTGTCAATATTCTGAAAACGATTGCAGAACGGACCGGAGAGAGAATCCGGGGAGTGATCGGGGGAACACATCTTATAGATGCAGATGAACAAAGACTGCAAACAACCATCGAAGATTTCAGAAGACTGGGTATAGAATTTATCGGTGTTTCTCACTGCACAGGGGATGAGAATCTAAAAGTAATTCAGGAGGCATTTGGCAATCGTTTTATATTTAACTGCACAGGAAATAAAATATATTTTGAATGAGAAGAAATGATTGCCGGCAGATTTGCCCTGAATAAAAAAGATGATATATTTATGAAAAAACACTTGACAATTGAATATATATTCAACTATAATCAAGTTAGTTGAATGATCGTTCAATTGTCTGGAAGCGAGACGATTGGAGGAAGTTATGGCAACGAAAAAAAGCGACTGTACACCAATGTTTTTGGAAAGCATTGAACAGGTGAGGAAAAACATGCCAAAAGATCAGGAGGTAGATCAGGTTGTATCTTTTTATAAAGTTCTTGGTGATAAAACCCGCCTGCGGATTTTATATGCGTTAAAAGAACAGGAGATGTGTGCAGGAGATATTGCGGTATTACTTGATATGACGAAGTCGGCTGTGTCCCATCAGCTGGCTGTGATGCGGAATATGCATCAGATCAAGTCAAGGAGAGAAGGGAAAAATGTATTTTACTCATTAGATGATGAACATATTGTTGATATTCTTGAAGAGGCCCTGGTGCATATGGCCCATCATCAATTGGAATATCCGGACGCATAAATCAGGAAGAAAAGGAAGAATAACGATTTTGTTCAGCATCAGTGATGAAAAAGAAAGGAATCATAACCTATGTCAAAAAAAGAATATCATCACGAAGAGAGTTGTTGCTGCGGACATGAGCATCACCATGATCATGAACATCATCACGAAGAGAGCTGTTGTTGCGATCATGAACATCATCTGCATGAGGATATCCCATTTGATCCCGAACTGGAAATAACAGATGACGGATCAGAGAAAATAGTATTTGTCTTAGAAGGCTTGGATTGTGTTAATTGTGCTGCCAAAATTGAAGCAAAGATCAGACAGTTGCCGGAAGTGAAATCGGTTTCTTTGACATTTGCGACAAGACAGTTAAGACTTTCTTCCGAACATCCAGATCAGCTTCAGGTAAAGATTCAGGAGATTGCGGATTCAGTGGAAGATGGAATTAAGGTGTTGGAGAAGAAACAAAAGAGAAAGCAGGTACAGGTTGAGGAGACGGTTCCAGTATGGAAACAACCATTGTTTTCTATCGGGACAGGGCTGCTGTTGTTTATAGCAGGAGAGTTTATCATTAATCTGATGGGAATTTCCGAGCAGGATTTCAGAATGTTGCCGTTATTTCTGATTGCTTATCTGATCCTTGGTGGAGAAGTTCTCCTGGATGCTGGAAAGAATATCATGAAAGGGCAGATTTTTGATGAAAACTTTCTGATGTGTCTGGCAACAATTGGAGCATTTATCATACGAATGTTTCCGGAAGCTGTCGGGGTAATGTTATTTTATCGTATCGGAGAATATTTTGAACATCGGGCGACGGAACAGAGTCGTTCGCAGATTATGGAAGCAGTGGATCTTCGGCCGGAGGTTGTCAATCACGTTGTTGGTGAAGAAATCCGGGTGATCGATGCAGAAGATGCCAGAGTAGGTGATATTCTGCTGGTTCGCCCTGGAGACCGGATTCCTCTGGATAGTGTAATTGTAGAAGGAGAGAGCAGAATTGATACTTCTCCGGTCACTGGAGAACCGGTTCCAGTGATGGTGAAACCTGGTGATGCTGTGATTTCAGGGTGTGTCAATACCTCAGGTCAGTTGAAAATTCGGGTAGAAAAAGCCTTGGAAGAATCCATGGTGACCAAAATCTTAGATTCAGTGGAAAATGCTGCAGCAAGTAAGCCTGAGATTGATAAATTTATTACAAAATTTGCCCGTGTGTATACACCATTCGTGGTATTTTTTGCACTGGCGATTGCAATTATACTTCCAATAATTTTCCCTGGATGGCATTTCTGGATATTGGATGGAGATGTCTCACACTCTTCCTTATATACAGCACTTACTTTCCTGGTTATCAGTTGTCCATGCGCCTTGGTTTTATCGGTGCCACTGGCATTTTTTGCAGGAATTGGAGCTGGTTCAAAGAAAGGAATTCTGTTTAAAGGCGGCATTGTCATTGAAGCGTTAAAGAATGTAAAGGCTGTGGTGCTGGACAAAACCGGTACAGTTACTAAAGGAGATTTTGTGGTTCAGGAAGTGTATTCAGTATCTGACACGATTTCTGCAGATGAAATATTGGCATTGAGTGCAAGTTGTGAATTATCATCCACTCATCCAATTGGAAACAGCATTGTGGAGGCTGCCCGGAGAAAAAATCTGGAGATAGAAAGACCTGCCAGTGTGGAAGAAATAGTTGGTCATGGAATTTGTGCCCAATTGGAACAGGGAACGGTATTTTGCGGAAATCGTAAGCTGATGGAACGATACCATATAGATCTCAGCCGATATCATAAAGATAAATTTGGAACAGAAGTGCTGGTTGCATTTAATGGTCAGTGGATTGGATATATCATGATTGCGGATACCATAAAAGAAGATGCGAAGCAGTCTGTTGAAGCGGTTAAAAAGCTGGGAATTATGACGGTAATGCTCACCGGAGATGCAAAAGAGAATGCAGAGCAGGTGGCATCAGAAACCGGAATTGATGAAGTACATGCGAAACTTCTGCCGGAAGATAAATTATCCAGATTACAGGATGTTCGCAGACAATATGGACCGGTCATGTTTGTTGGGGATGGAATTAACGATGCCCCGGTGCTGGCGGGAGCAGATATCGGAGCAGCAATGGGAAGCGGAGCAGATGCGGCAATTGAGGCAGCGGACGTTGTGTTTATGTATTCAGAAATGAAAGCAATCCCGGAAGCGTTACGTATTGCAAAAATGACCAGAAATATTTCCTGGCAGAATGTAGTCTTTGCTCTTGTGGTTAAAGTTATCGTCATGATTCTCGGTCTGTTTGGATTTGCAAATATGTGGCTTGCCGTCTTTGCTGATACAGGAGTTTCTGTATTTTGTCTTATTAACTCTATTCGGATTTTGAGACAATAAATGTTATTCGCAATTAGAAAATTTGATATAAGTATGCGTACTTTTAATGTTTTCCGCATTTCGAGTCTGTGGGCTTTGTCGCTCTGATAGAGAACCGCAAGCTTCACCGATAAAAGAAAAGGAAACCGTTCCATTACATTTGTATGACCATGTAATGGAACGGTTTTCGCATTTTTGTACATGGAGATGCGCTTCATTTGTTGCGACAGCCCCTTTTCGATACTAATTATTTATTCATTACTTCTTTTACTGTATCTTCCACGATCTTTTTTGTAACGATTTCAACAGTGTCACGGCAGATAGCCAGTTCTTCGTTGGTAGGTACACAGAATACTTTTACCTTGGAATCAGGTGTGGAGATTAAAGTCTCTTTTCCACGAACCTTGTTTGCCACAGGATCGATGTGGGCACCGATATAGCCAAAACCTTCCATAATCTGTTCACGAACTTCTGGAGAGTTTTCACCGATACCGGCTGTAAATACGATAGCATCTACACCATTCATAACTGCAATGTAGCTTCCGATGTACTTTTTAACATGATGACAGAATGCATCCAGAGCAAGCTTCGCTCTTTCATTACCTTCGTTCGCTGCATCTTCCAGATCACGGAAATCAGAAGAAACACCGGAAATACCTAACACACCGGATTTCTTGTTGATGATTGTCATGGCATCTTCCAGAGTAATATTCTCTTTATGAGCGATAAATTCAATACAAGTAGGGTCAATATCTCCGGATCTGGTACCCATGATCAGACCTTCGAGAGGGGTAAGCCCCATGGATGTCTCAACACATTTGCCACCATCTATAGCAGAAATGGAAGAACCATTACCTAAATGGCAGACAATTACTTTTACGTCTTCCGGTTTCTTTCCTAATAATTCAGCTGTTCTCTGGGATACAAATTTATGAGAAGTTCCGTGGAAACCGTAACGACGCATACCATATTTTTTATAATATTCATATGGAAGACCATAAATATAAGCTTCCGGAGCCATAGTCTGATGGAAAGCAGTATCAAAAACACCAACCATTGGAGTAGTAGGCATTAATTCCTTGCAGGCAGCCACACCAACCAGTGTAGGAGGATTGTGAAGAGGTGCAAGGTCATTACAGGATTCAACAGTTGCCAGTACTTCGTCTGTTAATAATGTGGAGCAGGCAAATTTTTCACCACCATGTACCATACGATGACCAACTGCCTGAATCTCATCAACGGATTTCAGAATTCCGGTGTCCGGATCAGTAAGCTGTTTTAATACGAGTTCTACAGCCTGACGATGAGCTGGCATCGGTGCATCATATTTGATCTTGTCTTTGCCCGCTGGCTGATAAGTTAATCTTCCGTCAATACCAATACGTTCACATAAACCTTTGGCAAGAACGTGTTCAGTGTCAGAATCAATAACCTGGTACTTCAGGGAAGAACTTCCGCAGTTGATGACTAAAATTTTCATGTTTCTATCTCCTTTTTTGAAAAAAATATTATGCGAAATGCAAACTCCGCGAATTATATTATGTTGACGATTTATTATAGCTTTTTTTTGAAAGATTGAAAAGACATAATATTGTATAAAATCAGTGTTTTTTTTGTCATTTGAGCTTTCATTTTGCAGATTTAACAAATTATTTTGTTTCAAATTTAACAATAATTAATTTTGTTCGAAAGTAGATACAATTTGTTTTGTATAAAAATAAATACAATTTTTCGGGAATATTCCGGAAAAATTTCAGGTTGCCATTTTATTTGCAATCAGTTATCATAGAACAATCAGATTTTGGAAATCATTTCATTGTATAAATAGAGCGCGTTTCAATATGTCAGTAAGTGTGTCAGTATAAGGAGGAGTCAAAAGAATTATGATTACAGCCGGAATTATCGCTGAGTACAATCCTTTTCATAAAGGGCATCAATATCATATAGAAGAGACAAGAAGAAAGACTAATGCAGATTATGTGATTGTTGTGATGAGCGGGGATTTTGTACAGCGGGGAGAGCCGGCAATTGCAGATAAATATTTTCGTACGAAGCTGGCGCTAAAAGGGGGAGCTGATCTTGTCCTGGAACTTCCTGTTGTTTATGCTACTGCCAGTGCAGAGTATTTTGCCACGGCAGGAGTGAAATTACTTCATAAACTTGGATGTGTGGATTATCTTTCTTTCGGAAGTGAATGGGCCACTGTGAAAGATTACGAACCCTATGTTCGTTTGCTGGCAGAAGAATCAGCGGGATATAAGCAGTTATTAAAGGATGGACTTTGTAAGGGAAAACGGTTTCCGTTGGCAAGAATGGATGCCCTCATTCAATTGCTGGAAAGAGAGGGAAAGGATGGACGTTCAATCGCAGCTTTTCTTTCTGAACCGAATCATATTCTTGGGCTGGAATATTTAAAAACCTTGAAACGTCTTGATTCCTCTATCATTCCGATTACGATAAAACGAGAAGGTGCCGGATATCATGAAAAAGAGTGGGGACAGAAGTTTCCATCGGCAACGGCACTTCGTCATCAGCTTAAGGAGAATTCGCAAAAGGACTTATTAAAATCAGGAATGAATGAGGGAGCAGAAGAACTTGCAGATCGATATAGAAAGGGAGATTTTGCAGAGTGGAATGACCTGTTTCCTTATCTTGAATATGATTACCTTATTCAGAAAGCTTTTGGAGATAATAAAACTGGTAATTATTTTGGAATGGATGAGGAAATGTATCGTCGATTTTGTCGATATTTTCAACCGGGACTTTCTTTTGAAGAATTGATGGAGAAAATGCATACGAAGAATATGACCGATGCTTCTTTGCGAAGAGGGTTTCTTCATATGGTGTTAAATGTAAAAAAATATGACTTTCTGGATAATGCTGCAGATATCCCGGTTCCCTACGGTCGAGTGCTTGGTTTTTCCCGGAAAGCAACTCCTCTCCTGAAAAAAATTCGGAAGAAAGCAGAACTGGATCTCATTCAAAAACCGGTTCTGGGACAAAAACTGTATCAAAATGGAACGGAGGAGGCTGTTTTGTTTTCCACGGATGTTCTGGCATCCGATTATTATGAAATGATTGCTTCAAGAAAGGCAAACAGAAAGTTCCGTCCGGAGTTGTCGGCCTGTCAGATTATTTCAACAGGAGATGACGATGCCCTTTTAGCGGGCGAGTGAGAATTAATTATAGAAAGCAGGTGTTATCTATGTATCATGCAGGATTAATTTTGGAAGGTGGAGGAATGCGTGGTGTATACACTGCCGGTATCCTGGATGCTTTTTTAGAGGAAAATATTGAGTTTTCCAGTATATATGGTGTCTCTGCCGGAAGCTGCCACGCATGCAGCTATTTATCCAAACAAAAAGGGCGTGCTTACCGGACTCTTGTGGATTATCTGGATGATCCCGATTGTTGTGGAGTGAGAAGTTATGTAAAAACCGGAAATGTATTTGGTGTTGATTTGTTGTATTCTCAGATACCAAATGTTCTGGATCCTTTTGATTATGAACAATTTGAAAAATATCCGGGCAAATTTTTTGCAGTTTTGACGAACGTCGATACGGGAGAGCCGGAATACATTCGCGTGAGGGATCTGAAGAAACAGATATGGGCGATTCGTGCTTCCAGTTCTTTGCCTCTGCTCTCAAAAACGCTGGTGGTGCATGGACATCATTATCTGGATGGAGGGATTGCAGACAGTATTCCCATTCTCAGATCTATGGAAGCTGGTAATGTAAAAAATGTTGTAGTTCTTACGAGAGAAGAAGGTTACCGAAAACAACCCAATGAGCTGATGCCACTCATGAAACTCCGTTATGCTCATTCCAAACAATTTCTCGAAAAGGCAGAAAACAGATATCTTCGGTATAATGAAACATTGGATTTTCTGAAAAAAGAAGAGGAAGAAGGACATGTTTTTGTAATCCGCCCGAGTGAGAAAGTCACTGTGGGAAGAGTGGAAAAAAATAAAGAAAAGCTGGAGCATTTATATCAGCTTGGTCTTGAAGATGGAAAAAAATCCATGGAGGCCATGAAGAAATATCTGGAACAATAAGCTTCTTTATTTTTGTAAGAATGTTAGGAAAAGGTAGATATTTTTTCCTTTTTCTGTTAAACTATCATCAGAAAAAACAAGATTTATTTTCAGGATTGGTATGAGATTCGGGATTGCAAAACAGGCAGATTACAAATCTGAATCATAATATCTTTGAAGAATAGGAAAGGAATAAGAGATATGAGCAGAAAGAAAGTAGTAGTAGCTCTTGGACACAGAGCATTGGGAACAACGTTGCCAGAACAATACAAAGCAACGAAAAAAACAGCTAAGATTCTTGCCAATCTGGTTGAGGCAGGTGCAGATATCGTAATTTCACACAGTAATGCTCCTCAGGTCGGAATGATCCATACAGCAATGAATGAATTTGGGGCAAGCAGAGAAGAATACACACAGGCTCCAATGTCGGTTTGCTCCGCAATGAGCCAGGGATATATCGGATATGATTTGCAGAATGCTCTTCGAGCTGAACTGTTGAAGAGAGGAATTTACAGACCAATCTGTACGATTCTGACACAGGTAATGGTAGACCCATATGATGATGCGTTTACAGAACCGGTGAAAGTTATAGGCAGATTGTTGACAAAAGAAGAGGCAGAAGAAGAGGAGAAGAAAGGTAATTTTGTAACGGAAGTGGAAGGTGGATACCGAAGAATCGTTGCAGCTCCAAAACCGCAGGGAATCATTGAGATTGATTCTATTCGTGAATTGTCTGATAAAGGTCAGATTGTTATCGCCTGTGGAGGCGGCGGTATTCCTGTTTTAGCGCAGGGTGTGGAACTACGTGGAGCCAGTGCGGTTATCGAGAAAGATTATGCCAGCGGACGTATGGCAGAGCTTCTCAATGCCGATGAATTTATGATTCTTACCAGTGTAGAACATGTATCTATCGGCTACAATACGGATCATGAGATTCCGCTTGGACGAATCAGTGTTGACGAAGCAAAAGAGTACATCGAACAAGATCAATTCGAACCAAACACCATGCTTCCGAAGATTGAAGCGGGAGTTTCTTTCCTGGAAAAAGGAACCGGAAGAAAAGTAGTTATCACATCTATCGATAAAGCTCTGGAAGGATTCCTTGAAAAGACCGGAACGATTATTGAATAAGCCTGGCTTTCATAATAACAAAGCGGAAACAGTTCTATTACATTTGTATGACCATGCGCGTACTTCGGTCTGAAAAGTCTTTCGATTCCGGACACTTTCGTGTCTGTCTCTGAAAAGATTTTTTAGCCCTTGTTTGCTGCAATGTCATAACGCCATGTAATAGAACGGTTTCCGCTTTTTCTTATCGGTGAAGCGGCGCTTCACTGTGGAGATGAAGATTATTTCCATTCTCAGCTGACTCCTATGCAAATTATGGAGGTAAAAAACTACCATAACTGCACTGTCGGCGTCCGGACAGCCATTTTACTGAGTTTCAGAGATGGATAGCACGGTACATTTATCCTTGCCTTCGGTATACTCCAGTGTGATGGAATCACCTACGTTATAGCGAATCACAGCAAGGTTTGCAGATACTGTCACATCATAAATCCTATCAGATTCATTGAGAAGAAGATAATAATGGGAGTTGCCTTCAATGACACCTTCTGCAATTTTTTTGATGGTTCCAGTGATCATTTTTTTCTCTGCTGCAACAGATTCATCTTCGTTCTGAATACCATTATCACTCATCAGAGATTTATAAGTCTGTTCACATTCATTGACAGAATCTCCGGTGGCAACGATCTGGTAATTGTGTACATTTACCATGGCATATTTTTTCACCAGCCCTGAGGCATCTTTTAATGCCATAAAATAGGTTGGCTCCTGTTCAATATTGAGAAGGAGAGGGAAAGTTGCTGTATATCCGAGATTTTGTACCTTTCCTTCTGCGGAGGACATGGCAGAATCCTCAATCGCACCTTCAATCTCATAATATTTTGTCTCCATAGTACGCTGATTCATCAGCACAAATCCCACATTGGACTGATCACTGGTGATGGAAGTTACACCGGTGTAAACCCATACATCATCATTAAGTGCCAGATAATTATATCCGTTTGTTGTTGCCAGACAATCTTTCTGCCCTAAAATGCTGTTTAAAAATCCATGTTTTAATGTACCGTAGTAATCATAGAGACTTACCAGAAGCTCTGCAGAATATACGCGGTCAACCCAGGTTGGAACTTCATCAATCTTATAATCTGTACATTCGCCAGTGACGGCATTGCAGAGTACCACATTGCCAATAGTCTGGCCTCCAAATAACCCGATGTTGTATTTTTTTGTGCTGCAGATCCAGAATGGCGTTCCTTCCTCGTCAACTTCAAAGCTGATATCATCAAACATATAAGTTGGATATTTAAATCGGAGGTGACGATACAGATTTCTTCCAAAATGATCGTAAATGGTATATTTCATACCCTCATCTAAACGGATAAGCTCCGTCTTCTGGGTTGCCATATCAATCTTGATGTAAGCCGGAATTCCATTTTTCCGGTTGGTAAACCATTTGATAATCCCGGCGTATTTCAGTGGGGTGACACGAACCGGATTGTCGTTGTAATTGATCTGGGTGTATTGATTGGCCACCTCAAACTGGGAGGCGAGATCAACAAGGCTTCCCATTTTTCGTTCTCCTAAAATCTGTGCAGAATCCTTATCCAGAAGTGGGATCTGATCATAGGAAATCTGTGCGATATCTTCGGAAAATTCTCCTTTTTCCACTTTCATAAGCTTTTGATATTTTGATGCATTAATGACTGGGGAAGAGAGAGCACTGCCGACGAAATATACGGCTGCTAATACAATGATTAAAGCTAATATAGCCTTAAATGTTTTGGCTTTATGAAATTTTTCTATCTGAATCGGTTTTCTTTTATTACCGGTAAAGGTAATATGCGGCAACGCATAATATAGAAGAAAAAGAACCGGAATCAGAATGATAAACTTCCAGATAGCTGCATTGTGAATGTTAATGGCAGGAAGTGCAATATAGTAATACACAGCTAAAATGATTGCAATGATTGGAATCAATAATAATTTTTTCTTTTTTCCGTTTTTCATAAATCTCACTTTCTTTACATAAATTTTAATCGGGTTATAAGAAAGTATAATATAGCCTTTCTTTTTTGTCCAGATAAATCATCGTCCATCTGATTGAGCACTGACGTTTGAATTGAATACAAAATAAGGCGAATGGATAACAAAAAAACGAAAGCAATTTTGAGCAGTATAGAATGAATGAAAATATTTTGTTGCTTCCATGGAATAAATTATTGTATTTTTTTTAAAACCTTATATAAAACTGCTTGACTTACTTTGAAAGTGTGATATATTGATAATTCGAAAAGTTTGATAATCAAAATATTTAAAATTCAAATAAAATAATTTGATAATCAAAATATTTTTCAATGTAGCATTTTATAATTAAGATAAGTTTTAGGTTTGAAAGAGAAAGGATAACAGTATGTTAGCAAGAATTGCGGGAACGGGTTCCTTTCTTCCGGAGAGAATCGTGGATAATCATGAACTTTCCAGAAAGGTGGATACTTCTGATGAATGGATTCAGACCCGTACAGGGATAAAGACCCGACACATCGCGAAAGACGATACTGCTGTGAGCATGGCAATTCAGGCAGCAAGGAATGCTGTGGAGAATGCCGAAATTGCTCCGGATGATATTGATATGATCATTGTATCTACCGTTTCTTCCGAACAGAATCTCCCATGTGTGGCCTGTGAAGTTCAGGCAGCTCTGGGGGCAACTCATGCGTCTGCTTTTGATGTGAATGCAGCGTGTACAGGCTTTATCACAGCATATCAGATGGCAGCCGGTCAGATGGCAGCCGGTTTGATAAAGACAGCGGTGATTATTGGAACAGAATGTCTTTCCAATCTGATCGACTGGACAGATCGGTCTACCTGTATATTGTTTGGAGATGGAGCGGGTGCTGCGGTACTTCGGGCAGAGGATACCGGAGAAGATGATAAGATCGTTTCTGTTCTTCATTCCGACGGAACAAAGGGGCATGTACTGACCTGCAGTATTGGACATGGAAAAGATAAAACTCCTTTTTCTGATTATGTCTGGATGGATGGCAGGGAGATTTACAAATTTGCAGTGAAGCAGGTCCCTAAGGTAATCGGTGAGATTCTTGATATGAGCGGCCATACTGCCGATGAGATTGATTATTTCATTTTACATCAGGCTAATCGTCGTATTCTGGAAGCGATTGCTAAACGGATGCATCAGGATGAGAGTAAGTTTCCGATGAATGTCATGGACAGCGGCAATATTTCATCCGCATGTATTCCGGTACTTCTGGATTCTCTTAATCGGGAAGGTAAGCTGAAAAGAGGTATGAAGCTGGTAGTTGCCGGATTTGGCGGTGGACTCACCTGGGGCGGCTTCTACATGGAATGGTAATCCCCGGATTTTCCGGATTACATATAACGGGAGAAACCCGTATCACAAAACAAAGAATACAAAATCAAAAATAATACGTAAGAAAGAAAGTGAGGACAAAGTAATGTTTGAAAAAATCAGAGATTTAATCGTAGAAGAAGTTGGTGTTGACGCAGATCAGGTAACAATGGAAGCATCTTTCAAAGATGACCTTAACATTGATTCCCTTGATTTATTCGAGATGGTTATGGCATTAGAAGAAGAATTTGATGTGGAGATTCCATCTGAAGATCTCGAAAAAATGGATACTGTTGGAGACATCGTTACATATATTCAGAATAAACAGGCTTAATCAGGAGACAGTTTATGAAAACCGATATTACAAAACTTTTTGAAATCGAATATCCGATCATTCAGGGCGGTATGGCCTGGGTGGCAACAGCTGAACTGGCTGCTGCTGTGTCAGAAGCGGGCGGTCTTGGCATCATCGGTGCAGGCGGTGCACCGGCGACATGGGTAAGAGATCAGATAAAGAAAGTAAAGGAAAAGACAAATAAGCCATTTGGTGTCAATCTTATGCTCATGAATCCGGAAGCGGATCAGATTGCTGAAATTATTGCAGAAGAAAAGATTGAAGTGGTGACAACCGGTGCAGGTAATCCGGAAAAATACATGAAAATGTGGAAAGAAGCTGGTGTAAAAGTAGTCCCTGTAGTTGCCAGTGTCGCTCTGGCAAAAAGAATGGAACGTGCCGGTGCCGATGCGGTTATCGCAGAAGGTACAGAATCCGGCGGACACATTGGTGAGACAACTACAATGGTGCTCGTTCCTCAGGTTGTGGATGCAGTATCCATTCCGGTTATTGCAGCAGGCGGAATTGCCGATGGCCGTGGAATGGCAGCAGCATTTATGCTGGGAGCCAAGGCTGTACAGATGGGAACTATTTTTGTTGCAGCAGAGGAATCCATTGCCAGCGACGCTTATAAGAATAAAATTGTAAAAGCCAAAGATATCGATACAAAAGTTACAGGAAGAAGCACCGGACATCCGGTTCGTGTCCTTCGAAACAAACAGAGCCAGGAATATCTTCGTCTGGAGGCAGAAGGTGCATCCTTTGAGGAACTGGAGAAACTTACCCTTGGCGGTCTCAGAAAGGCAGTCATGGAAGGTGATGTGATTCATGGAAGCGTTATGGCCGGACAGATCGCAGGTCTGGTAAAGGAAATCAGAAGCTGTAAAGATATTGTGGAGGGATTGAATGCAGAGGCGGAATCTCTTTTGAAAGGAACAAAGATTTATGAGTAAGATAGCATTTCTTTATCCGGGACAGGGAGCCCAGACCGTTGGGATGGGAAAGGATTTTTATGAGCAGAGTGTCCTTGCTAAAAATGCATTTGATGAGAGTGCAAAGATTCTTGACCTGGATATCGCATCCATTTGTTTTGAGGAAAATGAACTTCTTGATCGTACCGATTATACTCAGGCAGCATTGGTTACGACCTGTCTCGCCATGACAAGAGAGATTATGAGTCATGGACTTACACCGGATATGGCAGCAGGTTTAAGCCTTGGGGAATACTGTGCGATTACTGTTGCCGGAGGCATGAGCTTTGAAGATGCAGTAAAAACCATCTGGAAACGTGGTACACTGATGCATAATGCAGTGCCTGACGGTTCTGGCGGAATGGCAGCTGTCCTTGGTCTTTCCGGTGAGAAAGTAAAAGAAGTGACAGATGCTTTCGAAGGCGTGACGGTTGCCAATTATAATTGTCCTGGACAGATTGTTGTGACCGGTAAAAAAGATGCCATTGAGGTAGCAACACCAGCATTAAAAGAAGCAGGAGCCAAAAGAGTGCTTCCTCTCAATGTCAGTGGACCGTTCCACTCTGCATATTTGAAAGAAGCCGGAGATAAACTATATGAAACTCTGGAGAAAGTAGAGTGGAGCCCGTTACAGATCCCTTATGTGACCAATGTTAATGCGCAGAAGATCACAGATATCTCTGAGACAAAAGAATTGCTAAGACAGCAAGTTTCCAGTTCTGTGATGTGGGAGCAGAGTGTCAGAACGATGATCGAAGATGGCGTGAATATTTTTGTGGAGATCGGACCGGGCAAAACCTTATCCGGTTTTATGAGAAAGATCAGCAGAGATGTAAAAATGTTCAAGATAAATACGATGGAAGAAATGAACACCGTCATTGAGGCAATTAAGGAGATTACAGAATGTTAGAAGGAAAAGTTGCAGTAGTGACAGGTGCATCCGGCGGAATCGGCAAGGCAATCGCCCTTGCCTACGGCAAAGCCGGAGCCAGTGTTGCTGTACACTACCATGGAAATAAAAGTAAAGCCGAAGCAGTGAAAAGTGAAATTGAAGCCGCCGGCGGCAAAGCAGAGATTTTTTGTTGTAACGTGGCAGATTTTGATGAGTGTAATGCCTTTATCAAATCTGTGATCAAAACCTTTGGACGTCTTGATATTCTGGTTAATAACGCAGGAATTACCAGGGATGGTCTGGTGATGGGTATGAAAGAAAATGATTTTGATGATGTCATCAACACAAACCTGAAGGGAAGTTTTAACTGTATCCGTTTTGCCAGCCGTCAGATGATGAAACAGAGATTTGGCAGAATCATCAACGTTACCTCTGTATCCGGTGTGGCAGGAAATGCAGGTCAGGCAAACTACAGCGCATCCAAGGCAGGTCTCATCGGTCTGACAAAATCTGTGGCAAAAGAACTGGCATCCAGAAATGTGACAGCCAATGCGATTGCACCAGGATTTGTTAAAACAGAGATGACAGAGGTATTGTCTGAAGAAGTAAAGGAAAATGCGAAAAAGCAGATTCCTCTCGGCAGATTTGCAGAACCGGAAGATATCGCCAATGCGGCTCTCTTCCTCGCATCTGATATGGCTTCTTATATTACCGGTCAGGTACTTTTAGTTGACGGCGGAATGGTAATGTAAACAGATAAAGGACAAGTTGAACAGATAGATGATAAAGGAGACTTTCAATGAAACGTAGAGTTGTCATTACCGGAATGGGTGCTGTAACCCCAATCGGAAATACAGTAGATGCATTTTGGGATGGAATTAAAAGTGAAAAAGTAGGGATTGGACCAATTACAAAGTTTGATACTTCTGATTATAAAGTAACACTTGCAGCAGAAGTAAAAGATTTCGTGGCAAAAGAAAGACTGGATTTCAAATCAGCCAAGAGAATGGAAGTGTTTTCTCAGTATGCAGTAGCTGCTGCAAAGGAAGCCGTTGAGATGGCAGATCTTCATATGGAAGAAGAAGATCCGTTCCGTGTGGGTGTTATCATCGGATCCGGAATCGGTGGCCTTAATAGTATGGAAAAAGAACATGAAAAAATTCTTTCCAAAGGACCAAAAAGAGTGAATCCTCTTCTGATTCCAATGATGATCAGCAACATGGCAGCCGGAAATGTGGCAATCACTTTCGGATGTAAGGGAAAATGTACCAACGTGGTGACAGCCTGCGCAACAGGAAGTCATTCTATCGGCGATGCTCTCCGTGCCATTCAGTGTGGGGACGCAGATGTGATGTTCGCTGGTGGAACAGAGAGTAGTATCACACCGGTGGCAGTGGCAGGATTTACAAATCTGACAGCTCTTACTACATCCAATGATCCAATGCAGGCATCTCTTCCATTTGACAAGAAGAGAAGTGGATTTGTCATTGGTGAAGGTGCTGGTGTCGTGATTCTGGAAGAATTAGAACATGCCAAAAAACGTGGAGCAAAGATTTATGCAGAACTTGCCGGTTATGGTGCTACCTGTGATGCTTACCACATCACTTCCCCTGCAGAAGATGGAAGCGGTGCGGCAAAATCCATGGAACTTGCCATGGAAGAAGCAGGCGTAAAACCGGAAGAAGTAGACTATGTCAACGCCCACGGAACAAGTACTCATCACAATGACTTATTTGAGACAAGAGCCATCCGTCTTGCCCTTGGTGAGGCAGCAGATCATGTGAAGGTAAACTCTACAAAATCCATGATCGGCCATTTACTTGGAGCAGCCGGAGCAGTAGAGTTGATTGCCTGTGTAAAATCTATCGAAGAAGGATATATTCATCCAACCGTTGGTACCACAGAGCCAGATGAAGGTTGTGATCTGGATTATGTTCTCGGTGGAGCTATTCATCAGGATGTCAAAGTGGCAATGTCCAACTCTCTTGGATTTGGCGGACATAATGCAACACTTTTAGTAAAGAAATATGAGGAGTAAGATCAATGCAGTATCAGGAAATTCTTGAATTAGTAAAAGCAGTTTCTGAAGCAGGCCTTTCCAACTTTGAATATACAGAAGGAAATATCAGTATTTCCATGAGCTGTCCGGAAGTAAAGACAAAAACAGTCGTTCCGGTAGCTCAGGTAACAGAAGGAAGTGCCTCCTATGAGGTGGTAAAAGAGCCTCAGGCAGCAGAACCTCAGGTAACTGCACAGCCACAGGAAGAGAAAAAAGGTGAGCTGATGAAATCTCCGCTGGTGGGAACCTTCTACGCGGCTCCTTCAGAAGGTGCCGAACCTTTTGTAAAGGTGGGAGATGCCGTAAAAAAAGGACAGACACTGGCAATTGTGGAAGCCATGAAACTCATGAATGAAATTGAGAGTGAGTTTGACGGTGTCGTGACAGAGATTCTCGTGAGCAATGAGGAGACCGTTGAGTTTGGTCAGCCATTATTCAGAATCGGATAATAACGGGAGTAATAATATGAGACTTGGTATAAAAGAGATTGAGCAGATTCTTCCGCACAGACATCCTTTTCTTCTGGTAGATTACATTGAGGAGATGGAGCCGGGTGTCAGTGCAGTGGGATACAAATGTGTGACATTTCATGAGGATTTCTTCCGCGGCCATTTTCCACAGGAACCGGTAATGCCTGGTGTCCTCACGGTGGAAGCCCTGGCACAAGTCGGCGCCGTAGCCATCCTGTCCATGGAAGAAAACAAAGGAAAAACCGCATATTTCGGTGGAATCAATAAATGCAGATTCCGCGGAAAAATCGTTCCTGGTGATAAAGTTCGCCTAGAAACAAAGATCATTAAAGTAAAAGGACCGATGGGAATCGGGGAAGCCACCGCCAGTGTGGATGGGAAAACAGTAGTCAAGGCAGAATTGACATTTATGATTGGATAAAGGAGAAAGATATGATTCGGAAAATATTAATTGCAAACAGGGGTGAGATTGCCATCCGCATCATCCGGGCCTGCAGAGAAATGGGAATTGAGACCGTTGCAGTGTATTCCGAAGCCGATCGGCAGGCACTTCACACACAGTTAGCAGATGAGGCGGTCTGTATCGGGCCGGCAGCGGCAAAAGACAGTTACCTTAATATGGAACAGATTATCAGTGCGACATTGGTTACAGGAGCAGATGCCATTCATCCCGGGTTTGGTTTTCTCTCAGAAAACCATCGGTTTGCACAGCTCTGTGAAGCCTGCAACATCACATTTATCGGACCTGATTCCATGACTATTTCCAAACTTGGAAATAAGGCGATGGCGAGGACTACAATGATTCAGGCAGGAGTGCCGGTAATTCCGGGCAGTGAGGAATCACTGACTGACGAGAACCGTGCCCTCACCATCGCAAAAGAAATTGGATTCCCGGTGATTATTAAAGCCGTTTTGGGAGGCGGCGGAAAAGGAATGCGTGTGGCATATTCCGAAGATGAATTTATTCAGGAATTTCTCACAGCTCAGAAAGAAGCAAGCATGGCCTTTGGAGATAATCACATGTATCTGGAGCATTTTGTGGAGAATCCAAGACATATTGAAGTTCAGATACTTGCAGACCAGCATGGTAATGTTATTCATCTGGGAGAGAGAGATTGTTCCATTCAGAGAAATCATCAGAAAATGATCGAGGAATCCCCATCCATTGCGGTCAGCGAAGAATTGAGAGAGAAGATGGGAAAAGCTGCAGTCCAGGCAGCCAAAGCAGCGGGTTATACCAACGCGGGAACCATCGAATTTTTGTTGGAAGAAGACGAAAAATTCTACTTTATGGAAATGAATACCAGAATCCAGGTGGAACATCCTGTTACAGAATGGGTAACCGGTATTGATCTGGTAAAAGAACAGATTAGAATTGCCGATGGAAGAGTCTTATCCTATACCCAGGATGATGTTCAGATCAAAGGACATGCGATTGAGTGCAGAATCAATGCGGAAGATCCAAAACATAATTTCCGGCCATGTCCTGGAACCATCACGGATATGTATTTGCCGGGAGGAAAAGGAATCCGAATCGACAGTGCGATTTACAGTGGATACACGATTTCTCCGTATTATGACTCTATGATCGCCAAATTGATTGTTTATGCAAAGAGCAGAAAAGAGGCTATTGCAAAAATGCACAGTGCCCTCGGAGAAGTCATTATTGAAGGGATCACAACAAATATTGATTTCTTGTATGATATACTGGAACGAGATGATTATCAGGAAGGAGATATTACGATTTCCTATATGGATCACGTTTTGGAAGAGATGCAGGAGGAAAGTAAATGGATTTAAATAATATATTTAAAAAAACTCCCATCAGAAAATTACAAAATTATGAAAGTGAAAATAAACCGGAAGTACCTCAGGGTCTGCTGAAAAAATGTAATAAATGTGGCAAGGGGATCTTCACGGAAGAATATAAACGAAATCTGTATATTTGTCCGAAATGCGGAGGTTATCTCCGTATGCCGGCCCAGAAGAGAATTGCTAATCTGGTAGAAAAAGGTAGTTATGAAGAGTGGGATACCGGACTTCAGAATACCAATCCTCTCAGAATGAAAGGGTATCCGGACAAGGTAAATATGTTGAAGGAAAAGACAGGACTTGATGAGGCAGTGGTAACCGGAAAAGGAAGAATCGGTGACAATGAAGCTGTGATCATGGTCATGGATGGTCGTTTTCTCACTGCCAGCATGGGTTATGTGGTAGGAGAGAAAATTACCAGAGCGGTGGAGAGAGCGACAAAAGAAAAACTTCCTGTCATTATTTTTACCTGTTCTGGTGGAGCCAGAATGCAGGAGGGTATGACTTCTCTTATGCAGATGGCAAAGACTTCCGCAGCTTTAAAACGCCACAGCGAGGCAGGTTTGCTCTATATTTCTGTTCTCACAGACCCTACCACAGGTGGAGTGACAGCCAGCTTTGCAACGTTAGGAGATATCATTCTTGCAGAACCGAAGGCTCTTATTGGATTTGCGGGTCCTCGTGTTATTGAACAGACCATTCATCAGAAATTGCCGAAAGGTTTCCAGAAGTCAGAATTCTTGCTGGAACATGGATTTATCGATCAGATTGTGGAACGAAAAGATATGAAAGATGTGCTCTGTCATATTTTGGATCTCCACAAAACTCCTGAGGCAAGAAAAGCAGCTAAAGAAGAGCAAAAGGCAGCAAGTGATGATTTGGCAACAGAACAGATGACGGAAGCTGTGGTAGATCATCTTGACAGTCTTGTAGATTTTGCACCTGAGAAACCATGCAAAAAAGTTAATCTGGATCGTGCCAAAGAAAAGACCGCCTGGGAGAGAGTTGTCCTTTCCAGAGAAATCAAACGTCCTGTAGGTGAAGATTATATTCGTGGTCTGTTTGATGGTTTTATTGAATTTCATGGAGACCGTTATTATGGGGATGACCATGCTATCTGTGGAGGGATTGCCTATTTCCACGGGAAACCGGTGACGGTAATCGCTCAGATGAAAGGTAAGAATACCCAGGAGAGCGTGGACAGAAACTTTGGAATGCCAATGCCGGAAGGCTATCGAAAAGCCCTTCGTTTGATGAAACAGGCAGAAAAATTCCATCGACCGATTATCTGTTTTGTGGATACACCAGGAGCGTTCTGCGGTATGGAGGCAGAAGAACGTTGTCAGGGTGAGGCAATCGCATCGAATTTGTATGAGATGAGTGCCCTGAAAACCCCAATTCTTTCTATATTAATTGGTGAAGGAGGCAGTGGGGGCGCTCTTGCCATGGCAGTGGCCGATGAAGTATGGATTCTGGAGAACAGTATTTATTCCATTCTGTCTCCGGAAGGATTCGCATCTATTTTATGGAAAGATGCCAGTCTGGCACAAAAAGCAGCCAAAGCAATGAAATTAACTTCTTATGATTTATATAAAGCAGGTTTTGTAGAAACTATTATTCAGGAACCGGAATCCTATACATTGGAAACGATGCTTGAAATCTGTGAAGATCTTGATGAGAGAATCAAACGTTTCTTAAAAGACAAGAAAAAAATGTCTGGGGAAGAATTGATTGAAGCCCGTTATGCCCGTTTCCGTAAAATGTAGAGAAGAAGGAAATATAATATGGAGAAAAAATTGTTTACAATTGGAAATAAAGAAGTAAAAATTCCTCTCGTTCAGGGAGGAATGGGAATTGGTGTCAGTTTAGGGGGATTGGCTGGTGCCGTTGCCAAAGAAGGTGGTGTTGGAATCATTTCAGCTGCTCAGATTGGATATCAGGAACCGGACTTTTATGAGAATCCGTTAAAAGCAAATCAGAGAGCGATTCATTCTGAACTGCAAAAAGCAAGAAAGATTGCTCCGGATGGGATTATCGGATTTAATATTATGGTTGCCATGAATCATTATGAAGAGCATGTCAGAGAAGTGGTGGCAGCGGGAGCAGATATTATCGTTTCTGGGGCCGGTCTTCCGGTTGATCTTCCAGCATATACCGAAGGAAGTGATATTGCACTGGCGCCGATTGTTTCCACAGAAAAGTCAGCAAAAGTCATTCTTAAATACTGGGATAGAAAATACAAAAGAACTGCAGATCTGCTGGTAATTGAAGGTCCATGTGCCGGAGGGCATCTGGGCTTTACTCCAAAACAGTTAGAGGAATTTACTCCGGAAGTCTACGATGAGGAAGTAAAGAAAATTCTGGCCATTGTCCGTCAGTACGAAGAAAAATATCAGACGAAGATTCCAGTAGTTCTGGCAGGTGGAATCCGAACTCATGAGGATTATCTTCATGCCATATCTCTGGGAGTTGACGGCATTCAGGTGGCAACCCGTTTTGTCACAACCAAAGAATGTGATGCCCATGAAAACTTTAAAAAAGCATATCTATCTGCCGGTCAGGAAGATATTCAGATTGTGAAGAGTCCGGTGGGAATGCCGGGAAGAGCCATCAGAAATCCATTGATGGAACACGTTGGTGGCGGAAATCGCGTTCCTCCTACAAAATGTCTTGGTTGTGTTCATACTTGTAAACCGGCAGAGACCCCTTATTGTATTACAGAAGCCTTAATTCATGCAGTAAAAGGAGAATTGGATGAAGCGCTGCTCTTCTGTGGAGCAAAAGCATACGAAGCAAAAACAATTGAAACAGTAAAAGAAGTAGTGGATTCTTTTCAATTTTTTTAGTATAATATAAAATTATATGTAAATAATCAGTACTACAGAAGAAACAAGAGACAGAAGAATTGCACGTGTAGGAGTAAATGCATGGATGTAAGAAATACGATCAATACAATGTTGGTAAGCACGTTTCATGAGATATTGGAATTAGAAGAAAAGGCAATCATTACAGATGAGTTTCGTGATATCAGTAACAATGATATGCACATCATTGAGGCAATTGGCCTGGGATCAGGTACCAGAATGTCGGTCATCGCAAGAAGATTGAATATTACTGTTGGATCTCTGACAACCTCCATGAACAGTCTGGTCAATAAAGGGTATGTGGCCAGACAACGTAGCGAGAGAGACAGAAGAGTAGTGAATATTTATCTTCTCGATAAAGGAATTGCCGCTTATAAGCATCATGAGAAATTTCATCAGGAGATGACAGATGCACTGATGAGCTGTCTGACATCGGAAGAGCAGGTTGTTTGGGTAAAATCTTTAGATAAAATTACAGAATTTTTCCGTTCCCATAATGGAAAGAAACCGATTTCCGAATCCAGCCAGGAAAATATCAGACAACTGGATGTAATTTAGAATAGACTTTGGAGATAAGGCCGAATCAGAATTATCAGAATGAAACGTTGTAAAAAGCATATCGATTGTATAATGGTGGCGTCGCAGTAACGGTTCTTAAATCGTAACTGCCGGCGTCATTTTTGTGCGCATTTTCAGGAAGAATTCCTTTTGTTATACTATATTATAAATAGCTGATTTTGGAGAAGGAGATAAAATGAAAAAATATCATTATTTGGAATACATTATACCGAAAACACAGGATAATAAAGAGATTTTGCTGATTTTGCAACAAAATATGGGGTTGTCCGCCAGAAAAATTCGTGAGTTAAAAAGGCATCCGGAGGGAATTCTGCTTAATGATAAGCCGGTCATTGTAAGAGAAACGGGACGAAGCGGGCAGACATTAAAAGTAATTTTAAATGATACAGAGGAAGATAGTGAGAAAATTCTTCCGGCTCCCATGGAACTATCTATATTATATGAAGATGAAGATCTGATTTTTATCAATAAACCTCCGGGAGTAGTATGTCATCCATCAAAAGGACATCTTACAGACAGCATTTCCAATGGGGTGGCAGCCTATTTTCTGGAAAAAAAGGAGCCTTCCCGGATTCATCTGATCGGGCGTCTGGATAAGGATACTTCAGGAATTTTGGGAATAGCCAAAAATAAAGTGACGGCGGAACGGATGATTACATTGCGAAAGGAAGGAAAAATTCAAAAAGAATATCTTGCTCTTGTACATAGATGTCCTGAAAAAGAAGAGGGAATCATCGAGATCAGTATGAGGGAATATCGGAACAGAGAGTCTGGTGATAGTCGCCTGAAAATGAAAAGAGCGGAAGCTGTTTCCGGAAAAACAGAGAAAGAAAAATCGGAAAACGGAAAAATAGCCAGATCTCATTATCGGATTTTAAGGAAATTTTCGGAACATACTTTATGCCAACTTATGATTGAGACAGGTCGAACGCATCAGATCCGATTTCATATGGCAGAAATAGGTTGTCCCTTAGTGGGGGATACTCTGTATGGATATGATGAAGAGAAAAAAGGAGAAGAAAACACGCGCTTATATAACAAAACATCAGGAGAGAGAGCGGCTTTGCATGCCTATAAACTTCGTTTTCATCATCCATTTACGAATGATGAAGTGATACTTACTGCCCCGATTCCTGAGGATATGCAAAAGCAGATGGGATTTTTTGAACACTTTTCTCCCAGGTTTAATATACTGGAAATATGAGATGACATTGCGTTGCGATGCAATCGATCATGCAGGAAATGGATAGATAGAATGAATGAAAGTATTATAATGGCTTTGATTGCCACCCTGGGCACCTGGTCTGTCACTGCACTAGGAGCCGGTATGGTTGCTTTTTTTAAATCTCCGAATCCAAAATTATTGAATCTAATGCTGGGATTTGCGGCAGGAGTTATGATTGCTGCCAGTTTCTGGTCATTGCTACAACCTGCCATTGAAAGGGCGGAGCAAAGTTCTTTTGTTCCGGCATATGCGGTAGTTACTATGGGATTCTTATGTGGTGCATTTTTTATGTGGGGTTCCGATAAAATTGTGACTTGGGCGCAGAAAAGGGCAGACAGTACCCAGGGAGAACCTAATGAAAGGCTCAACCGGATTATTATGTTGGTATTGTCTATCACTCTCCATAATATTCCGGAGGGAATGGCAATTGGTGTTGCATTTGGAACTTTACAAAGAGGTAATTACAGCACAGAAAATCTGATGGGAGCCATAACAATTGCCGTGGGAATCGGACTTCAGAATTTTCCGGAGGGAGCCGCTGTTTCTCTGCCTCTTCGAAGAGAAGGATACTCGAGGAAAAAGAGTTTTCTTCTGGGGCAGGCCTCCGGGCTTGTGGAACCCGTGGCAGGAGTCATCGGAGTGGCATTAGTTGTATATGTTGAGGCAATTTTACCTTATGCTCTTGCCTTTGCGGCAGGAGCCATGATTCTTGTAGCTGTTCATGAACTGATTCCGGAATGTCAGAAGAATCAGAAAGCACAGTCTTATTGTGCAACTATGGGGATTGTCACAGGTTTTGCAGTCATGATGCTTCTGGATGTGATGCTGGGGTAAGTATCCATATCACTTTTAAAGAAAAATTTGATAAAAACAGGTAAAAAAACCGAATCACATTGCCGAAGTATTTTGTTTTATGATATGATATAAATATATATTTCGATTATTAGGTAGAGAAGATACCAAAAGAATATGATGAGGTATGAGAATCCTGTTGGAAAAGAAACGCAGGTTTTTCGTTATGGGGGTTTTTATGAATAATACGACAAGATGGTATGAACATAAATTGTATCATTGGATGGAGGAAAGCAGTTTTATCTCTAAAGAAGATAGTTTGAAAAGAAACTGTACCAGTGAAGCAGTGGAATCTATTTTAAAAGAGTTTGATACCATTACACTGGAGAGCGTGGAATTTTACAAAGAAGGTACCTATGAGGAGGAGGGAAAGACCTGTCTCGATAACATCTCTGATTTTTATTTAATCCGGATGAAACAGCGGGTTGGAAAAAATCATGTGGGTACCCTTCGGGTCTATCTGCCGGTAAACTGGAATCAACGTTTTATGGGGATTACCGGTGCCGGAACCAACAATGAAGTGGATTGGTTCACGGCGGTGACATTTAATGTGATATCCTGGCCGATGGCTTTAAAGAACGGGTATGCCTGTGCTGTTGCCGATAATGATACGGGTATCCATCTGGATTGTACCTGGGGATTTGATGCTGATGGCAATCTGGAATGGGATCAGATTGAATCCTGGGTGCATAAGACCATGCATGATATGACAGTCTGTGCCAAAACCATGACGACACAATTTTATGAAGAAAAACCGATTGCCAGCTACATGCACGGCACATCCGGTGGGGCAAGACAGGTCATTACAGAAGCCATCATGTATCCGAAAGATTATGACGGTCTCTGGGCAGACGGTCCTGCCATCAATTACTATGATTTAAGTTTTGCTTGTCTTTGGGCAGCAGTTGTGGAAGCCAATGAGAAGCACATCGTTTCTCTTTCCAAATATAAAGCAGCCTTTGATCTGGCAACTGCGGATCAGACCAAAATAGACTATCCATTTGACAGCAGGGATATTGCCTGGATGGAATTTATTAATCGATTGTTGGGTTATCCGACCGAAGATGGACCGATTACAAGGAGAGATTTACAGGTGATGGTGAAGACATGGGATGGTCCGTTTACAAAAGATGGAAAACGGATGGCCTATGGCTTTGGACCTGCTATTCGCGAGTGGCCGCTCGAGAAATATAACCAGATGTATGGATATTTTAAGAGAAAAGAGGACGGGAAGCTGGGACTTATGCCAATTGCAGAACAGTCCCTTCGCTGGTTTACCCACGATCCGGAACTGGATATCCACAGCCTCACTTACGATGACTACGAGAAAATCTACATAAACAGCAAAAAAGAATTTGGTGCCTATGATTTTAACGATACTGATTTTTCTGCTTATGCTGCCCATGGCGGTAAGATGATCATTACCCATGGAACCGGTGATTGTGTGGTTCCTTACCAGGCGGCCATTGATTATTACAATGATGCCCTTGATCATTTTCCATCAGAAAGAATCATGAATGAATCTCTTCGCATGTTTATGCCATATCTGGCCGGACACTCCATTTTGGACTGGAGTGGTGCGGCAGTGGCTTGCTCTGTGGGAATGAAAGCTCTCACAAAATGGGTGGAAGACGGAGAAGCCCCTGACAGAATTCCGACAGTACTCTATGATTTTCAGGAAGACAAGCCGGTATACGAGGCGGAAGTGAAAGTCTTTAACCAGTGGAAGTACAAAAATGAAATGAAACAAAGGTCAATATTAAAACATGGCATTTAAATATAAAAATAACCCGGACCTGTGAAATCCGGGTTATTTTTATCACTTTTTATAGTACTTATGGCAAATCGTTTCAATCGCAGTTAACAAAATGGATTGCTCTACTGAGGCGATAGGATATTATTCCCCCATTACCACGATCTTAAGGCCCTGCATGCTGATGTTCATTTCCATAGCTTCGTTGATATCAGCAAGAGCATATTTGTGAGATAATAATTCTTCCACTGGAAGTCCATCTTTCTGAGCTTCCTTTAATACTTCGCAAGCCTGAATCCAGTCTTTGGACTGATAAGTCCAGGAGCCGGTAACTTTGATTTCTTTGTTACAGATATCTTTATGAGGATTGTAGGTTGTCTCACCATTATCTACGAAGAAACCAAGTTCGCACATAGCACCGCCACGTTTTACATAATGCCATACTGTGCTTGCAGCTTTTGGAGAACCAGTACACTGGAATGCCATGTCAGCACCTTTTCCGGTGATTTTCATAACTTTAGCAAGGGCATCTTCTGTCATAAAGTTAACAGCATAAGCAGCACCGAGTTTTTTTGCCATGTTGAGACGGTTTTCATCGCCATCTACAGCGATGATGTTGCGAATACCCATCGTACGAAGAGTTGTCAGAAGAAGAAGTCCGATCGGACCACAGCCCTGCACTAAAACATAGGAATTGTGCTTGAAGTTAAAGATTTCTTTCGCTTTTTCGATAGCATGTACAACAACTGCACATGGTTCGATCAGAGTACGAAGATCCACGTCCATATCGCTTACATTAAATACAACACCGCCGGCATTTACTTTAATATACTCAGCAAACCAGCCATTGAAGTTTTTGTAGGATTCTTCTCCTGGCATAAGACCAAAGATTTCTCCACCTTCACAAAGATGAATATGTTCCGGATCGTTTTTACAGGTGTCACACTGGCCACATGGTTTCAGACCGGTAACGATCTTATCACCAACTGCCAAAGGTTTTCCATAATAATCTGTTGTGATATTCTTTCCAAGTTTAACGACAGTACCGGTACCTTCATGTCCAAGCTCTATCGGAATATATCCGAAAGGATCCCCTTTGTATTCATGAACATCAGTACCACAGATACCAGTCTGTTCCACTTTAACAAGAATCTCGTCATCATTAATCTCAGGAATAGGCAGTTCCATGATCTCAATCTGTTTCGGTCCGGTCAATACAGAGATTCTAGCGGTTTTTGGAATTTCATACATATTTTTCTCCTCCTTACATCCTTTAAAACCAAAATTAACTTGTTGAATATAGGATAATTGAAAAGAGAAAAAAGCACAATTTACATTGTTTTTTTATTGTCAATCAAGATTCCATTTCTAAGTAAATGTAAACTTATGTGTCACATTATATAAAAATAATAAAAAAATGACATTTCTTTTAAAATGTAACCTGATCAGACGTTTCAAGATGATTTTTCAATATTAACTCCGTCTGGAAAGAGTTCCAAGATAAGGCTCCAATTTGGATGGAAGAGCCTGAATCAGACGCTCCGACATTTCTTCCGGACTTAATTTCATCCCGTTTTTCACCCATTCTGCTGTCATGTCCATGGAGCCATGACAATAAAATTCTAACAAAAACTGAATTTCTTCATCAATTTCTCCGTTTTTTTGCGCAACTTCGCAATAGAAATCCCGAATACACTGATAATCATAATTCATCAGATTATTATAATCCGAAGAAGTCAAAGCAGAACTGAAAAAAGCCTTATCCTCCACCATATAGGAAAATTTTTTTACCAAACCTTCCCTGAGAGTGAGACTGATTCCCATCTGCTTGATGGTTTTTTGAACGATCAAGTCAAAATACCAGTTTACCAGATCATATTTATCCTTGAAATTTCGATAGAAAGTCTGTCTTGTAGTGCCACAATTATTGACAATCTGAGTGACGGTAATTTTATCCAACGGGATATGTTCCATCAATTCCTTAATGGATTCCGCCAATACTAACTTTGTACGATTCGCAAACTTCATAAAATCCCCCACCTTATGATTTATTACGATTAGTTGATTCTTTGAGTCGCTCTTATTAGCGATATAGTGTAATTTTACCATAAAAATGACAGCTTTTTTCAATTGTACTCGAAATGACGGCGTTACATTTTCTATAAAATGTAACATGAAATAATACGAACTCATCCATAAATCATGCATAAACTGAGATAGAGTATATTGAGGAGTTTCATATTATGAAAAGATTCCATATTTTCTTATGTGCAGTGATGGTACTGGTTTTTATTACAGGAGTGTTCAGCATGGCAGGCTGTGAAAAATCAAAATCCGGCCTTCAGAAAATCCGTCTCAATGAAGTTGCCCATTCCATTTTTTATGCACCCCAGTATGTAGCCATGGAGTTGGGGTATTTTGAAGAGGAAGGAATTGATCTGGAATTAACCACCGGATACGGAGCAGATAAAACTACAACAGCTCTCATTAGCAGAGATGCGGACATCGGATTTATGGGGCCGGAAGCCACCATTTACCTTTACAATGAAGGGTGTGCTGACTATGCAGTGAACTTTGCACAGCTTACTCAAAGGGCAGGTAATTTCCTCGTCAGTCGGGAAAAAATCGAAGATTTTCAGTGGGAAGATCTAAAAGGAAGAGAAGTGATTGGTGGAAGACCAGGTGGTATGCCGGAGATGGTATTTGAGTTTGTTTTGAAGAAACATCATATTGATCCGAAAAAAGATCTGAATCTTGTCCAAAACATTGACTTCGCCAATACCTCCGGTGCTTTCGTGGGCGGAACCGGAGATTTTACCGTAGAATTTGAACCGTCTGCCACATTAATTGAGGAACAGGAAGCCGGTTATGTGGTGGCTTCTGTAGGAACGGAAAGTGGTTATGTGCCTTATACCGCATACAGCACCACAAAGAGCTATCTGGAAGCCCATAAAGATTTGCTTTCTGCTTTTACAAAAGCAATCGAAAAGGGTCAGAAATATGTGGCAGAGCATACTTCAGAAGAAATTGCGAAAGTGATTGCACCACAATTTACGGATACAGATGTGGAGACAATCACGAAAATCATCGATCGCTATAAAGAGCAGGATACCTATAAAACCAATACGATTTTTGAGGAAGAAAGTTTTACTTTGATTCAGGATATTCTGGAGGAAGCAGGAGAATTAGATAAACGGGTAGATTATAATACTCTGGTTGTAACAGAATTTTCTTCTAAAGAATGATAGCTTTAAAGCGAATCAAAACAAGAAAGTGATGAGTCTCCCATTAATTCTCTTTCGAGATTTATAATTTAAATTTTAAGATATTTATGATATAATTTCTCCATCTATCATTACAGAAAATAATTGAACAAAAGGGGAATACTATGGGAACTTACACAATGGAAAATGAAAAAATCAAGGTAACCATTGCCAATCATGGTGCGGAATTAATCGGCATTTATGATAAGGAGAATGAGAGAGAAGTGATGTGGCAGGCAGACCCGGCATTCTGGAGCCGCCATGCGCCGGTGCTTTTCCCGAATGTCGGGCAGCATTATGATAAAAAATATCTGTATCAGGGGCAGACGTATCCGGCTGGACAGCATGGTTTCGCCAGAGATATGGAGTTTGTAGTGGTGAGTGCCGATGAGACAACTGTGACTCATCAACTTAGATCCAATGAAGAAACCAAAAAGGTTTATCCTTTTGATTTTGAGCTTGAGATTACCCACAGTATCAATAAAGGGCATTTGACTGTTGGATGGAAGGTAAAGAATGCGGGAGAGAATACTATGTATTTTACCATTGGCGGTCATCCGGCATTTAATGTGCCAGTGCGCCCAGATACAAAGTTAGGCGATTATTATATTCAGTTTGCCGATGATCAGGATACTTTAACTTATATTCTTCTGGATACGGAAAGTGGAACGGCAATTACGGATGTGAGATATGAACTGGAGCTGACGGATCATAAGTTTAAGATTGAGGAAGATATGTTTGACAAGGATGCCCTTGTATTTGATGATACACAGATTGGATGGGCTGCCCTCACAATGCCGGATGGTTCTCCATATGTGGGAATCAAATGTGATGGATTTCCTAACTTTGGAATCTGGTCCAAACCGGGTGCTCCGTATGTATGTCTGGAACCTTGGTGCGGTCGTTGTGATAATCGTGGATTTGATAAAGATATATCAGAGAAAAATGGAATCAATGTTCTGAAAAAAGGAGAAACATGGGAACGCTCCTATGAGATTGTTGTGTTCTGAAAAAAGATAGTTTGAACAAATATTATTAAAAACGTAATCGCCTCGATGATTCTCTGGTGCAAAGTACAGAGGATTGGTCGAGGCGATTTATTCTAAATATCATCTCAGTGGGGGAGTTTAGATTTCCCGTTCAAACAGGTTGCGGGCAAGTTGGATCTTGGACAAATCTTCGGAACTGTTTAAAAAAGTAACCTGTCCCTTATGGTCATCTTTCCGGTTAAGTCCGGCGACGGTAAGTCTGCGAAGAAGCTCTCTTGCAGTTCCGAGGCTTCCGTCAAATACTTCAATGGAAGGCCCTGCGATGGCTTCGATTCTTTTTCGAACGAAAGGATAATGAGTGCAGCCAAGGACGATTCCTGTAATACCCTTGTCCAGATAAGGCTCTATTTTTCCTTTTAAGAAGTTGTCCAGCTGATCGCCGTCAAGGATTCCCTGTTCAACAAATTCCATAAGACCCGGACAGGGAACGGGATAAATATCTGCCTGATTGATGTAGAGGGCTTCTAATTGATGGAATTTATCTTCATGAAGGGTCATAGGTGTTGCCATGACCAGAATCTTTGGATTCTCACATGCCATAACTGCCGGTTTGATGGCTGGTTCCACGCCGACTAAGGGAACTGCAGGATACATTTCCCGCAAAATACGTACCGCAGCGCTGGTGGCGGTGTTGCAGGCAACTGCAATGGCTTTCGCATGATTATGTTCAATTAAATCACTGATATGTTCAATGGTAAGTTTTCTTACTTCCTCCAGGGTTTTTGTACCATAAGGAGCGTGTTTTGAGTCACCATAATAAATGAAATCTTCATTTGGCATCAGGCCAACCATTTCCTTCAGTACGCTGATACCTCCCATGCCGGAGTCAAAAACGGCGATGGGATCTGCTACTTGTGTCATAATATCCTCCCAAAAATGTGTGTTTTTAATAGTATAGTTTCTTTTTTTGTTGAAATCAAGTATAATCAGATATAATATAGAGAAATATGGCCTGAATTGTTGGAGGCCTGATAGGTTTTCCAATAGATTCAGTATAAATGAGAGAAAAATGAAAAAGAAAGGAAGCCGATGGAAAATGGCAAAAAATATATTGGTCATCAGTGATAATCATGGAAATATTTCAAATTTAAATATAGTCCTGGAAGAATTTAAGGGACAGTTCGATGTGATGGTTCATTGTGGGGATTCTGAATTTGCTGCGGATGAGGTGCGTGGACTGGTGGATTGTCCGGTATATCTGGCGGAAGGAAACTGTGATTATGATTTTACCGCCGACAGGGAAGATCTTTTTGAGTTTGAGGGACATGTCTGTCTCGTGACCCATGGACATCATTGTGGGGTAAACTGGGGAGAAGATGAGCTGGTAGAACATGCCCAGGAGATGGGAGCAGATATTGTTTTTTACGGACATACCCATTGTCCGGCCTATCATATTTATGAGGAAGAAGGAGTAACAGTCTTTAATCCGGGAAGCATCGCGTTGCCAAGGCAGAATCCACCTTGTCCGACCTTTCTGGTTCTGGAATTTTGTGAAGATGGGGAAATAAAACCACATTTTTATTCTTTATAAAAATGTAGGATAATAATACGTGGCATCAGAAAATAAATTAGATTGGTCATATCCGAAAAAACAGGTTTGTGGTATGATAGCTTCGTTAATTTTTTGATGGAATGGAGATTTTTATGAAAAGACAAAAACGTGTGGCGGTAATCAATGATGTGACCGGCTTTGGAAGATGTTCTGCGGCAGTGGCACAGCCGATTATTTCCGCAATGAAAATACAGTGTTGCGTTGTTCCGACAGCAATCCTTTCTGTTCATACGGGATTTCCGAATTATTTTCTTCAGGATTTTACCCCTTACATGGAGAGGTATATCCAAAGCTGGGAGGAAACAGGAATTCACTTTGATGGAATCAGTACCGGATTTATTGGATCCAAAGAACAGATTGATCTGGTGGTTGATTTTTTTGAACGATTTAAAAAAGAAGATACACTGGTCGTGGTTGATCCGGTGATGGGAGACTATGGAAAGTTGTATTCTTCTTATACCGATGAACTATGTCAGGAGATGAAAAGACTGGTTCCTTATGCGAATGTACTTACTCCGAATCTGACAGAGGCCTGCCGGATTCTTGATCTGGATTATCATAGGGTGGATTTTTCCGAGCCTTCTCTGCAGGAGATTTCTGAAGCTCTTTCAGAAAAAGGGCCGGATAAGATCGTAATCACCGGTCTGCAACAGGGGGATAAGATTTTCAATTATGTATATGAAAAGAATCGTATTTCAAAACTGATTGCAACAAGAAAGATTGGAGGAGACCGGTCCGGAACGGGAGATGTGTTCTCGTCTATCGTGACAGGAGCTCTTATCCAGGGAGATGATTTTGAAAAAGCGGTTCGAAGAGCCATTGAATTTCTTGATAAAGCCATTGCATATACGGTAAGGCAGGATTTACCATGGAATTATGGTATCTGTTTTGAAGAATATTTAAAGGAGTTATAGATATGATCTTATATACAGTAAAAAATGGTGTGTATTATAATTTAGAAGATTTTAAAAAGGACTTATCCGATCTGGGAGAGAATGGTTTCCCGAATAAAATATATATTAATCTGACCAATCGTTGTTCCTGTTCCTGTACTTTTTGTCTGAGAAGTTTAAAGGAATTTAATGAACATAACAGCCTTTGGCTAAAAGAGGAACCGACGGTGGAAGAGGTAGAAAATGAATTTATGAGATACGATTGGTCCGGTGTTGCAGAGATTATTTTCTGTGGATTTGGTGAGCCGACCATGCGATTTGATGACCTCACGTCGATTGCAGCATGGTTGAAAGAGAAACATCCACAGATTCCGATTCGTGTTAATACCAACGGATTATCTGATCTGGTGTTTGAGGAATCAACGGCAGTTAAATTTGAGGGACTCGTGGATACCGTTTCCATAAGTCTTAACTCTTCCGATGCCCAGAAATATCTGGATGTGACCCGCAATCGTTTTGGTTTAAGATCCTATGATGCGATGCTTGCCTTTGCAAAAGACTGTCAGAAATACGTACCGAATGTGGTCATGACAGTGGTAGATATTATCGGAGAAGAGGAAGTAGCTGCCTGTCAGAAAGTCTGTGATGATAACGGACTCTTCCTGCGGGTACGTCCTTATGAGGCCAATTAATGTGATGAGAACAAATCTGTTCTATGATATATCACTATAATATCCGATTATAAGACAATAGTAAGTCAGAGAGTGTGACCTTGAAAGAGGATAACACATTCTCTGACTCTTTTTATATTATGTCATTAAAAATGCATAAAATGTTGAGAAAAACAGATAATACCTCTGTAAAAGGAGGTTCATTTCATGCAAGGAACAGATCGAAGAAAAATAGTGTTAGTGGGGACAGGAATGGTTGGAATGAGTTATGCCTTTGCTCTCCTCAATCAAAATTTATGCGATGAGCTGGTGCTTATTGATATTAATCAGAAAAAAGCAGAAGGAGAAGCCATGGATTTGAACCATGGAGTTGCTTTCAGTGGAGGAAATATGGAAATCTATGCCGGAAAGTATGCAGACTGTAAAGATGCAGATTTGGTGGTACTTACCGCAGGACTCCCTCAGAAAGAAGGACAGACACGTCTGGAATTATTGAAAGAAAACCGGAAAATATTTCAGTCAATTTTGACGCCAATTTTGGAAAATGGTTTTCAGGGAATTTTTCTGGTTGCCACAAATCCGGTAGATATCATGGCAAAAATTGTATATGAAATCAGTGGATTCCCACCGGAGCGTGTGATTGGTACCGGAACTGCTCTGGATACAGCCAGACTTCGTTATCTGCTTGGAGAAAAATTTCAGATTGATCCCCGGAATATGCATGCTTATGTGATGGGAGAACATGGAGACAGTGAATTCGTTCCATGGAGTCAGGCGATGATGTCAACTAAACTGATTTTTGATCTCTGCAGTGAAACCGAAGGGTGTCATTTTCAGGAACTTCTGGAAGTAGAAGAAGAAGTCAGAATGGCTGCTTATCGGATTATTGAAGCGAAGAAAGCAACGTATTATGGCATCGGTATGGCCATGGCCCGAATTACGAAAGCAATCTTTGGAAATGAACACAGTGTGATTACCGTATCTGCTCTTCTACAGGGAGAATACGGAGAAAAAGAGGTTTTTATCGGAATTCCATGTGTGGTAAATCGACGTGGGATTGGAAGAATCATTGAATTAAATCTGGGGGCGGAAGAAAAGCAGAGATTGCATCTGTCCTGTGAAACACTTGAAAAAACGTTTCGGGAACTGTCCTGAGATTGATCAGAAAAATCAGGGAGAAAAAGACCAATATATCTTTTTTTGAAAGGAACTGTAAAATAAAACATATTTATGATATACTATTAAAGTTATATTGTGTTACAGTGATAAACAAATGATATCATAATATACCATACGATAAATTTTAACAGAATAAAGAAAGAAGGAATATAGATGGAATATTTACTTGATGTGCATACGCATACGATTGCCAGTGGTCATGCCTATAACTCTATGATGGAGATGGCAAAAGCCGCTTTTGATAAGGGACTGAAACTGCTGGGAATCACAGAACATGCACCGATGATGCCTGGAAGCTGTAATAATATTTATTTTCATAATCTTAAGGTGGTTCCAAGAACTATGTGCGGTGTGGAACTGATGCTTGGAGTGGAATTAAATATTCTGGATTATGACGGACATGTGGATCTGGATATGCATTCGTTAAGACAATTGGATCTGAAGATTGCCAGTCTTCACAGTCTGTGTATTTTGCCGGGAACCAAAAAAGAAAATACTAATGCGATTCTTGGAGCGATTCATAATCCGATGGTTGATATCATCGGACATCCGGATGACGGCATATATCCGCTGGAGTATGAACCAATCGTGGAAGCGGCAAAAGAGACCAACACTTTACTGGAGGTCAACAATAATTCTCTCAATCCTATGGGAGCCAGAAAAAATACCCATGATA
This sequence comes from Lachnospiraceae bacterium, assembly GCA_028721415.1. Classification (GTDB taxonomy): domain Bacteria; phylum Bacillota; class Clostridia; order Lachnospirales; family Lachnospiraceae; genus Anaerobutyricum. The sequence goes on along the minus strand of JAQYIU010000087.1, from coordinate 4,547 downwards.
ATATTATAAAGATGCTTGAACTTTGTAAAGAATATGAACAGCCGGTGGTTATGAACAGTGATTCTCATGTATTTGCAGATGTAGGACGAAGAGATTTTTCCAGTCAGGTGATAAAAGAAGTGAATTTTCCGGAAGAACTGATTGTGAATCGTTCTGTTGCGGTATTTAAAGAATACATTAATCAAAAGAACATTTTATAAAGGATAAGAAGAGTGTATCTTTATCATATGTTTTAGTGAAAATAATAGAAAGAGGGAGAGTTATATATGGGAAAAAATGTACATACACCAGAAATCAAAAGGCTGCTGGAAGGAATTATGTGTCTGGAATCCGTAGAAGAGTGCTATGCCTTTTTTGAAGATCTATGTACCGTAAATGAACTGGTATCTCTGGGACAGAGATTCGAAGTGGCAAATATGCTCAAAGAACATCGGACGTATAATGAGGTGGCGGAAGCGACAGGAGCTTCCACGGCGACCATCAGTCGCGTGAATCGCTGTCTAAATTATGGGACGGATGGCTATGATCTGGTTATCGACCGATTAAAATCAAAAAGGAACTCTTCCACTGATTTATCAGTGAAATAAGCGCCTCGATGATGCTATGAAAAGGCCGACTGTGTTTTGCAGCCGGCTTATTTCTTTTTCGATTTTTTATCATTGGCAGGAGCCTTATGGTCCCGATGATAGTCAATGATTCTCTCAATCATTTGTTTTCTTACATAAATATCGTAACATAATCCATAAATAAAAGAGAAATCATCCAGATACTCTGCCTCCGATGCAGAAAGAGGAAAATCGGTAAAAGAATCCCGTGAGTTTTCGTAATCTTTTTGTATCTCTTCTTCAATCAAAGCGTGTTTCGATTCCGTTTGAGATAGAATCTTATCGTATATATCTTTAAGTGATAATCCACTTTCCTTATTTTCAGGAAAATAATGTTCGGACAGCGGTTCCAACAAACTTTGAATATCAGAAATAGACAACATATTTTTTAAATGATAAATCATGATCAGAAGAAAAATATGCTCTCTGGAATATTTTTTCTTCACAGATGGGGGCAGCAGATGGTTTTTAGTATAGTTATTCACCATTGTTTTGGTGATGATTTTATCATCTGGATAACGTTTTGATTCTGCCAGCCTTGTATCCATGAAAGTAGTAATCTGATCCATATATAATTCAATATTTGGAATATCTTCGGAAGGAATGGAAATTGTCTGAAGCATGGAATGAATCCATTCTGTTGTGTCTTTACTCAAAATTGCACCTCCACATTTATCGGTTCATAATATCTATATTATATTGTTTTTATTACTAGATGACAAGGAAAAATGTTAGAAAAGTTTATCATCGTACATTTTATAGTTTTCCTGATAGTCAGGGAAAATGGGTGACAAGGAGGGGGATGTATTGTATAATAAAACATTATGAGAAAAATAACCGAATTTATGTTCGGGTTTTGCCGGGAGAAATCACAGTATGTTCTGACGATTGTCAGAGAGAAAGGGAAGACAGGAAGAGTGATATGAGTATTTATGATTCGCTAAATAATGAACAGAGGGAAGCTGTCTTATGTACAGAAGGCCCTCTTTTAATGTTGGCAGGAGCGGGAACCGGAAAGACTCGTTCCCTGACGCATCGAATCGCGTATTTAATTGAAGAAGTGGGTGTGAATCCATGGAATATTCTTGCCATTACATTTACAAACAAAGCCGCAGAAGAGATGAGAGAGAGAGCCTGCAATCTGGTTGGTGTCGGATCGGAGGACTTATGGATCAGTACATTTCATGCAACCTGCAGTCGTATTCTGCGGAGACATATTGATTTGATTGGATATGATCGGAACTTTACGATTTATGATGCTAATGATCAGAAATCACTGATGAAAGAAGTGATGAAATCCATGAAGATTGACACGAAACAATTTTCGGAAAAATCAGTTCTGTCAGAAATTTCAGCAGCAAAAGACGAGTGTAAATCCCCACTGGATTATAGAAATGAAAATGCGGATGATTATCGCAGACAAAAAATCAGTGAGATTTATGAACAATATCAGAAACGTCTTCGGGATAATAATGCTCTGGATTTTGATGATCTTCTGGTTAAAACAGTCGAATTGTTCCAGACCAATCCGGATATTCTGGAATACTATCAGGATCGATTCCGTTATATTATGGTGGATGAATATCAGGATACCAACACGGTACAATTCCTTTTTGTCAGCCTTCTGGCACGAAAATATCGCAATCTCTGCGTGGTGGGAGATGATGATCAGTCCATTTATAAATTCCGTGGAGCAAATATTTATAATATTCTCAATTTTGAAAAAATATTTCCGGATGCAAGAGTGATTCGCCTGGAGCAGAATTACCGGTCGACAAAAAATATTCTGGATGCTGCCAATGGAGTGATTGTAAATAATAAAGGAAGAAAATATAAAAAACTTTGGACAGAAAATGTTCAGGGGGAGCTGGTACATTTTAATCAGTATGATACCGAATATGAAGAAGCGGAAGGTGTGGTTTCACGAATTAATTTTCTGAACATGCGAGGGATTCCTTATGAAGATATGGCGATTTTGTATCGAACGAATGCACAGTCCCGTATTTTTGAAGAAAAATTAAAACAGAGAGGGATTCCGTATGCCATTGTTCGTGGTATCAGTTTCTATGACCGAAAAGAAATTAAGGATCTGATGAGCTATCTGAAAGTTGTTGACAGTGGAATGGATGACATTTCTGTGAAACGAATCATCAACGTACCAAAAAGGGGAATCGGGCAGACATCGGTAGACCGGATTCAGACCTATGCAATTATTCATCAGATAAGTTTTCTGGAAGCAGTTTTTCAGGCAGACAGAATACCGGAACTTGGACGTTCCGCATCCAAAATCAAACAATTTGGTGATATGATCCGGGATTTCCGGGAGTATGCCATGGACAATGACATCAGTGAATTGCTTTCCTATATTATCGATGTGACGGGGTATAAAATCGATCTTGAAAAAGAAGGAACGGATGAGGCTAGAAGCCGTCTGGAAGATATCGATGAACTTTTTAATGATATTATTTATTATGAAGAGAATCAGGAAGAACCGAATCTGACAGATTTCCTTGCAGAAAAGGATATGTATACCCTGAATGCTGGAATTGATAATCTGGAATCAGATAGCAACAAAGTCCTGCTGATGACCCTGCATAATGCCAAAGGTCTGGAATTTGCCAATGTGTTTCTTGGCGGGATGGAAGAAGGAGTTTTTCCGGGATACGGAGCCATGATGTCCGGTGACGAGATGGAGCTGGAAGAGGAAAGACGACTTTGTTATGTTGGTATTACAAGGGCAAAAGAAAGATTATATTTAAGTGCAGCAAGACGACGTATGGTGCATGGGCAGAGTCAGTATAATCGTGTATCCAGGTTTATTGATGAGATTCCTGATGCATATATTGACATTTCAAATGGATCGCAGTTCAATAAGAAAAAAGAAGAGAGAGAGATTTTTGCCAGGTCCGATCGAAAAATCCTGAAGGAAAAGCCGTATCAGTTGGATCAATTTAAAGTAAAACCTGTCACCAGTCTGGATTATGAAGTTGGGGATAGAGTAAAACATATTAAATTTGGAGCCGGAACTGTTTGTGAAATTGTGCAGGGAGGCAGAGATTTTGAAGTGGCAGTAGATTTTGACAGAGTGGGCCGAAAAAAAATGTTTGCGTCTTTTGCAAAATTGAAAAAACTGTAATCACTACAAACAGGATGTTCCTGAAATGAAAGTGGTTTGACAAAAATAAAATCAGAAATCTATTTGAAATTTTATTGGTAAAGAAGTACTACTCGTGATATACTATAAAAAAAGGTAAGGAGGAATGTTGCCATGAAAAATATTGATGAATTAATCGGAGTTGCAAAACTGTCTAATCTTTTGAATAATCGCAAAGAGGATGAAGAATCAAGAAAAGTGTTATGGCTTCTTGCAATCATCGGAGCAGTTGCGGCAGTTGCAGGAATTGCGGCATTAGTATACAAATATTTATCTCCGGATTATTTAGATGACGTAGATGAAGACTTTGATGACGATTTTGATGACGATTTCTTTGATGATGAAGAAGAGGAACCGGCAGAAGAAAAAGGAACAGAAGAAAAAGCTGCTGAGGCCGAAGAATAAACTGTAAAAGAGAAGCGGGAGCTGGTGTAATCAAGCGCAGCTCTCGCTATTTTCCTATGTCGGCTCTTCCATCTGCCGGAGGAGCATCTCAGAGGGAAAATATTACCCCACAACTAAAAAATTGTTTTTCATCCCTGATGCTCCAATCATTGGAGGAAAGGGGATTCTTGCGCTGAGAGGAAGACGTCTGAATTTGTTGCAATTGTACAAAAAAAATATATAATTAAAAAATTACAAAAAAATAAAAAAAGATGTTGACATTTAAATAAAGGTGTTATATAATGCAATAGTCAGCGCGAGAGAGTGCTGATGAGAAAACGTCGGGGTGTGGCTCAGCTTGGCTAGAGCGCTTGATTTGGGATCAAGAGGCCGCAGGTTCGAAT
>JAQYIU010000086.1 GCA_028721415.1 Lachnospiraceae bacterium | reverse complement strand
CTATAATGATTTACATGATCCGGATTATGAATCAGCAATCGCTCTGGTTCACTCCCGTTTCTCCACCAATACAACACCGAGCTGGGAGAAAGCCCATCCGTATCGCTATATCGTTCATAATGGAGAAATCAATACAATTCGTGGTAATGCCGATAAGATGCTTGCCCGTGAAGAAAAGATGGAATCCGATTATCTGAAAGATGAGATGATTAAACTGACACCGGTGGTAGATCCGAATGGTTCTGACTCTGCCCGTCTGGATAATACATTGGAATTTCTGGTGATGAGCGGTATGCCGTTGCCACTGGCAATGATGATTCTGATTCCGGAACCATGGCAGAATAATGAGAGCATGAGCAGAGAGAAAAGAGACTTCTATCAGTATTATGCAACTATGATGGAACCTTGGGATGGTCCGGCCTCCATTCTGTTCACTGATGGAGATATTATGGGAGCGGTTCTGGACAGAAATGGACTTCGTCCTTCCCGTTATTACATCACGGATGATGATCAGCTGATTCTTTCCTCAGAAGTTGGTGTTATGGATTTCGACCCTACGCATATTGTGAAGAAAGAGAGACTTCATCCAGGAAAAATGCTCCTGGTAGATACCGTAAAAGGAGAACTCATCGATGATGAAGTACTGAAAGATTCTTATGTGAAGAAACAGCCTTACGGTGAATGGTTATCTAACAATCTGGTTCACCTGACTGATTTAAAGATTCCGAATGTGGCAGTGGAAGAGTATAGTTACACAGAAAATAACCGTTTGATGAAGGCCTTTGGATATACTTATGAAGATTTGAAGACATCCATTCTTCCGATGGCATTAAACGGAGGAGAAGCCATTGGCGCTATGGGTATTGATTCACCGCTGGCAGTGCTTTCCAAGAGACATCAGCCGTTATTTAATTACTTCAAACAGTTATTTGCCCAGGTTACCAACCCTCCGATTGACGCGATTCGTGAGGAAATCGTTACTTCTACCGCCATCTACATTGGTGATGAAGGAAATATTCTGGAAGAAAAGGCAGAAAACTGCCGCGTATTAAAAGTAAATAATCCAATCCTGACCAATACAGATTTGCTGAAAATCCGTCATGCCAAGATTCATAATATTGTGACAAAAGACGTTCCGATTACCTATTATAAAGGAACAAATCTGGAAAAAGCGATTCAGCATTTATGCATTGCTGTAGATCAGGCCCATAAAAATGGTGCAACGGTTGTTATTCTGACTGACCGCGGTGTGGATGAAAACCATGTGGCGATTCCATCCCTGCTGGCTGTTTCTGCAGTGCATCAGCATCTGATTAAGACCAAAAAGAGTACATCCGTAAAAATTATTCTGGAAAGCGGCGAGCCAAGGGAAGTGCATCATTTCGCTACACTCCTCGGTTACGGTGCCTGTGCAATCAACCCATATATGGCACAGTTTGGAATTAAAAAACTGATTCAGGATGGTCTTCTGAAAAAAGATTATTATGCCGCAGTCAATGATTATAACAATGCTGTTCTTCATGGTATCGTAAAAATCGCTTCAAAGATGGGTATTTCCACCTTACAGTCTTATCAGGGTTCTCAGATTTTCGAAGCCATCGGTATCAGTAAAGAAGTCATTGATCAGTATTTTACCAATACCGTAAGCCGTATCGGTGGTATTACCCTGGAAGATATTGCAGAAGATGTGGATTATCATCATTCCAAAGCCTTCGATGTGCTGGGACTTACCAATGATCTTTCTTTGGACAGTGAAGGAAATCATCAGTTCAGAAGCGGAAAAGAAGAACATCTTTACAACCCGCTGACGATCCATACACTGCAGTCTGCAACATGGACAGGCAATTATGAGACATTTAAAGAATATACCAAATTAGTCAATCAGGAAGAAGATCCGGTGAGCCTCAGAGGTCTCCTTGATTTCAATTATCCGGAAAAAGGTATTCCGATTGAGGAAGTGGAGCCGGTGGAATCCATCGTGAAACGATTTAAGACCGGAGCCATGAGTTACGGTTCTATTTCCAAGGAAGCCCATGAGACATTGGCTATTGCCATGAACATGATTCATGGTAAATCCAATTCCGGTGAGGGTGGAGAAGATCTGGAAAGACTGACAGTAGGACCTGATGGACTCAATAAATGTTCTGCCATTAAACAGGTGGCATCGGGCCGTTTTGGTGTAACCAGCCGTTATCTGGTCAGCGCTCAGGAGATTCAGATCAAGATGGCCCAGGGAGCAAAACCGGGTGAAGGTGGACATTTGCCAGGAGGAAAAGTATATCCATGGGTTGCCAAGACAAGACATTCAACCCCTGGTGTTGGGCTTATATCACCTCCACCTCACCACGATATTTACAGTATCGAGGATTTGGCTCAGTTAATTTATGACCTTAAAAATGCAAATAAAGACGCTCGTATTTCCGTAAAACTGGTATCCGAAGCCGGTGTGGGAACTGTCGCAGCCGGTGTTGCAAAAGCCGGTGCCCAGGTTATCCTTATTTCCGGATACGATGGAGGTACCGGAGCTGCTCCGAGAAGTTCCATTCACAATGCCGGTCTTCCATGGGAGCTTGGTCTGGCAGAAACTCACCAGACTCTGATTCGAAATAATCTTCGTAACAAAGTAATTATCGAGACAGACGGTAAGCTCATGAGCGGCCGTGACGTTGCCATGGCAGCTGCTCTCGGTGCTGAAGAATTTGGATTTGCCACAGGACCGCTTATCACCATGGGATGTGTCATGATGAGAGTATGTAACCTGGATACCTGTCCGGTAGGTGTTGCAACCCAGAATCCGGAACTGAGAAAACGTTTTAAAGGAAAACCGGAATATGTTGTGAATTACATGAAATTCATAGCACAGGAACTGAGAGAGTACATGGCAAAACTGGGAGTTCGAACGGTTGACGAATTGGTTGGACGTACCGATTTGCTGAAAGAACGTCCGACAGCCAAAGAATATCATCTAGATCTGTCCAACATTCTGGATAATCCTTATGTGGATAAAAAGAATCCGATCTGCTATAACAAGAAAAACGTATTCAATTTCGAACTGGAAAAAACACTGGATGAAAAAGTGCTCATGACAAAGCTCAAAACTGCTTTGGATAAGAAGCAGAAGAGAAGCATTTCCATCGATGTGGGTAATACAGACCGTTCCTTCGGTACGATTTTTGGTTCCGAAATCACAAAGAGATATCATGATACTCTGGAAGATGATACATTTACTGTGCAGTGTACCGGTGCCGGCGGACAGAGCTTTGGAGCATTTATTCCAAATGGTCTGACCCTGGAACTGATTGGTGACAGTAATGACTACTTCGGAAAAGGCTTATCCGGTGGTAAACTGGTAGTATATCCTCCGAAGGGAATCAAATATAAAGAAGATGAGAATATCATCGTTGGTAACGTAGCGCTTTACGGAGCAACCAGTGGTCAGGCATACATCAACGGTGTTGCCGGCGAGCGTTTCTGCGTACGTAACTCCGGAGCAACAGCTGTTGTCGAAGGTGTGGGTGACCATGGATGTGAATACATGACAGGTGGTAAAGTTCTGATCATCGGTAAGACCGGAAAGAACTTTGCAGCCGGTATGAGCGGCGGTGTCGCTTATGTATTGGATGAAGACAGTGATTTATATCTGAGTCTGAATAAAGAAATGGTTTCCTCTGAACCGGTCGTATCCAAATATGACGTTATGGAAATCAAAGATATGATTACCGCCCATGTGGCATACACCAATTCCAAAAAAGGAAAAGAAATTTTAAATAACTTCAGTGAATATCTGCCGAAATTCAAGAAGATCATTCCTCATGATTACAAGAAAGTACTCATGAAGATTTCCGAAATGGAAGGAAAAGGATTGAGTCTGGAACAGGCACAGATCGAAGCATTTTATGAGATTAAGAGAGGATAGGAGGGGAGCGCTATGGGAAAACCAACTGGATTTTTAGAATATGAAAGAAAAGAAAGCGTCGGTGAAGCGCCTTTAAAGAGAATCAAACACTTTAATGAATTTCACACTCCCCTGTCCAGAAAAGAACAGGAGATACAGGGTGCAAGATGTATGAACTGCGGTGTTCCATTCTGCCAGTCAGGAATTCTGATTAAAGGAATGGTGACCGGATGTCCGTTAAATAACCTGATTCCGGAATGGAACGATGCCACTTATAACGGCAACTGGGATGAAGCATTTTACCGTCTCAGAAAAACAAATCCGTTCCCGGAATTCACCGGACGTGTCTGCCCGCACCCATGCGAGGTAGGATGTACCTGCAACTTAAATGGTGACCCGATTAACATCAAAGAAAAGGAATTAAGCATCATTGAGAGAGCCTATGAAAGAGGTCTTGCAAAGCCGGAACCACCGGCAGCAAGAACCGGCAAAAAAGTGGCCGTAATCGGTTCTGGTCCATCCGGACTCTCCGTGGCCTACTATCTCAATATGCGTGGACATTCCGTTACTGTTTATGAGCGTTCCGACCGTGTCGGCGGTCTGCTTATGTACGGTATTCCAAACATGAAACTGGAAAAAGAGTATATTGACCGTAAGGTAAATATCATGAAGGAAGAAGGCGTGGTCTTCAAAACAAACGTTAACGTAGGTGTTGATGTAAAGGCCCAGGAACTCAAAAAAGAATACGACGCCATCGTGCTCTGCTGCGGTGCTTCTAATCCTCGTGATCTGAAAGTGCCGGGAAGAAAGAGCAAGGGAATCTATTTTGCAGTGGATTACCTGAAAGCAGCCACAAAGAGTCTTCTGGAATCCAACTTTGCGGACAAGAACTACATTGATGCAAAAGGAAAAAATGTCATGGTAATCGGTGGTGGTGATACCGGTAATGACTGTGTGGGAACGTCCATCCGTCTTGGCTGCAAGAGCCTCATTCAGCTGGAAATGATGCCGAAATTGCCAGATGAAAGACAGCCGGATAACCCATGGCCGGAATGGCCGAGAGTCTGCAAGACAGACTACGGTCAGGAAGAAGCCATTGCCGTATTCGGAAAAGACCCGCGTGTGTACCAGACCACAGTAAAAGAATTCATTGCCAATGAAAAAGGCGAAGTCTGCAAGGCAAAACTTGTCAAGCTGGAAAGTAAATTCGACAAGAAAGCCGGACGGAACATTATGGCAGAAGTTGCCGGCAGTGAATATGAAGTGGCTGTAGATCTGGTTCTCATCGCAGCAGGTTTCCTCGGAAGCCAATCTTACGTAACAAAAGCTTTTGGTGTGAAAACAAATGAACGGACAAATGTACAGACAGAAGTCGGTTCCTACAAGACAAATGTAGAAAACGTCTTCGTTGCAGGAGATATGCACAGAGGACAGTCCCTGGTAGTGTGGGCAATCCGTGAAGGTCGTGACTGTGCAAGGGAAGTAGACCTGTCATTGATGGGATACTCCAACTTATAAAAAACAAACTTCTCCGGGAGTTTCCTCCTCCCTTCCCGGAGAAAATGTTTAAAAAAATCAGACATATGTGAAATACAAAACAGGTAGAGATTGGTTACTTACGTTACAATTTCTACCTGTTTTAACACTCTTAAATTACATTTATCATATAGATAGTCTTCGGAACTAAAACAGCCCGCGGCATCGGGTGTGGCATAAATGGCAGCGGTTCCATGCAAAGCATGAATCTTTGCCATAAGGTTAGCCCTGATGTGCCTGATCCCATCCTTCCAGGATTTTGATGGAGGAGCTGGTTCCGATTCTGGTTGCTCCGGCATCGATCATGGCAGCGCAGGTCTCCCAGTCACGAATTCCGCCGGCAGCTTTTACCTGTACTTCAGAACCGACCGTTTCTTTCATTAAGCGGACATCTTCCACGGTGGCACCGGAGGTGCCGAAACCGGTGCTGGTCTTGATGAAGTCTGGTTTTACTTTTTTTGCGATTTCGGCGACTGCTTTGATCTCTTCTTTTGTGAGATAGCAGTTTTCAAAAATTACTTTGATTAATACGTCATTTTCACGACAAACTGCTACCATTTGGCGCATTTCCTCTTCAATGAAGGCAAGATTACCACCTTTTAATTCGCCAACGTTTATTACATAATCAATTTCATCAGCTCCATCTTCGATGGCTTTTTTTGTCTCGGCTACTTTTATCTCGATTGGGGTCTGTCCAAGAGGAAACGAGATGGCAGCTCCTACATGGATGGATGTGCCTGACAGAAATTCTTTACACCATTTTACTGGAGAGGAATTGATGGCTACCATGGCAGTGTTTAACTCTTTTGCTTCTTCGCAGAGTTTGCGGAAATCTTCTTTTGTCGCAAAGGCTTTTAAGAGAGTGTGGTCAAACATACCTGCTAATTGTTCTCTTGTGATTGTGTTACTGTTCATTCTCTGTTCTCCTTCTATCATTAATATATTTTTCATTTATTTTAGCTGCAGATCAATCTGGAAATCAGCGTAGGCGCCGTTGTAACGGGCAACGGAATATTCCACCGGGATATCGAAATCGTCTTTGCCCAGAGTCTTGCTGAGCATGATCGGTTCATTTATCTCCATTTCCAGATACCTGGCGATTTCCTTGGTAGCTTTTTCTGCCTTCAGATGCCTTCGGACAGATTGAACCGGGCGACCGATGGTTTTTAAAGTTTCATATAAAGATTCATTTTCCATATCGTAGTGAAAAAGATCCTGACAGATTTTATAAGGAAGCCAGGTTTCCAGATAGACGATAGGGATGTCATTACTGTAACGGAGGCGAACCAGGTAAATAAGGGAATCGGTGTCCAGATATTGTTCGACTTCTGGATTGAGGGTCTTTTCGAATTTTAATACTTTTGTTCGAATGGTTCCCTCGGATTCCAGTTCTTTATGAAATGTGGTGAGCTCTGTCAAAAACTTGTTGAAAACTTTAGGCTTGGTGACGATGGTTCCCCGGGAACGCTGGCGTTTCACATAACCTTTGGATGCCAGTTCTTTGTAAGCCTGACGGATGGTAGGGCGGCTGATTCCCAGAGAAGTTACCAGTTCTTCTTCCGGAGGCAGTTTATCTCCTTCTTTATAAACACCATCTTTAATTAATTTTTCAATATGAGAATAAAGCTGGAAATATAAAGGGATGGCGGAATTTTTATCAATGAGATTTTGGCTGAATAATTCCATAAATACACCTCGTTTCATATTGTAATATTGTAATTACAAAGATTGTTTTTATATTAATTTATATATTTGAATTTGTCAAGAGGGATGTTCTGCGGAAGTTTGATGATAAAAAATCGTCTTGAAACCAATATGAAAAGTGTATTATACTTAAGAGAATGCTCAGAAATAAAGGGTGTCTGAAAATTGATTACAGGAGGATATCATGAAATCCAAATATACATTGGAAGTTTGTGTGGATAGTGTGGAGTCTGCTATTGTTGCAGCAGAAAACGGGGCGAATCGTCTGGAATTATGTGGTAATCTGGTGATTGGAGGGACGACGCCAAGTCTGGAATTGTTCCGGGAGATTCGTCGTTATACGGATGTGGATATCAATGTGTTGATTCGTCCACGTTTTGGTGATTTTCATTATACAAATCATGAACTTAATATTATGTGTCGTGAAATAGAGAGTTTCGCAAAAGAAGGTGCCCACGGAGTGGTGATCGGGACATTGAATACAGACGGTACTCTGGATGTTGCTGCTATGAAAGCGATGATAAAAGCAGCGGGAGATTGTCATGTGACCCTGCACAGAGCTTTTGACGTATGTAAGGATCCCATGGCAGTTCTTGCTCAGGCGGCAGAACTGGGAATTAACACCATTCTTACCTCCGGTCAGGCAGGTAGCTGTTTTGAAGGAAAAGAATTGTTGGAAAAGCTGGTAAAAGAGGCACCGGAAGGAATGGATATCCTGATTGGTGCCGGTGTGACGCCGGAAGTCATTGAGAAGATGATCCGAGATATACCTGCGAGACATTTTCACATGTCCGGAAAAAAGATTCTGGACAGTGAGATGACTTGGCGAAATCCAAAAGTCAGCATGGGATTGCCGGGAATCAGTGAATTTGAAATATACAGGACCGATGGCGAACAGATAAAAAAAGCGAAGGAGATTCTGGAATCAGTCTGGTCATAACAGCGAGGATTATAATTAAGTGAAGATTTTATCATCATTGAGACAAAAGAAAAATTGACGAATTTTTGTGGGATGGTATATTATGAAGAAGATAAGTTTGGTACGGAGAGGAGATATTTGATGAAGATTATTTTGGCATCCGGTTCACCCAGAAGGAAGGAACTGCTGGAGCAGGCCGGATACGAATTTGAGATAGAAGTCAGTGATGCCGATGAGAATATTTCAGTAGACGAGCCGGGAGAGTTGGTGGAACAATTATCTTTTCGGAAAGCTCATGCGGTGGTTGTGAATCATTTAAAAGAGGAAGATGATTGTACTGTGATTGGAGCTGATACTGTGGTGGTACTGGATGGAAAGGTTCTTGGCAAACCGGATGGGGAGTCGGGAGCAGTGAAGATGCTTAAAGATTTATCGGGAAGAACCCATCAGGTGTATACAGGAGTTTCTCTTTTTCTGATTGAGAAGGGAAAAATGGTGAATCATCAGAGTTTTCATGTGTGTACAGATGTGACCATGCGGCAGCTGTCCGATCAGGAGATTGCAGGATATGTGGCCACCGGCGAACCGATGGACAAGGCAGGTGCTTACGGGATTCAGGGGAAGGCAGCTGTATTTATTTCCCGAATTTGTGGCGATTATTATAATGTAGTGGGCCTTCCGGTTTGTGAGACAGTACAACAATTACAGAAACTATGGAATCAGTCAAATTGATGAAGAAAAGAAAGAATAGAGATTAAAATAGAATTATGATTAAATGGAAACAAAGAATAAGAACCGTTTTATGTATTCTTCTTTTATTGTCTTTATCTGCCTGCGGGAGCAATGATATGGTACAATCTGGTTCTGAGAAAGGGAAAGAATCAGACAAGAAAGAAGAGGAAACGGTAAAGATTGTCACATCCTTTTATCCCCTTTATATCATGATGCTGAATCTTGCTGATGGGATTGACGGGATAGAGCTTGACAACATGGCTGAACCACAGACGGGATGTCTTCATGATTATCAGCTAAGGCCAAGAGATCTGGTATGTCTGGAGGATGCTGATATCTTTCTGGCCAACGGTGGAGGGATGGAAGAATTTCTATCTGATGTTTTGGAGGCCTATCCGGATCTTAATATCATTTATGCCATAGACGGGCTTAGTGAAGAGGATTTGCTTGAAGGACATGAACATGATCACGAAGGTCATGCCCATGCGGAAGAAACGGATACTCATGAAGAAAAAGAACTGCATGAAGTAGAGGAAGAAGCGATTCATGGAGAGGAAGAGCACGAAGTGAATCCTCACACATGGATGAATATGGAACTTTACAAAAAAGAGATTTCCTATATAGCCCAAACTTTGGCTCAGGTGGATCCGGCAAATCAGGATGCTTATAAAGAAAATGAAAAAAGATATACTGAAAAAATAGATGATTTGATAGAAGAATATGCTGCCCTGAAACAGAAAGAAGAAAAACCTGGCTGTGTGCTTCTTCACGAGAGTTTTGTTTATCTTGCAGAGGAATATGGGTATCCGGTACTGGAAACTTTGGATGTGGAGAAGGACAGCGGATTTTCTGCCAAAGAGATGCGGGAACTGATTGATGAAGTCGGGGATGCCGGAAATGGAGTGATTGTATCTGACAGCCAGTATTCCGGCAATATTTCGACATTATTGGCGCAGGAAACAGGTATGGAACGATATCAGCTGGATTCCGGTGTCAGCGGAGAATACGAGAAAGATGCTTATTTAACTAGTATGAGAAAGAATCTGGAGGAATTGAAACGTGCGGCGGATTAAACCGAAATTATGTGGAAATCACTGTACAAAAGTGGAACATGTCAGTGTGACTCTGGACCAGAATCCGATCCTTGAGGATGTGAACTTTCACCTTTACTGCGGGGAAATGCTCACAATTATCGGGAAGAATGGAGCTGGTAAGTCAACACTGATGAAAGCTTTGTTGGGAGAAATCCCTTATAAAGGAAGAATTATTTTTGAAGATATGAGAAATGGTTACAAAAGCCGATTGAAGATCGGCTATGTACCGCAGCATCTGACTTTTGATAAAAACAGCCCGACAACGGTCTATGATTTTTTTGCTTCATGTATCAGTCGCAAACCGGTCTGGTTGTGGAAGGATAAAGTAGTTTATGAGAAAATAAAAAAAGAATTGGAGCGTTTTCAGGCAGAAAATCTTATCGATCAGTGTCTGGGTGACCTGTCCGGAGGAGAATTACAGCGAGTACTTTTATCCATTGCCACCTGTCCGATGCCGAACCTGCTTTTGTTGGATGAGCCGATTTCCGGAATTGACCGGAATGGAACCATGCATTTTTATGAATTGCTGGATCAATTAAAAAGAGAGTATGATCTGTCAATTTTGATGATCAGTCACGATCTGGACTTCGTGTATGAATATTCTGACAGAGTTCTTTTATTGGATAAAAATGTGGTGGAAGAAGGACGACCGGAAGAAGTGTACAAGACACAGGCTTTTAAAGAAACTTTTGGATATACCACCTATCACAGAATGGAGGAATAAGATGCAAATGTTTGAATATGAATTTTTTCGCCATGCTTTTCTGGCGATTCTTCTGATTACTCCTCTGTTTGGTGTGCTGGGGACCATGATCGTGGATAACAAAATGGCATTTTTTTCGGATGCTTTGGGCCATTCTGCAATTACCGGAATTGCTATCGGTGTTGTTCTTGGAATGACTGATACAACGTTATCCATGATAATTTTTGGTATTATTTTTGCCCTTTTCCTCAACTGGATCAAATACCGTGGAAAAGCCGGAGCAGAAACGATTATCAGTGTATTTGCTTCCTGTGGTCTTGCCATTGGTCTTGCAGTTTTATCCATGGGCGGCAATTTTTCCAAATATAATTCTCTGCTCATCGGAGATATTTTGAGTATCACTCACCGGGAACTGATTGGATTGGGACTTGCCTTTATATTCACCGGAATCTTCTGGTTTTTCTGTTTTAACCGGCTTCATTTTGTGAGCATCAATACTTCTCTGGCAAAGAGCAAGGGGATTCCGGTGCGATTATATGATAATATGTTCGTCATCCTTATGTCTGTCATCGTTATGCTTTCGATCAAATGGGTGGGACTGCTGATTATTAATGCTTTGTTGATCTTACCGGCAGCTGCTGCGAGAAATCTGGCCCGTTCTATGAGAAGTTATCATTTATATTCTGTGTTAATTGCTGTTTTTTGCGGTGTATTGGGACTGATTTTATCTTATTATACGGATATTGCCACGGGACCGATGATTGTTCTTCTGGCATCTGCGGTTTTTTTTCTGACATTTTTCAAAGGAAGATAAGTGGCGAAAGTGTTGAAAAAAGGGACAAATAGTGGACCATTGAATTTATTTCGTTAATTATATTCATTGGTTTTCGATTATTATTCATAAAATTGAGCATTTTCCGGGGAAAATGAAAAATGCATTGAATTATTATTCATATTCGTGTAATATATATAATATATTTCGTTTTAGAGAAAATGTAAATGCCGATTACGAGGGAGTATCGCAATAGGTATTTACATTTTTATCTTGTATGGCAAAGCTCGTAAGGAGGTATACATATATGAATAATTATGAGATGACTAATGTTGAAAATACAGAATTACTGGAACAGGAGATGAATCTTCTGGAACATGAGTTGATGAAAAATCACCGGATCAATCCTAATCTGTATGTGGAATATGATGTAAAGAGAGGACTTCGTGATTCTGCAGGTAAAGGTGTTCTCACCGGTCTCACTGAGATTTCCGATGTCTGTGCTTATAATCTGATTGAAGGACGTCAGATTCCGGCAGAAGGAAGACTTTATTATCAGGGAATCGATGTATACGATCTTGTGAAAGGCCTGAAAGGAAGAAAACATGGTTTTGAGGAGACTATTTATCTGCTGATGTTCGGCAGATTGCCAAATCCAAAACAGTTGGAAGTATTTTCAGAAGTAATGTTTGATCTCCAGAACTTAACCGGTCGTTTTGTCCGTGATGTTATCATGAAAGCTTCCAATGAGAATATCATGAACTCCATGCAGCGATGCGTTCTCACATTATATACCTATGATGAGAATCCGGAAGACATTTCTCCGGGAAATGTACTGCGTCAGTCACTGGATCTGATTGCCAAACTTCCGCTGATTGCTATTTATTCCTATCACTCCTACTGTCATTTCCGAAAAGATGAGACTTTATTTATCCGCAATCCGGAAAAAGGTCGTTCTTTTGCAGAAAATATGCTTTTGATGCTTCGTCCTGATGGACAATATACAGAACTGGAAGCGAAAGTGCTTGATCTGGCACTGATTCTTCATGCAGAACACGGTGGTGGTAACAACTCCACATTCACCACTCATGTGGTAACTTCCTCAGGAACAGATACCTTCTCATCTGTTGCCGCTTCCATCGGTTCTCTGAAAGGACCTCGCCACGGTGGTGCCAACTTAAAGGTTCAGAAAATGTTTGATGATATCAAAGCAAATGTTAAAGAATGGACCAATGAAGAAGAAGTAACGGCATACCTTCAGAAGATTCTCAATAAACAGGCCTTTGACCGCAGCGGTCTGATTTATGGTATGGGTCATGCGGTTTATACTCTTTCCGATCCGAGGGAGGTCATTTTAAAGAAATTTGCCAAAGCCCTGGCGGAAGAAAAAGGATTGATGGATGAATTTAATCTCTATGAACTGGTGGAACGAATCGCAGGCCAGTTGATTCCAGCTCACAGAAAAGTCTTCAAGAGCGTCTGTGCCAATGTGGACTTCTATAGTGGATTTGTGTATACCATGCTTGGCATCCCGCAGGAATTGTTCACACCACTCTTTGCCATTGCACGTATGCCAGGCTGGAGTGCCCATCGTTTAGAAGAAATTCTGAATACCAGTAAGATCATTCGTCCTGCTTACAAATATGTGGGACAGCATGTTCCATTTACTCCGTTTGAGGAAAGATAGGAGCCTGTCGCGCTGTTATGAAGTGCAGCTCCAAGTATAACAATGCGGAAACTGTTCCCTTACATTTGTATGACCATGCGCGTACTTCGGTCTGAAAAGTCTTTTGATTCCGGACACTTTCGTGTCCGTCTCTGCAAAGACTTTTCTATTCTTCGTTCGCTGCAATGTCATAGCGCCATGTAAGGGAACAGTTTCCGCTTTCTTTTGTCGATGAAGCCGCGTTTTCTCATTAGGGCGACAAACCTCACAGGCTCGGAATGGTGAAAAACGCAGAGAAAAAGAGAAGGTGAGAGTATGTCTTTTGAAATCAATTTGGAAGCTCGGGAACAGTATGAGAGATGTCTGAAAATTGGAAAAAAAGAGAAAAACCGTCTTCCTGTACTAGATATGATTCTGAAGGAGAAAGAAGATGAAATTTCCGGAGAAATACCTCTTGGCATAGTGTCCATACCGCTTGAGAAGGTTGTTGGGACAAAGACAGAAGGAAGGAGTAATTCTTTCAGCGGCAGTTTTTATCCAATCATGGAAGAACAGACGGAATTTGCTGCAAAATGGATGAATCTATATCGGGCGCATCTGGAAGAAGGAATTCGGGATCCGGTGAAGGTCTATGAGTATATGAATCGGTTTTATGTGCAGGAGGGAAATAAACGGGTTAGTGTTCTTAAATGTGTCGGAGCGGTATCCATTATGGCCGATGTAATTCGTGTGCTGCCTTTTCGAAATGAGAAGAAAGAGAATAAAGTCTATTATGAATTTCTGGATTTTTATCGGCTGTCGGGAATCTATGATCTGGAATTATATGAGGAAGGCGGATATGCTCATGTACAAAAACTGATTGGAAAACGACCGGATGAAGCCTGGTCAGATGAGGATCGACGAAACTTTCGTTCACTCTATTACCAGTTTGAGAAAATATATCGAAATTTATCAAAATGTGATAAAGAAAGAACGGGGAGTGCTTTTCTGACCCTGTTATATCTTTATGATTATAAAGAGCTTCTGGATTCTGCTTATGGGAATCTGAAAGAAAAGATAAAAAAGTCTGTGGAAGAATTGAATCTTGAAAATATTCCGGAACTCCAATTGGAACCTGGTAAAGTCAGGGAGAAAAAAAGATTACTATTGCCCCACATTTTCTCAGCGAATACCTCCGTACTCAAAGTGGCATTTATTCACGAGAAAACGGCAGAAACATCTTCCTGGACCTATGCCCATGAACTGGGAAGATTACATTTGGAAGAAGTATTTTCAGAGCAGATCCTTACTTCTGTTTATGAGAATGCTACGGAAGAAAATGTGGAGCAGATACTTGAAAAGGCCATCAATAATGGAAATAAGTTGATTTTTACCACCACACCGCCGCTGCTCAAAGGAAGTCTTCATGTGGCGATGGAACATCCAGATGTAAAAATTCTAAACTGTTCTCTAAATACTTCCCATAAATATATAAGAACTTATTATGCCAGAATGTATGAAGCAAAATTCCTCATGGGAGCCATTGCCGGGTCCATGACAGAAAATGAAAGAATTGGCTACATGGCAGATTATCCGATTTATGGGACCACTGCCAATATTAACGCTTTTGCGCTGGGAGCCAAGATGATTAATCCAAGGGTGAAGATTTATCTGGAATGGCTCAGCGTCCGGGGAAGAAATCCTTTTGAAGTATTTCAGAAGAATCATGTAACCTGTATTTCCGGGCAGGATATGATCGTGCCGAAGATGGCGTCCAGACATTTCGGCCTGTATCTGGATCGGGGAGATGACCCGGTCAATCTTGCTATGCCGGTATGGCACTGGGGAAAGTTCTATGAGCAGATGATTTCTAAAATAATAAACGGGGCATGGAAAGAGGATCAGACAAAAGAAGCCCGGGGAATTAATTACTGGTGGGGAATGTCTGCAGATGTGATTGATGTGATTTGTTCAAAGTATCTTCCTATCGGTACTGCCCGCCTGATTGATTTGCTGAAAGAGACCATTCGATCCGATACCTTTAATCCATTTTCCGGTGTCCTGTATTCTCAAAATGGAATCGTACAAAAAGACGAGGAAAAAGTATTGAATCCGGAAGAAATCATAACCATGAACTGGCTGGCTGAAAATGTCATAGGAACACTGCCGGAACGGAAAGAACTGATGGAAAAAGCAAAACCACTGATAAATGTACAGGGTCTCAATGAAAATCGGGAGGAAGATGCATGAAGATTTTAGTGCTCAGTGATATGGTGTCTCCCTATTACTGGGATTTTTTTGATAAAAACAAATTAAAAGAGATTGACTGTATTATTTCCTGCGGAGATCTTCACTCGGAGTACCTTTCTTTTCTGGCAACTTTTGCCCGTGGGCCTGTTTATTATGTCAGGGGAAATCACGATAAGATTTATGACCGGAAGCCGCCGGAAGGATGTATCTCCATCGAAAACAGGATCGAAGTCTTTCAGGGTATACGTATCATGGGCCTGGGAGGCTCCATGCGTTATCATCCGGATCAGAAAGATCAATATACGGAGAAAGAGATGAAAGCTCGAGTCCGGAAGATGAGATTTCAGCTAATGAGAAAAAAAGGAATTGATATCCTGGTGACCCATGCACCGGCTCGGGGACTGGGAGATGGAACGGATCTTCCTCATCAGGGATTTCAGGTATTCCGGAAACTGCTAGATGATTATGAACCTAAATATTTTATTCATGGACATGTCCATCTGAATTACAATGCCGATGAAGAAAGATGCCGTTCCTATGGAAAAACCACCATTGTGAACGCGTTTGAACGTTATATTATTGATTATTAATAATCCATTATCCCATTGAATTTTTTCCATTTGTTTGTGATGGATGAAACAGCTTTATTCCAGGATTTATAGGAAACCTTTTTTCCATTCTTTTTATAGGTATAATTGAATGTCGGATATTTTCTGGAAGAGATATAGGTCACTTTCTTTATGGCTTTTGTTCCTTTTATTTTATAAATCTTATATATGGAACCACCGGTACTACAGGAAAAAAGTGCTACCTGGTGCTTTTTCGCATTATAATAAGAGCCATATCCCTTGCCGGAATTGATAGAACAAAGTTTCACTATTTTCTTTTTGGATGGTTTGTAAGTATATACCAACGATTTGAAGCTGTCCTTGTCAAAGCATAAAAGTTCAGGTATTTTGTTATTATCCAAATCGATAATAACTGCACTGGACAGAGAATGGTTTGCGATGAATTGGTTGTATGCTGTTCGTGCTTTTTCTCCTTTTGTCTGGGCACACACAGTACTTGTTGAACAAATAAAACATAAAGTGAAAAGGCATAAAAATTTAAAACGATATTTTTTCATAATGCGAAACTCCCTCCTTGATTATAATTATAGTAAAATTTTATCATAAATCATACAATGGCTCAATAGCCTGGCATGATAATACATCAATTTTATGCATTAAAGTGGAAACGTTTCCGAAAATAATAGAAAAGATTGAGAATTGCCATTTGAAATTTTGAAAATGAGTGATATGGTATTTTTGTACAAAATTTTGAAAATAAATTGTGCAAAAGGTCAAAGTTGTAAAAAGTGCATAAAATACGTTGATTTATTAAGTAAAACATATTATGATGATGACAAGTAAAAATCTTATTTTTTTCGATTGAATGGAAACGTTTCCAAAATCGAAGCCATATCATTAAAGGAGGAGAATTTTATGAAAAAGAGATTTTTATCCCTGGTACTTGCAGGTGCATTGGCAGCAACTATGTTAGCTGGATGTGGAAGCAGTAACACAAGTGAAGATTCAACTGCAGCAGATAGTGGTGCTAAAGGTTCCGTATACTATCTGAACTTCAAACCGGAACAGGATGAACAGTGGCAGGATCTGGCTAAATCTTACACAGAGCAGACTGGTGTAGATGTACAGGTTGTTACAGCAGCTTCCGGAAACTACGAAACCACTCTTATGAGTGAGATGGGTAAGAGCGATGCTCCTACATTATTCCAGGTGAACGGACCGATTGGTCTTGCTAACTGGAAAGATTACTGTTATGACTTATCCGGCAGTGAAATTTACAGCCACCTGACTAGCGATAGCTACGCATTAAAAGACGGAGATGCTGTTGACGGTATTGCTTACGTTATCGAGTCCTATGGTCTCATCGTTAACAAAACTCTTCTTGAAAAGGCAGGCTACACAGTAGCAGATATTCAGTCCAATGAAGACCTTGCTAAGGTTGCAGCAGATATCACAGCTCGTTCTGAAGAACTTGGATTCTCTGCATTCTCATCCGCAGGTATGGACGGATCCTCTGACTGGAGATTTAAAACACATCTTGCTAACCTTCCAATCTACTATGAATATCAGGCAGATGGAATTGACAGCACAGATGCAATTAAAGGTACATATTTAGACAGCTACCGCGCTATGTGGGATCTCTACATCAACAACAGTACATGTGATCCTTCTGAACTGGCTGCTAAGACTGGTGATGATTCCCGTAACGAATTCCTTGATGGCAAAGCAGTATTCTTCCAGAATGGTTCCTGGGAATATGCTAACCTTGTAGGCGACGGATTATTTGCAGAAGATGAACTGGAAATGATTCCTATTTACTTTGGTGTTGATGATGCTAATCAGGGTATCTGTACAGGTACAGAGAACTTCTGGTGTGTAAACAGCACAGCAGACGAAGCTGACATCCAGGCAACACTTGATTTCATTAACTGGTGTGTAACTTCTGAAGAAGGAACAAAAGCTATGGCAGACGACATGGGATTCACAATTCCTTTCGATACCGCTCAGGAATCTGCTAACATTTTCGTAAAACAGGATGCAGCTCTTACAGCAGCAGGCAAAACTCCTGTAGCATGGAACTTCAGCACAATGCCATCTGAAGAATGGAAGAACGGTGTAGGTCAGGCATTAACAGCTTACGCAGCAGATCAGACAGATGCTAACTGGGATGCAGTGAAATCCGCATTTGTTGATGGATGGGCTTC